>NZ_JBXAMO010000059.1:0-517 GCF_058800725.1 Tardiphaga sp. GW822-FHT04G09 | reverse complement strand
GCATCGGGCACCCGGCGTTCCGCACGCCCTCTCGCCAGGGGGCGGGAATGCAAAGGACGACGGCGCCCCCGCGCCGCAAACAACAGGGGCGATGACGCATGTCTGAAGAGCACGTGTTGTCTGAAGCAGTGGCTGTTTGACAGTTGAATCGGATGAGGCCGTAGGATGGGGCGAGCGCAGACGCGCTTGCGCCGGAGCGAAACCCATCAACTGCAGACGAAGAAAGCGATGGGTTTCGCTTCGCTCTACCCATCCTACGAACTGGAGAACAGTGGCTGTTTGAAATTCGAATCTGCGATGAGGCCGGAGCGTCAGGCCGTAGCAACCATTAAGCCGTCATCTGCGCGGCCTTGGTGACGAGAGCATTGCGGTGCCATGGCGTGCCGCGTGCAACCACGGTATTGGCGAAGATGAGCATCTTTCTGGCGCAGGCGACGAGGGCGCGTTTGTGTCCCTTGCCGGCGGCGATGAGCCGGCGATACAGCGCGATGAGTTGCGGATTCCAGCGGAAGGACGC
>NZ_JBXAMO010000058.1:0-528 GCF_058800725.1 Tardiphaga sp. GW822-FHT04G09 | reverse complement strand
GCGCATCCAGAGCCTCTCACGACCAGAATCGGGGAGAGACCCATGTCACGGCAGACGGCAATGCCAGGGAGCGGATACCGACACAATCGACAACCGCGGCCGCAGCAGCAGATGGATCTGTTCGGGAGCGGCCTGTCGAACGGCGCCATCGGCGCACCAGCATGGCTGGAACTGCCGGCGGAAGCCCGGGCGGCCCTCACGAGCCTGATGACACAGTTGATCGTCGACCATGCTGCGATGACAGCGACGCCGCCCGCGAAGGAGGTCGATCATGATCTCTGACAAGGTCAGGCCTCATCATCTGGAGCGCAAGGCGATTCTTTACGTGCGTCAATCCTCAGCCCATCAAGTGTTGCACAATCGCGAGAGCAGCGCGTTGCAATACGCCATGCGGGACCGGCTGACGGCGCTCGGTTGGTCTGAGATCGAAGTGATCGATGATGATCTCGGTCGTTCAGCCGCCGGCGGGGTACAACGCGCTGGTTTTGAGCGGATGGTAGCGGAGGTTTGCCTCGGTAAGGTTGGTGC
>NZ_JBXAMO010000057.1:0-706 GCF_058800725.1 Tardiphaga sp. GW822-FHT04G09 | reverse complement strand
CAGACCGCTGACAAAGTCCTCGCCAATGGCGGGGACTTTTGATTCACTGGGTCATGCTTCGCAAACCCTCGCCGCAACAGACCGCGCTTGAGATGGTAACGCTCGACAGCCTGGTCCCCCGTGATCACCTGCTTCGCAAGATCGAGGCCGTGATCGACTTTTCGTTCATCCATGACCGCGTTACCGGACTTTATTGCCCGGACAACGGACGCCCGCCGCTCGATCCGACCTTGATGTTCAAGGCGCTGTTCATCGGCTACCTGTTCGGGATCCGCTCCGAACGGCAACTGGTCCGGGAGATCCAGGTCAACGTCGCCTATCGCTGGTTCCTGCAGCTGCAACTGACCGATCCGGTGTTCGATGCCTCGACGCTGAGCCAGAACCGGCGGCGGCGCTATAACGACACCAGCGTAGCGCAGGACATCTTCGATGCGATCGTGGAGCAGGCAATCGCCAGAGGGCTGGTCGACGGCTCGGTGCTGTACACCGACTCGACGCATCTCAAGGCCAATGCCAACAAGAACCGCTACGACAAGGCCGTAGTCGCCAAATCGCGCGCCGACTACTGGGATGCGCTCGATGTCGCCATCGATCAGGACCGCGCAGAGCACGACAAGAAGCCGCTCGCGCCCAAAGAGCGCCAGCCGGTGGAGAAGGAGACCAAGGTCTCGCGGACCGACCCGCAGAGTGGCTACATGGTGCGCGA
>NZ_JBXAMO010000056.1:0-738 GCF_058800725.1 Tardiphaga sp. GW822-FHT04G09 | reverse complement strand
TGTCGGCATGTGCCGTCGGTACGTCGTCGATGATGGTGATGTTGATGGTCCCGGTCGTGGTGTTGCCGTTCGCATCCGTCACCTTGTAGGTGAACGTCTCCGCAGGGCTCACCGTGTCGGTGCCGTTGTTCGCCGCAGTCTCCGTATACGGCTTGGTCAGCGTATAGACATAGCTGCCGTCATCGTGGACCACGATCGTGCCGTAGGTCCCCGCCGTCGCAGCATTGCCGCCGGTCGCCAGCGCATAATGCAGCGTCCCGGCCCCGCCGGTCGCAGCCAGCTGGTTGCTCGCATCCGTCTCCGCCGTCGAGGCCGGCAGCGAACCGGTCACCGTACCGGCCGCAAGGTCCGCACCATCAACCACCAGGTCCAGCGCGTTCTCGTTCACCGTCACGTCGTTGTTCGCCGGCGCGACGATCGTCACGTCCGCGAGGTTGATGGTCAGCGTCGTCGTCGACAGATCGCCGTCGCCGTCCTTCACCGTGTATACGAACACATCCGTCGTGTTCGACGTGATGTTGTCCGCCGTCGAGTGATAGCTGTAGCTGCCGTCACCGTTCAGTGTCAGCGTGCCATGCAGGCCGGCGATGCTGCCGCCCACGCCCGTCGTCACCGCCGTCGTGGTGTCGAGGCCCGCCGCACGGACCCCGACCACGCCGGCCGCCAGGCCATCCGCACCCGCGATGTCATTCGCCAGCACGCCGGCCGCCGCACTCACCGTCAGCACGCCGCCTTCCG
>NZ_JBXAMO010000055.1:0-787 GCF_058800725.1 Tardiphaga sp. GW822-FHT04G09 | reverse complement strand
CAGACCACTGACAAACCCCGTCGATTTTCGGCGGGGTTTTTCTTTGCAGCTTGTTTTATCAGGCTTGGCCGATTGTTCATGCAAGCAGCGGCCGCGGCGCCAGCGCCAAGGCCATCTTCTTGATGTTCTGGGCGGCGGCAGCGAGCAGGCATTGGCACGTGACAGCGACGAGGCCCCGGAAGCGGGCGTAGCGGTGACCGTGTAACTGCTTGGCGTCGGCAAAAGACCGCTCGACGGTTTCCTTGCGGCGTTTGTAGACGCGCTTGCCCCATGGCGTCAGTCGATGCGCATCGGCGCGTTCGCGCGCGTCGGCCCAGACATGACGCGTGATCAGGCGGGTGGCATTGCGACTAGACGTGCAGGAAGCCAGCAGCGGGCAGGTTTTGCAGATCGACGGATCGCTCTTGTAGTGGCGATAACCGGTGCGGTCGGTGGTGGCATAAGCCAGAAGCTGGCCCTGCGGACAGCGATAGCCGTCCACCTCTGCCTCATAGCTGAATGCCTTGCCGGCCATCATACCCGGCCGCGGCGGCGTCGGCCGGCGATAGCCGGTGACGCCGAGGATGCCGCGCCGCTCCAGCCCCTGGGCGATGCCCGACGTCGCATAGCCGGCGTCCAGCCCGACGGCGCCGACGTTGAGATCGAAGCGTTGTCGCTGACGGTCGAGCCGACCCAGATAGACGATGGAATCGTGCACATTGGCCGGCGTGGCATAGGTATCGGTGATGATGCTGCAGCGGCTGTCGACGGTGCGGTGATCCAGATAGAAGAAGCCCTTCGGCTTGCC
>NZ_JBXAMO010000054.1:0-854 GCF_058800725.1 Tardiphaga sp. GW822-FHT04G09 | reverse complement strand
TAGGGCCGATCGACATTCATTGGTTCCAGATCATTGCTGCGGCGAGGTGGATGAAGCCAGCGAAGTGCGAGGTTCGTCTGTCATAGCGTGTGGCGAAGCGCCGGAAGTGTTTGAGTCGGCAGAAGCAGCGCTCGATCCGATTGCGCTGCCTGTAGACGTTGATGTCGTGCGGAATGATGACCTTGCGGGTTCGGTTGGACGGGATGACCGCTGTTGCCCCCATATCGGCGATGATCGCGCGCAGCGCGTTGCTGTCATAGGCCTTGTCGGCAAGCACGGCTTCGCCGGTCTGGTCGTGGAGCAAGGCAGGCGCCTGGGTGACGTCGCCAGCCTGTCCGGCTGTGATGATGAAGCGGAGCGGGCGACCAAGTGCATCGGCCAGCATATGGATCTTCGTGGTCAGCCCACCTCGGGAACGCCCCAGCGCCTGATCTTTAGCCCCCCTTTTCCGCTTGCGGCCTGCTGGTGAGCGCGAACGATGGTGCTGTCGATCATCAGATACTGATTATCCCGGTCTGCCGTCAGGGCTGTGAACACGCGTTCCCAGACCCCGGCATGGCACCAGCGGCTGAACCGCCGATGTACCGTCTTCCACTTGCCGTACCGTTCCGGCAGGTCGCACCAATGCGCACCCGAGCGCAGAACCCACAAACAGCCGTTCACGAACAGCCGGTTATCAGTCGCTGTGCGTCCTGCATCGCCCGCTTTGCCCGGCAGCAGCGGCGAAATCTTCACCCACTGCGCCTCGTTCAATTCGTAGCGCTTCGTCGCCATCACCTGCTCCGTGCAAATCACGGAACCCTATGAATCAGCGATTGAACCTCTTGGGAATCCTGAATGTCGATCGGCCCTAG
>NZ_JBXAMO010000053.1:0-1000 GCF_058800725.1 Tardiphaga sp. GW822-FHT04G09 | reverse complement strand
CTAGCAGTCTGCTGAAGAACCCCCTCGCCACGGAGGGGGCTTGATGATTCACTTTATCATCTCGAATCGGCGGAGGCGATCATGCGTGGCAGGTTTACGGACCAGGGCGGCCTGTTTTCGTACATCGCACCGGATAAGCGTGTGCCAGCAAACCATCCGCTGCGGAAGGTTCGGGACCTTGTCCGGGATGTTTTGAGTGATTTGAACCGCAGCCTTGGCAGGCTCTACGCCAGCGAGGGGCGTCCTTCGATCCCTCCGGAGCAATTGCTGAGCGCCTTGCTGCTGCAGGTGTTCTACGGCATCCGCTCGGAACGCCAGTTGATGGAGCAGCTGGACTACAATCTTTTGTACCGCTGGTTCGTGGGACTGTCGCCGGACGATCCGGTCTGGGACCCGACCACCTTCACCAAGAACCGCGAGCGGCTGCAGAACGGGGATGTGTTCACGAAGTTCATGACCAGGCTTCTGAACCATTCGCAGGTCAAGCCGCTGCTGTCGGACGAGCACTTCTCGGTGGATGGAACGCTGATCGAAGCCTGGGCTTCACAGAAGAGCTTTCGCCCCAAGGACGGCAGCGGTGACGATGATGACGGCGTCAACTTCCACGGCCAGAAGCGCAAGAACGACACCCATGCCAGCACCAGCGACCCGGACAGCAGGCTTTATCGCAAGGCGGCCGGACGGGAGGCCAGGCTTTGCTATATGGGCCACGCCACCATGGAGAACCGGCATGGGCTGGCGGTGGCCGGCAGGGTCACGCATGCCAATGGCACCGCCGAACGCCGCGCTTCGGAGACCATGCTGAAGGCAAGACGCAAAGCGGCAGGCCGCCGCATCACGGCGGGTGAAGACAAGGCCTACGACACGGCCGATCATGTCGCCAATCTTCGCGCCATTGGCGTGACGCCGCATGTGACCCAGAACCAGGCCGTCACCAAAACCGGCAAGACCCGCAACAGCGCCATCGACGAACGAACCACGCGGCATCCGGGATATGGCA
>NZ_JBXAMO010000052.1:0-1012 GCF_058800725.1 Tardiphaga sp. GW822-FHT04G09 | reverse complement strand
AGGCATCCACCGAATACCCTTAAGACACTTGATTGCTCTCATTATCAATATCCACACACTCGGCAGAGTTTGCTGCATGCTGCTTTGCGCCTGAACGCAAAATCCGCACGCCGGCGGTCAAGCCGTGCGCACTTCATGCAGCTGGATATGATTAAGAAAGACCAGTTTGCTTCGTAAGATCGAACCGACAACGAGGCGGTCAAGCTTCGTTGAAAAGAAATTGCAGATGCGGAAGCCTTGCAAGCAAGGCGTTCGCACTCAATTCCTGGAGATTATGATTACGGCACCCGCAATTGCTTGCAGATCCGAACCTCGGAACGATCTCCTCTTTACGATGTCATAAATCCCGCGAGCGACGTCCACAGACTGTCGCAAGCGAAGTTATATACGCGGACTAAATCAGGCGCTGCCCATATGGCGCGCTCCGTGAACACACTGAATGTTTGTTACGATCTCAACATCAGCATCCAACCAAAGTTTCTGGTGGAGGCAGACGGGATCGAACCGACGACCTCATGCTTGCAAAGCACGCGCTCTCCCAGCTGAGCTATGCCCCCGTTCCAGAAGACGAATGCTCAACGCTCAATGAAGAGTACGTCTTGCAGATGCAAGGTCGACGTCAGCAGCAGCCTTGAAAGCAAAGCGCGCAAATATGGTGGGCCTGGGAAGACTTGAACTTCCGACCTCACGCTTATCAAGCGCGCGCTCTAACCAACTGAGCTACAAGCCCTAACAACAAAGGACTGCGCTCGGCTCATCGACATGACCTTGCGATCAAACGCCAACAAGCAGCACGAGCACGCCCCAGCGTGTGTTCGTCCGCGAAGAAAGAGAAACGAAGACGGCGGTGTCCCGCCTATGCAGCTCAATCATTGATCCAATGATTGGCCACTGATGTTTCAAAAGAGGTTCGATAGATGCAAGCACCTGAAGAACCATCCTTAGAAAGGAGGTGATCCAGCCGCAGGTTCCCCTACGGCTACCTTGTTACGACTTCACCCCAGTCGCTGAC
>NZ_JBXAMO010000051.1:0-1087 GCF_058800725.1 Tardiphaga sp. GW822-FHT04G09 | reverse complement strand
CGCTCTACCCATCCTTGTATTAGCGTGTTGCGCTATAGTGGCCTCGTTCCGTGAGGAATGGCCCAGCCCGGGTGGCCGCCCGAGCTGGGTCGCCGATCGATCGGATCGATACCCATCACAGCCTTGAGGGCTGCAAACGTAGCGAGATCGCGATCGGTACTTCATCGGGGCCCGAATGGTTGAACGAACGCGAGGTTCGCATCACAAGGGAGGGATCGACGAAGATGGCCAAGTCTATCACGATCTGTGCCGGTATCGATACCGGCAAACACAAACTCGACGTGGCGCTCGATGGCCGCAAGGACCAGCTTCAGGTCGAGAATACGCCCGCAGGTCACCTGGCTCTGCTGTCATGGCTGCGACAGCATCGCGTCAGGCGCGTCGGCATCGAGGCCAGCGGCGGCTACGAGCAGGCCGTCGTGGCCGAGCTGCGGCGCAATCGGTTTGTGGTCGTGGTGTTCCAGCCGGCCCAGGTCCGGGCCTATGCCACGTTCCATGCGCTGCGGGCGAAGAACGACAGGATCGATGCGGCGCTGATCGCCCGCTGCACCGCCGCGGCGCAGACGATCCATGCCGCTCCGGATCCGCGGATACGGCCATTTGCCGAGCAATTGACCACGATCGACCAGCTCGGCGAAGACATCGCCCGCCTGAAGAACCGCATCGAAAGCTGTCGCGATGCGCGGGCCAAGGCGCTCTGGGCCGAGGACCTGACCCGGCTGCAAAAGCGCAAGACCGCCATGTTCAAGGCACTGCTGGCTTCAATCCGCGCGCATTCCGATCTGGCCGAGCGTCTCGTCTTGATCCTCAGCGTCGATGGCATCGGCCTGCCGACTGCCGTCGCCATTCTGGTGCGGATGCCCGAGGTCGGTCAGATCGGACGCGAGCAAGCCGCCGCTCTGGCCGGGCTCGCCCCCTATGATGACGACAGCGGCCAGCGGGTCGGCATCAGGCATATCGATGGCGGGCGAACACGCCTGCGCCATGCCCTCTACACCGCCTCGCTGGCGGCGTCCTTCCGCTGGAATCCGCAACTCATCGCGCTGTATCGCCGGCTCATCGCCGCCGGCAAGGGACACAAACGCGC
>NZ_JBXAMO010000050.1:0-1096 GCF_058800725.1 Tardiphaga sp. GW822-FHT04G09 | reverse complement strand
AGTTCCATGAAGGCATCGAAGTTTTCAGAGGCGCAGATCGCATTCGTTTTGAAGCAGGCGGAAGACGGCTCGGCAGTTGCAGAGGTCTGCCGCAAGGCCGGGATCAGCGAGGCGACGTTTTATAACTGGCGGAAGAAGTATGCGGGCCTGATGCCCTCAGAGATGAAGCGACTGCGTCAGCTCGAGGAGGAAAACAGCAAGCTGAAGCGGATTGTCGCCGACCTGTCGTTGGACAAGGCTATGCTGCAGGATGTTCTGTCAAAAAAGCTCTGAGGCCTGGCCGCAAGCGCGAGCTTGTCGATAGGGTGCGGGGCGACTGGAAGGTCTCGATCAGACGGGCCTGTTCGACGCTCCGGATCGATCGCGCACTTTACGTCTACAAGTCGAAGCGCGGCGACCAGGCCGCTCTCAAGAGTCGGATCAGGGAGATCTGCGAGACGCGAGTGAGATACGGCTATCGCCGGGTCCATGTCCTCCTGCTGCGTGAGGGCTGGAACGTCAACGTCAAGCGTGTCTACCGCCTTTATAGGGAGTTGAGCCTGCAATTGCGCAACAAAACGCCGAAGCGTCGCGTGAAGGCCAAGCTGCGCGAGGATCGAACCGATGCGGTGCAGGTCAACGAGACCTGGGCAATGGACTTCGTGCACGACCAGCTTGCCACTGGCCGTAAGATCCGCGTGCTGACGATCGTCGATACCTTCAGTCGCTTCGCGCCGGCCGTCGATCCGCGCTTCAGCTATCGAGGCGAGGATGTCGTGATGACATTGGAGCGCATCTGCAAGACCGTTGGCTACCCCAAGACCATCCGTGTCGATCAGGGATCGGAGTTTATCTCCCGCGATCTCGATATCTGGGCTTACCAAAAGGGCGTCGTGCTCGACTTCTCGCGGCCAGGCAAGCCAACGGATAATAGCTTCATCGAATCCTTCAACGGCAAGTTCAGAAGCGAATGCTTGAACACGCACTGGTTCCTGAGCCTTGACGACGCACGGCAGAAAATGGAGGATTGGCGTAGAGACTACAACGAAGTCCGGCCACATAGCGCGATCGGTAACAAGGCGCCGATATCGCTGTTGAATGGCTCATCGGCGCCCCC
>NZ_JBXAMO010000049.1:0-1277 GCF_058800725.1 Tardiphaga sp. GW822-FHT04G09 | reverse complement strand
CTAGCAGTCTGCTGAAAAACCCCTCGCGGCGGCGCTGATTTACTGATTCAATTTGATGGTGAATCGGTGGAGGTCGGCATGCGCGGGACATTCGAGGATCAAGGCGGGCTGTTTTCATATATCTCGCCGGATGCGCGGGTGCCGCAGGACCATCCGCTAAGGAAAATCCGGGCGCTAGTCCGTGATGTGCTGGGCGAGATGAGCCGCAGCTTTTCCAGCCTCTACGCGAAGGAAGGGCGTCCCTCGATCCCGCCGGAGCAATTGCTCAGCGCGTTGCTGCTGCAGGTGTTCTATGGCATCCGCTCGGAACGCCAATTGATGGAGCAACTTGACTACAACCTGTTGTATCGCTGGTTCGTGGGGCTGTCGCCGGACGACCGGGTCTGGAACCCGACCACCTTCACGAAGAACCGTGAGCGATTGCAGAACGGCGACGTGTTCACGAAGTTCATGACCAGGCTGCTGAACCACGCCGAGGTGAAGGCGCTGTTGTCGGACGAGCATTTCTCGGTGGACGGAACGCTGATCGAAGCCTGGGCTTCCCACAAGAGCTTCCGCCCCAAGGACGGCAGTGACGGCGACGACGGCAGCAACTTCCATGGCCAGACCCGCAAGAACGACACCCATGCCTCCACCAGCGATCCCGACAGCCGGCTCTATCGCAAGGCCGCCGGCCGCGAGGCCAGGCTCTGTTATATGGGCCATGCCACCATGGAGAACCGCAATGGCCTGGCGGTCGCCGGCATGGTGACGCATGCCAGCGGCACCGCCGAGCGCCACGCTGCGGAGAAAATGCTCAAGGCCAAGGCCAAACAGGCCGGCCGTCGCATCACCGTTGGCGCGGACAAGGCCTATGACACCGCCGATCATGTCGCCAATCTGCGCGCCATCGAGGTCACGCCGCATGTGACGCAGAACAATGCCATCGGCAAGAGCGGCCGCAACCGCCGCAGCGCCATCGATGAGCGAACCACCCGCCACGAGGGCTATGGCATGTCGCAGACACGCCGCGCGATGATCGAGTGCATCTTCGGATGGGGCAAGCAACACGGTACAATGCGCAAGACCAAACATCGCGGTCTCGGCGCCGTCGCCGCCGACTTCATGCTCAACCTGATCGCCTACAACTTGATCCGCATTCCGAAACTGCTCGCCGCATAACTCCGTCGCCGTAAAGGCGACTGCGCGCGACGCCGATCAGCAAACTACACCACCATCCAGCCCGTCGATTGGATAGAAAAATAGTCTGATTTTGAGCTTTTTCAGCGGACTGCTAG
>NZ_JBXAMO010000048.1:0-1432 GCF_058800725.1 Tardiphaga sp. GW822-FHT04G09 | reverse complement strand
GGGGATGTCCCGCTTTTTGTTGAAAATCGCTCAGCAGGCGTTCTCATTGGCTGAGCCTATGCGGCCTTGGCGTGCAGTTCAAGGCTGGGGCTTATGGCGTGCTTGGCCTGATGGGCCAATAGAGCCGCCCGCAGGATTGGTAGTTGTTTGTAGGCCTTCAACCGGCGGAAGCCCTTGGCAGCTTCCATCATGCCAGCGGCCGTCCAACGCAAAGCCATCCCGGCATTCTGCCATCGTTTGACGTTGCGGCAGACGCGGCGGATGGTGCCGTTCATATTCTCGATGATGTTGGTGCATGCGAGCGAACGGCGCAGCTCGGCAGGAAGGCCGAGACGGGTGACGGTCAGGATTTCGTCGATCCCCTCCAGGATGCTGCCGGAGACGCCGGGAGCCTCGTATTCGAGGCGGCGGGCCAGATTGTGGATCAGTCTTTCCGCCTTCGCCGCGTCGCTCAGTTCCCACGCCTGACGCAGAACCTTGCGTACCGAGGCATGCAAGGGCTTGGCAATGCGCTCGGTGATGTTGCGGGCCTTATGGACCTGGCAACGCTGGATCAGCGTGTGGCGGCCGAAGGTCCTGCGGATGGCCTTGGACAGCGCCTTGGCTCCATCAACGACAAACAGGCGACTGACCGCCGGGTCGAGGCCGCGGGCGACCAGGTTGTCCAGCAGGGCCTGCACCACGGCGGTATTCTCGGTTGCCCCTTCAATCGCGCCCAGTGGGTGCTTGTCGCCCATCCCGTCAATGCCAACCGCGCCCACCAGCATCAGATCGTCGTCTACGTGCATACCGTCGATCTGAATGATCAGCAGATCCAGTTTGGACAGGTCGGCGGTCATCCACGCCTTCATCCGCGCAGCCGACAGCGCCACGAACCGGCGCGATACGGCCGACTTGGATACGCCTGCGCCCTCCGGCGCAGGCACGTCACCTTCCGGCAGGCGGACGGCCCGACCAAACCGGCGCGTCGAGACGTTGATCAGCATCAGGTTCATAGCCCACTTGCCGAGCAAGTCCTCGGACTGGGCCGTCGTCCAGCTCGGCAACGCGAGTTCGCCGCCGTCGCAGCCGCGCACGCGAGGCCGCTCGATCTCAACCTTGCCGCCGTGGAAGCCGACCTTGCCCCGCGTCTTCCCCCACCGATGCCCTTCCTTGCCCGCCGCCCGACCATAGCGGGAGCCGCACAGACGGGCTGTATCTTCCTCCAGCATGCCCGATAACGTGGCGATCCCCGCCGTCAGGCAGAATCGCTCAAAGCTGGCGCCGACCTCTTGCCAGGCTTCTTCGACGATTGCCCCCGCACCAATGGCGGCAGATGTGGTAATCTTCTTCATGGCGTTGCTCTCCTTCGTTGGATTCGACACCCCGAGCCTAACAGGCTCAAGGCGAGCAACGCCTACTTCACAATTTCAACAGCGACCGGGACATCCCC
>NZ_JBXAMO010000047.1:0-1494 GCF_058800725.1 Tardiphaga sp. GW822-FHT04G09 | reverse complement strand
GTCAATCGGCCCTTTAATTGCGATCTGTTGTCAAGCGCCCTTTAACCCGCCCTCAGCAAAACTTTAGCGCTCGCCCCGTCGCATCTGGATGGGGCCGTTGAGTTGGCAAGAATGGCCGGCGATACGATAGCGGTCGGTGTTGGATCTTCTTTTGCCGTAGGAGAAATCTTACCGTGGTAGCTTTGATGCCATCGCCAGGGTCATGGTCCTTTCCGAGGTCGCCAAGCGCCTCATGATGATGTCCGGGGCGGGTGCCTCAACGTGTACAGCGGAGTGCGGACTAGCCGCCACCAGCCGATTGACCGAGGTCACCGCGACCACCGTCCCAGCGGGACATCGCCAGCCCGGCGAACCGGGCCAGAAAGCGTCAGTATGCGTCAGGCCAGTGTGGCGTGGCCCCAATCGAACGAGGTGCCATCGACCCAAATGCAGTGAAGGATGACGGCGATCTTTCGGGCAATGGCGACCTTTGCCTTCTTCACACCGATCCGCTTTGCGAGTTTCATTCCCCAGACTTTGAGGGAAGACCATTTTTTGGTCCGATAAAGCAGAACGGTCGCTGCCTCGAACAGGTAGGATCGGAGAAGACGGTCTCCCCATCGAGATATCTTGCCGCTGGTGTCGGTTTCTCCAGATTGGTTTCGCCGAGGCGTAAGGCCGAGATAGGCGCCGACCGTAGAGGCCGACCGGAAGCGGGACGGGTCGTCGATCGTATGGCGGAACGTGAGGGCCGTCACCACTCCTACGCCTGGAACTGTCATCAGGCGCCGCGTCGTCTCGTCCGACTTTGCCAATCGGCGGACCTCGTCGTCAAACTTGCTCTGCTGCCGACAGATATGCTCATGAATCGACAGGAGCGGCGCCGTCACGCTGAGAAGCTGGTGATCGTTGCCGAGTAGTTCGCTGACCTGATTGCGGAACTGTTGGCCGATGGCGCGAGGGAATAGCAGTCCATATTCCTTGATCAGACTGCGAACTTGATTCTCAATATCTCGGCGCATGGATACTAGTCGAGATCGCGCAACGAGTATTGCGCGGATCTTCTGACTTTCCTCGCTCTTAATTTTGACTTCTCGATACCAACCAACCCGCACCAGTTCGGCTAGGCCGCGAGCGTCATTTTGATCGCTCTTGTTCATACGTACCGACAGCGCCGCGTGTGCATGCCGCGCATCGATGCAGACGACAGGTAAATCGACCCTACGAAGTTCGTGCCAAAGCCAGCTTGACATCGCGCCGGTCTCAAAACCAATGCGTTCCGCCAGAGGCGCATGTCTACGAAGAAGGTCGGTCAGAGCGCCGGGATCTGACTTTGCTTTTCCCTCGAAGATTAGTTGGCCAGCTTCGCTGACCACGCACACTGCGGTTTCTCTTTGCG
This sequence comes from Tardiphaga sp. GW822-FHT04G09, assembly GCF_058800725.1. Taxonomy (NCBI): domain Bacteria; kingdom Pseudomonadati; phylum Pseudomonadota; class Alphaproteobacteria; order Hyphomicrobiales; family Nitrobacteraceae; genus Tardiphaga; species Tardiphaga sp. GW822-FHT04G09. The sequence continues at coordinate 116 of NZ_JBXAMO010000047.1, read as the reverse complement.
ATACATCCAGACCGACGTATTGCTTCATGACGGTTCCTCCGAATCGGTTGATTGCGAGGGCTCAATGCTAACGGATCTTTCGCGCCTCGAGCGCTGACCGCAATTACGTCATCGTG
>NZ_JBXAMO010000045.1:0-1698 GCF_058800725.1 Tardiphaga sp. GW822-FHT04G09 | reverse complement strand
TGTCATTCGGCCTGCAATATTGACCCCGTAAGCCGGGGGATCGGCGTCCAAAATTGACCCCCTACCATTAGCCTGTTGCGCTGCCTGCTTCGTAACAAAGCAGGTGGTCGGAGATGCTGATCGTGGAGACGATTGCGCGGATACGGCGTGAGCACTTCATCAAGGGCAAGACGATCAAGGAGATTGCCCGGGACCTGAAGGTGTCACGGAACACGGTGCGGAAGGTGCTGAGGTCGGGAGAGACCTCATTTGAGTACGAGCATGTTGTCCAGCCGAGGCCCAGCTCGGAAGATGGGCAACGGAGCTCGACGTGTTGCTGGCGGCAAATGCGACCAAGGCCGCTCGCGAGCGACTGACGCTGATCCGGATCTTCGAAGAGCTGCGCGGGCGTGGATACGACGGTGGCTACGATGCCGTGCGGCGTTACGCCAGACGATGGAGTACGGACCGTGGACAATCGACGGCTGCGGCCTATGTCCCGCTGAGCTTTGCGCCTGGGGAAGCTTATCAGTTCGACTGGAGCCACGAGGTAGTTCTGCTTAATGGCGTGACGGTGATGGTGAAGGCCGCCCACGTCCGGCTGTGCCATAGCCGTATGTTGTTTGTGCGGTGCTATCCGCGTGAGACGCAGGAGATGGTGTTCGACGCTCACGATCGGGCGTTCGCGCTGTTCAAAGGCACCTGCGGGCGCGGCATCTACGATAACATGAAGACCGCGGTCGAGACGATCTTCGTCGGCAAAGGTCGTCTCTACAACCGCCGCTTCATGCAGATGTGCAGCCATTACCTCGTCGACCCGGTGGCCTGCACGCCGGCATCAGGCTGGGAGAAGGGCCAGGTCGAGAACCAGGTCGGCCTTGTCCGCGAGCGCTTCTTCACACCGCGGCTTCGGTTCAAAACTCTCGACGAGTTGAACGCCTGGCTGCTGGACAAGTGCATCGCCTACACGAAGGCACACCGTCATCCGGAACTGACCGAGCAGACGATCTGGGAGGTGTTCGAAGCCGAACGCCCAAAGCTGGTTCCCTATGCGGGCCGGTTCGACGGATTCCATGCGGTTCCGGCATCGGTCTCGAAGACCTGCCTGGTCCGCTTCGACAACAACAAGTACTCGGTCGCGGCCAGCGCCGTCGGGCGGCCGGTCGAGGTTCATGCTTACGCTGACCGCATCGTTATCCGCCAGGACGGACGTATCGTTGCCGAGCATCCGCGCGCCTTCAGTCGTGGCGAGACGACCTATGATCCTTGGCATTACGTGCCGGTGCTGGCTCGCAAACCCGGCGCCTTGCGCAACGGCGCTCCCTTCAAGGACTGGGTGCTGCCGGCTGCGATCGAGCGCATACGGCGCAAGCTTGCCGGTGCCGATGATGGCAACCGGCAGATGGTCGACATCCTCAACGCAGTTCTGACCGACGGTCTGCCCGCTGTCGAGGTGGCCTGTGCCGAGGCGATCGTCCAAGGCGTCCATTCCGCCGATGTCGTGCTCAATATCCTGGCTCGGCAACGAGAGCCCACTCCACCCGCCAACATCATGACGCCGGCTGCGCTGACGTTGTGCCATGCCCCGATCGCCGACTGTGCCCGCTACGACAATCTGAGGAGAACCATCTGATGGAACGTACTCAACTCTTCGACCTCATGGGTGAGCTCAAGCTCTATGGCATGAAGGCCGCCTTCGACGAGATCATGACGACTGCG
>NZ_JBXAMO010000043.1:0-4588 GCF_058800725.1 Tardiphaga sp. GW822-FHT04G09 | reverse complement strand
AATAATCAAAGGATTCTTCCCGTCGCTGGATGAAGCTTGGGGCTCAGGTCAGCCCAAGACTACTATTGAGGAGAATTCTGACAAAAATAGCACGCAACATCCGCGCCGGCATCACATCTTCCTTCGTCAGCGCGTTCCATTACGGCCTCAACGTCTGAAGCGTGCGGCTCGGCAAGCTCTCCTCAATCCTTTGCGGTGTGGCGGACTGCACCACAAGCGACGCACATCTTCGTTCAAAAAGGTAAGTTGACGCGATGACGGCGAATCTGTATTCGCCGCATGATCGCGCGCATCGTGGAGAGCCATGACTTAACCTTCAGCACCGAAGGCGGCGGGGCGATCTTGTCGAGGGCCGGAGCGGTCGGCGCGTCCACGACGCCATCCGGCGCTAGCCCGTGGCTCGCCTCAAACGCCTTCAGGGCCGTCTGGGTGATGGTTCCGAAACCGCCATCGGCCTCGAGATCATATTCCGCATTGCGCAAAGCGAGCTGAACGGCAGTAACGGCCGGCCCCGTTGCGCCCATGCGCAAGGGTCCCGACGCAACGAGTGCGGCGATTGTCATAGATTTTCTCCGTGGGTGGGAATGTCGGCCGGAAAACTGTTTCTGCCACGCAACAGTGGACGTGTTCCGCAAAGGGGTCGCAGAATCCCTCTTCTCAGAATTGTGTGGAAAGATTTGAATTTGCCTTGCGCGTAGAAATGGCTGGAGGGGGACAACCCACGACCAGGATTTCAATTACGCGCGAGGGGCCGCTGACCCTGCAGGCGGCGGTCCCCGCCTAGTTCAAGAGGTGCGTCGTGGGCCGTTATGAAAAACTGATGATTGGCCTGATGCTACTTGCAACTGCCTGCGCCGCCCCCGCTGCGGCTTTTATGGTGATGATCATTCACGGCTGATGTGCCCGGTGCTCCTCTCACTACAAGCGCGGGACCGCCCGCCACAAGGGCAGCGATGGTCATGGTGGTTCTCCGATGTTTTGGAAGGAAGGCCCAGAGGGCGCGGGCTCGACGGCTGCAGTGCGGAAAACCCGCAACTTCTGTTTACAGAGGTTTATTGCGCACTTAGTCTCCCAATAGATGGGAGAGATTCGAGCAATGGATCAGGCCTATTACAACGAGGCGATCAGGCTCTCCGTGAAGTCGGTCGTAGCAGCCGGCTTAGTGTTCATCGCGTTCCTAATGATGGGTTCCACCTTCTGGAAAGCCATTGTCACAGCTATGATCGTCATGGCGGCTCATCGAGCGGGCATCGGCCGCAAGTATTCGGAAGTCATGGCTTTCACTGCTATCGCCGTTGCACTGGTTATTTGGGCCGATATCTTACCCACGCGCACTACGCTGATGGAGACCCTTTCCGCACTGCGATAGCCGGAGTGTGCAGATGACCGAAAAGAAGCCGCAGTCAGAAACAGCACCGCGCAAAGCGCCGTTATTGGGCGAATATGATGTGACAGGGGTGGCCGTCATTCCATCGCGGATCGGGAGAAACCACGGTCGTCTCAGGCCTCTTGCTAACTCGCTCAATACTCGCTTGCGATAACAACGTTGCGGCTGAAATCGCCGCCGTAGCGCCATTCATGATCTTCTTGTACAAATTGTCAGTGCGATACGCTCTGAAGCTGATCCAGCCTAGCTTCCAGTAATTCAAGGTTTCGTTTTAAAGTGACGAAATCCGTTCGCATGGCCTCCAAAGTCCGCGCGTCTGTCCCAGGCGGCTGAACTTCCACCCCCTTCGCCCGCGCAGCTTGAATATAGGCCATGATTTCAGTGGCAATTGCCACCGCAACCGCCTCCCGGGTGGCCCCAATGACCATGCATCCCGGCAGATCCGGAACGTAGGCGCAAAATTGAACCCCGTCACTGTGCGAGACGATGTAAATGGGGTATTCCACCCGAAATCTCCTAATTGCCTTCCCAGCATACCGAGCGACGCCCCGCCCGGATAGGGCATCCTGAAAGACAAACTCAAAATGGCCGTCGAATCATACAAATCGCAGATGATCGTGCGAGGCATCAAGATCATCGATGCTGCCGGCAAGTCATGCCGCGCAGTGCACGCTCAAGAGCATTATGTCATCGTTGTGACGACCGAGGCAATCAAGGCGACCCCGAACGTCACCGTTGGATGGGTGATTAAGAACGCCGAGGGGGTGTCAATATACGGCACTTCCACAGCCGTTCAGGGCAAGCTTTTCGATTATCAAGACGGCGAGATCAAGGAAACGAGATTTAGCTTCGCCCCCCGTCTCGCTTTGGGAACCTACTACCTATCGGGAGGAGTCGCGGAAACTCTAACTCCTGAAGATGAGATCATGAACTATGTAATGAAGGACTATGTGCACGATGCATACCCGTTTGTGGTGGGGTCAAACGTGGATAAAGGGCTGGCACTCATCAACTCCAGCCTTGTGAGCTTCGAAAAGGTAGACAACGATGGGCATTAATCTTGAGTGCGTAGTGACGCTGGCAGAACTGGTGACCTCTCTCCCTAAATCACCATCAGTGATAGAATTCGGCGCTCAAGACATCTCAGCAAATCCTTCCGTTGTTACCGAGGCGCTGCGCGAACGCGGATTCCTCGGCGCAGAACTTGTTTCGAGTGCCCCCCAGCTTTACTGCCGCCTTGGATTTGGAAGCTACACGGCAATTGATTTTATCGATGGTCGCGATGACATCAAAAGGTTCGACCTAAATCAAGATATAGACCGAACATATGGATACACTGAGACATTCGATCTGGTGACCAACTTGGGCACGCTAGAACACTGCTTCGACCAAGGCGCTGGCTTCCGAAACATGCACCGCCTGACAAAGCCCGGAGGGTTCATGTTGCATATCCTGCCGGTTGCCGGCCACGTCAATCACGGCTTTTTCAACTATCATCCAAGAGTCGTGCAGGAGATCGCGCTCGCTAACGAGTACGAATTCAGCGTCGCCTTTATCACGGCTGACTTCACGGCCACACGCATCCCTTATTCAATTGAAAACTTCAGGGCGAACGACGCTCGCGAACTGATGATGTACGCAGTCCTGAAGCGAGTTCACGATAAGCCATTTGTCAATCCGGTCGATCGCATGTTCACGGACCAAGAAGCCGTCATGGCCAGCGAGTTCCGACCCTATGTGAAAGCCTCATGGTCAAATACTGTGACTGGAACGGGGAAGACAACTATTCCCACCGACGGGCCATCAGCGCATCTTGGGAAGGAGCACGCCGGGCCGCTCCGCTCGCTTTTCGGTAAACTCCTCGGCGGCTAATTCCCTATCAGGCCTAATACGGCGCCCCAGATGCGTGCATTGCATTGTAAATCAATAACGCCGCTGCATCTCCGCCATTGTCCTTAAAGTGAATGTTGTCGGGATGGCGATAGGTCGCATTAAGCGTGTCGAGATCGCCGCCCTGAAACACTGTCACGCCATCTACAAAACCAGATTGTGCCGCCCGGATGGCGGACTTGGTAACGCCAGCCACCCACGTTTCTAGATTGATGAAGAAGCGGCCGGAAAACCCACTTGCCAGCATCTTCGCCTTGATGTCAGCAAGTCCAGCAGCGTAGGTAGCCTGTACCGTATCGTTGCCGTTCTCGCCCTGCCCCCAAAGGAAAGCGAAATACACACCGGGCGTAGATAGCGTAATGCCTCTGGCTGCAAGCCGCTTCATCGCAACATTGCCGCGATCGTACAACGTACCCGACGGGCCGTAATCAGAGATTTGCGCGCCATCCATAGCGATGTTGACCAAGATGACCTGGTTCACGCCGCCTATGCCGACGAGAAGGTCAGCCACTTGAACCGTTAGATTTCCGGGCCCAAGAGAATAGTTGGTGCCTAAAACAGGGCCACTAATCGGATAGAAGGCCCCATCGTAGATGTTCATTTGGGAAACGACGGTGCCGTTCAGCGGTGTGTAGAGTGTCGGCTGAAGGGTCGTCATGTTCGACTGGCCGGCGACCATCAGAACGATGGTCTTCAGCGCCGGGTTTATCGTGATCTCGCGCGGAGTGAGACCCTTAGTGTCCTTGAAATACGTCGCAGTGAACGGGTGGCTGTCGTTCAGGACGAACGGATCGGGAGGCGTCGGCGATTGGTTCTGAGCGAAAGCCGGTCCCGCAACAAGCAGGATAAAGATAAGTGCCCAACGCATCAGTTTCTAACCATCGCCGAGAGAACACCCGGAGCCAAGGCATTGTTGTAGGTAAAAACCGTTGTGTCCGTATTCTCGTTTGCAGAAATAACGTTCACGCCAAGGGCAGGATAAGATGTTAAATTATTATTTAGCACCTGAATTAAGCCAGTGGCAATTGTGGACCAAACCATGGTAGGCGAGCCGGCATAAGCAGTTGTGCTATTAAGCCCAATCCCCATAAGACCAATTACCCCACTGGCTGCTGACGTTCTACGACAAAACTGATTTGGTTCCCGGCGCTACCCCTGGTATGCCTTATCTGGTTTAAAGCATACGTATAGGTAGTGCCAGTGTCACGAACAACCGTAGCTGTATTACTTTGTTATAAGCATTCCAGACCATCAGCGCCGAGGGAGTGCCGCCCGAAGATGCTCCGCCAAATGTATAGTCAATAGTTGACG
>NZ_JBXAMO010000042.1:0-7599 GCF_058800725.1 Tardiphaga sp. GW822-FHT04G09 | reverse complement strand
AACAGGCTAATGGTAGGGGGTCAATTTTGGACGCCGATCCCCCGGCTTACGGGGTCAATATTGCAGGCCGAATGACACTCCGGACGGATGGGTAGAGCGCAGTTGGAGACGTGACAGCTATTTAAACTACAGCGCATTTAGGTGACTGGTCACGAACCCCAGCCGCCGCCCGACGATCCGCCGTATCTGTCTCCTCCCCAGCCGCCGCCGGCGCTTCCTTCGTCCTCCGACACGACGCGCGGACCGCGGCGCACCGGATCAGACGACGGCGATCCGACTTCTGCTCGGTCAGCGCCGATCGCACGCCGAAGTTCGGCCTGGCCGGCGGCCGCACTGCCGCCGCGGCGCGGGCGCCGATGCCGTCGGGATCCACGATCAGAGGAGCGCCCGGGATCAAATGCGACAGCACGGACCTGTCATCGCCATCCCAAGGATGCGACACGAGGGTCGGCACCAACGGAATCTCCCATGGCGCGTTCTGCACCAGGCGGTCGTAGTCGGCGAACGCCGGCGAAGATGCCTTGATGTAGTCGCGCACCGCGGCGCACCCGACGTAGTTATCGAGCGGCTCGCCCGTGAGTACGCCCTTCGGCTCCCACTTCCACCCCTGCTTGTACGGAACGCGTCGTTCCGCCGTGAGGCCTGCAAAGAATTCAGGAATGTACGCCGCGCTGCGCGGAAAGAAGATCCCGCCCATCTTCGGACCGAGCGCCATCTTTCTGGCGAGTTCGTCCTTGCCGCGAAGCGTATCGACGTAATGCCAGCGCCACGCCTTCTTATCGTTGTAGCCTGCATTCAGATTGATGAGCGACGGCCACGGCGCGCCAAGCCCGGTCCTGTCGGCGAAGCCGCGCGTACCGATGCGGTTGCGCTCTGCATACTTTCGAACGTAGTCGTTGACCTTTGACGTCTCGTATCCTGTGTCGTGTCCGGTCCCGATGACCGGAAGATGCCGTCCGGCCTCGTTGACGTACCGGCGCTCGAACAGCTTCTCGAGCCGAAGCTCCATCTCCCGGTCGTAAAGATTCCCCTCGATCACGTGATGCGCGATGAAATATGCCGTATCCTCGCGGCCCCACCCCCAAAAAGACACCTCGACGCGCTGCACCTTGGCGCCGCTCTTCATGCCTTCCTGGGCGTCGGCGAATCCGGTGATGATCAGGACGTCGTTCGGAATCTCGGCTGGGTATCGGACGCAGTTCTTCTCAAGCTCGGAGACGGCGACCTCGACGTACGCTGATCTCTGCTCCCATGCGCGGCCGAGCGTGTGCTGTGTGAACGACTTGATGGAGCCGATTCCCTTGCGCTTCGCGTCAAGCCAGCCGGCGACGATCTCGTTGCGCGACAGCATCGGGTTGATACCGGCCCAGGCGCTGCATCCTACGACGCCTTCCTGAGCGCTGGTCGTCAACGGCACAAGCTGACCAGTCTCCTCGTCAAGACGCTCGCTCTCCTGATGCCATTCCAGGTCGTAGTCGCCGAGAATCCATCGTCCGCCGGATGCGGTCGGTATGAATTCGCCGTGCCGATCGCACCATTCCTTCCAGTTGTACATGTCGGGCCCGATCTCGTCGGTCCGATGAGTGGGATCGAAGGCGCATTGATATACGGTCTGCAGCACCGCATGGTCATGCGGCCGCAGCTCGAACTTGAATCCCGGCCTGGCCGGGTCGTCGTCACCCCAGAGAATCTCCTGGTGGCCCTTCATCTCGACGGCATCTGGATCGTCGCATGCCATCTTCGTCACCGGATCGACGGCGCCCGAGCAATACGGACATGGCACCAACCACTTCCTGTCGTCGGACGTCCGCATCTCACGCTCGATGTTCGACGTTCGAGCATTCGTAGGCGTTCCGCCAGCGACCAGACGGCCGTCATGAAACTGAATGAAGCGCGCCCTGATGGCGTCGAGCTTCGAGCCCTGACCGGCAGCGCGCTCCAGCCAGGTGTCGGTGTCGATCTCGTCGCAGATCACCATCCAGGCGGTGAAGCCCTTGGCGGCGTCATCGCTCGCGGCCGTGCGCGCGAAGAACATGGCGCCGTTCTTGAAGATCTTTTCGTTAAGGGAGTCCTTGTCCTCCCCCTGCTTCGGCGTCCGCTTGGTCCGTGCCAGCACCTTGTTGTTCGGATCGTTCAGCATCGGGTGGAAGAACGTCTTCATCCACCGATCGACTTCCGCGTCGGACCTCGAGATGTAGGCGGCGGGGAGTTCCAGATGCGCGAGAACGTCGAAGACGGCGATCGCGCACAGCAGCGAGTACCCGATCTGCGATGACTTGCGGCAGATGAACCGCTTGGTCGTTCCGGCGACCATCATCCGCAGCATCTGCTTCTGGAAATTCGACAGCCGCAGCCGCTTGCCGCCGCGACCGGGCGACGACTGGTTGTTCAGGAACAGCTCTCGCTCGGCCCAGGTGACGATATCCTCACGAGGCCTCGGCTTCAGCCTGCGCAGCGTTATGCGGCTCATCCGCCGCATCAACGACTCGAACCCATGAACCGGCCGATCCTCGCGAACCAGCCGCTTCAGAAGGTCAACGCGCGTCGCCTCCAGCCTCGTCTCTAGATCCGACATCATTCCGCTCCGGCTCCGGAGGCTTCTGCCTCTTCGTCGGAAACCTCGTCTCCGTCTCCGGAGACGGCGCCTTCACCCGGTTCTCCCCCTGCTTCGTCATCATCTTCCTTCTCCTCGTCGAACGGCGACACGAACGGATCGGTCTTCTTCAGATACGCGATCATCTCATCGACAGGTCCGTCAGCCAGTCGCCGCGCCTCGTTCGGGTGCATGTCACGCTGAACGAACAGCGCCCGATACTCCGACTTCAGATTCTCCAAGGCGGCATGCAGCATCCCGGTGTGGAATCCCCAAAGCGCAATGATGTCCTCGTTGTCCGAAGCCCTGCCGTCGAGCTTCTGGAACTCGGTGAATGCCTTGCGCCGCTTGATCTCGGCGGCCTCGGAGTCATCCATGATCTTCGACTTCTCGGCCGCGATCACCTCGGAGTTCGTGTAGGTCTTTCCGGTGCGCGGATGCACCCATGTTCCGGATGGATCATCAGGATCAGCTTCTGGTCGGACGCCAGGCTTTCCGGATGCGGCAGCGGATTTTTCCTTCGCGGCGCGCTCGCGTTCCGTCTTGACGGCATCCTGCTTCACGAACTCATAGACGACGGCCAGATCCCACGAGTAGTCGTCACCTCGCTTAGTCGTGCGCTTGTCGTGCCACCGCATGCCATCGCGTCGCATGCGAACAACCGTCGCTCGGTCGACGTTCAGCGTGCGCGCGAGAAGAGACGTCGATCCGACGATCCGCTCAGGCGGAACTGACTCCGATGAGGTCAGCGGCGCACGTGACGATTCGATCTTCTGAGGCTTCTTCGACATCACACTTCACAGACCAGATTGCTGTTGTTGTTGCATCTACTTGATTGTCCGTCGTCAGATAATTTGAGACTGATCAGGCAATTCGAGAAGGGAGGCTCTGGCTCATCAGGGGTTAGAGTTTAAGCGACCTGCAGCTGATGCTGCAAGCGGCGGTTTGCGATGGTGGCACGCTTGATACGTTGCCGCTCGGCGAGGATTGTCTCGACCCTGCCGAAGTAGACGTCGGCCGGGGTGAGGTTGCCGATGCTCTCGTGATAGCGAACATGGTTATAATGCTCGACGAAGGCGTCGATCTGCCGTTCGAGATCACCGGGCAGATAGTAGTTGTCGAGCAGAATGCGGTTCTTCAGGGTTTGATGCCAGCGCTCGATCTTTCCCTGGGTTTGCGGGTGATACGGGGCTCCCCGAACGTGCCGCATGCCCTTATCCTCAAGCCAGTCGGCCAGATCACCTGCAACATACGACGCGCCATTGTCGCTGAGCAGTCTCGGTCGATGCAGGACAGTGGCGCTATCGAGGCCCGATGCTGCCAGTGCCTGGTCCAGCGTGGCCGTGACGTCCGAGGCGCACATGGTTGGCCCGAGCCGCCAGGCCACGATGTAACGGGAGAAGTCGTCCAACACCGTCGACAGGTAATACCAGCCCCAGCCAGTTATCTTGAGGTAGGTGAAGTCAGTCTGCCAGAGCTGGTTGATGGCGGTGGTCTTATCCTTGAACTCGTTCGCGGCCTTGATCACCACATAGGCCGGGCTGGTGATCAGGTCATGCGCCTTCAACAACCGATAGACCGATGCCTCGGAGACGAAGTACTTGTTCTCGTCAGTGAAGCGCACGGCCAGCTCCCTCGGCGACAGCTCAGGGACTTGTAGCGCCAGGTCGATGATCTGCCCACGGACGTCGTCCGGAATGCGATTCCAGACGCGATCCGGCCGTGAGCGATGGTCGGCCAACGCCTCAGGCCCTCCAGCCCGATAGCGGTCGTACCAGCGATAGAATGTGGCGCGCGGGATGCCGAGCTTGTCCAGCGTGCGCTTGGCGGGCAGATGCGACTGCTCCACCAGTGCTATGATCTCGGCCTTCTCGGATGCGGGGTATCTCATGCCTCGTCCTCCCCATCCCCGGTCATGCTTTTTTTAAGCAGACGGTTCTCCAGGGTGAGGTCGGCCACGACCTCCTTCAAGGCAGTGGCCTCGCGACGAAGATCCTTCACCTCGCCAGGTGTTGCAGCTCGCGCAGTGTCACCGGCCAACCGACGCTTGCCGGCTTCCAGGAACTCCTTGGACCACCCGTAATACATCGAGGCGGCGATGCCCTCCCGGCGGCACAGCTCAGAGATGTTCTCCTCGCCACGCAGACCTTCCAGCACAATGCGGATCTTCTCCTCCGCAGAGTATTGCCGACGCGTCTGGCGCCGGATGTCCTTCAGCACTTGTTCTGCGGGCGCTTTGCCCGGTACGGATTTCTGTTTCATCTTCGCTCCTTGCGGCTACGATGAACCCGAAATCCTCCCTCCGTGAAGTCCTTCAATTTGTCTCAAGGGGGCTGACGGCGAACAATGACGAGATCGCTGTACTTGAGGTGCAGCGGCAAGTCGCCGACGTCCGCTTCCCGGATGATGCGAAATTCAAACCCGTCCCATTTCCGATCGACAAGCGACGCAAACATCCGCCGCGCCGCGCCGGACAGCTCCTCTTCCCTCGCTTTGTGCCTCTCTATGAGACGGCGGATTGCAAGCTTGCCCCTGACGTAGGCCTCGGCCGGATCGACACCCCATCCAGACGGTGCGACATATGCCCCGACCAGATGCGCGCCGAACTTGTACGCCAGCTCGACCGCATAATTTGCACGATCAAAACCTGCCCGTGACGGCTCCAGAAATGCGACGATTGTTTTGATAGCCATTGTTCACACTCGATGTGCAGAGATCCGGGATGGACAGCGAAGCTCACACGGCACGCTGGGTTTCTTTCAAAGCGACACCAAATGCGACAGTCGCCACGCCGCAAAACACCGTGTCGAGGGCCAAGGCTGTTGCGCCGGTCTGCGGTGATCCTTGAGCCCACGCCAGAGCGATCCAAAGAGCGCACAGCAGCGTTACGCACCCGGAATTCACCATCGAAGGTGAGGCATCGCTTGGATTTGAAGTCAGGCCGATCCAGATGCGAACAAGCCCACAAGCCACGAGGAACGCGATCATGTACGCAGCCGAGGAGAAGTGCAGAAACGCTTCATCCGAAGCGAAGGCGATACCAGCAAGAAGGTAGGCGCCAGCGCTCAACAGCCAGTCGCGATATGAAACGCCAAGCGAAATCTTGCTGACGAGAACTGCAATCGCCATTCCGCCAAAGATCGCCGAAGAACCAGCAATGTGACCGGGAAGATGGCCTGGGAGGAATGTATCGAGAAGGCCGAGCGCTCCGATGGATACGAGCAGAATGCCGAGGAAAACCACCCGCTTCCAATCGCTCTCGCCTGCGAAACGGTTCTCCTTGGAATGACGCGAGAGCTTAACCGCCCCCACGAGCAACCGGTACGAATACGAGAGATCGTGCGATTGCCGCTTCAGCTTCCCTTGATTTTCCACAATGCATTCTCCTCACCATCCCGCGGACATTCCGCAGCGCCTGGAGCGAAACGTTCTTTTCGGGCTCAGCCCCAGGAGCCATGCCTGACCCTCATTTAATGGAACGGAACGTTTCCCTTCCTTAATTGATCTTCATCTGTTAGAAAATCAAGTCCCTTATGACGAACTCGCGTTCTCGTTACTCAAAGGCCGCCCATGACGTCGCGCCCCCTTGGCCGAATTTCCACTGAACTCCTTGCTCAGCATGAGGAGGCATTCCTCGACGCCGCATCGGAGCTTTTTCGTAAAAAGGGATTTTCGCGCGTTAGCATCGATATGCTGGCCCGTGCGGCACATGTGTCGCCCAAGACGATCTACGCGAGATATGGCGGAAAGGTTGGCCTGTTCGGCGCAGTGATCCGACGCTTGGTCGCACCTGTATTGGCGACGCAGGACATGTTCGCGGATCAGAAGAACGAGAATCCTGTCATTGTGCTCCAGAAAGTGGCCGCAGCATTCCTCGATCGAATTCTTCACCCTGACGTCCTGTCACTGCATCGTATGATGATCGCCGAAGCGATCCATATGCCGGAGCTTTCGGAGCTCTATTACAATGAGGCATACACGAGGGCGCTGAATCGGCTCGCCGATTGGCTGGCCCTTCAGGATGCGACAGGCCGCTTGTCGATTCCAGACCCCAAACGAGCCTCGGAGGTTTTTGCGTCCCTGGTGGGTGCCGGAATTCTTGAACGCGCCCACTTGTTGAACATCGTGCCGGGTCCAACCGAACGTGCGCAGTTACTCAAGAGCGCCCTGAGCGTCTTTTTCTCTGCGTATGGGCCAACCGATAGGCAACCAAAGGACAAGGTCGCCGAAAGTCGTCGAAGGTAGCCGTGCATCACTCGTAGCCGGTCGCGTTGCCCGCGCGCTTTATCCAATCGCGCGCGTCGGCGCCGGTCAGTTCAGGACGAAAAGGTCCGTTCTGTCAGAACCATTGCACCGATTTCTTCAATGCACTGGAAGCGTCATGGTGGTAGCAAAACAGGCAGTTACACAACGAAATTCGCAGAACCCTGCGAATTCGCTGGATGTCGCTGCTTCGTACGCAATCTCCGCCGAAGCGAGTAACCCTCATGACGTCTATCCCGAAAATCGTTCTCAACGACGGCACGACAATCCCGCGAGTCGGTTTGGGGGTCTGGACACTAACCGGCGAGGAAACCTTACACTCGATCTCAAGCGCATTTGACGCCGGATATCGCCACATCGACACCGCGATGATTTATGGCAACGAGAGCGCAGTCGGCGAAGCCATTGTCCGCGCGCCAGTCGCCCGCGAAGATCTACACATCACGACCAAGCTTTGGAACGCTGATCACGGTTATGATGCAACCCTCTTGGCGTTCGACGCGAGTCTCAAGCGCCTTGGTCTTGAGACTCTTGATCTATACCTCATTCATTGGCCCGTCCCGGCAGCCGGACGCTTCGTGGAAAGCTGGCGCGCCATGCTGCGCCTGCGCGAAGAGGGGCGCGTCCGTTCGGTCGGCGTGTGCAATTTTAACGCCGACCACCTTGACTGTCATTCGGCCTGCAATATTGACCCCGTAAGCCGGGGGATCGGCGTCCAAAATTGACCCCCTACCATTAGCCTG
>NZ_JBXAMO010000041.1:0-9853 GCF_058800725.1 Tardiphaga sp. GW822-FHT04G09 | reverse complement strand
TGCACGCCAAGGCCGCATAGGCTCAGCCAATGAGAACGCCTGCTGAGCGATTTTCAACAAAAAGCGGGACATCCCCAAGCGCAAAGCGCGACGTAGCCGTGATAAATGAAGAGATCAGTTCCCATCAACTCCGTCAGCTTGGGGGAATTCAGATGGTTGCGAACGTCTGCAAAGCCGATCGCGGCGGGAATTCCCACTGCGCGCATGGCGGCGGCCAACAATATTGCTTTCGGGACACAAAACGCTGAAGGCATTTTGAGAACCTCGCTGGCGCGATAATCGGTTTCGGACAAACTCACCGCGTAGGGGTCGTATCTGATCTGGTCCCGTACCGCGTTAAATAGCCGAATTGCCTTGTCCGTAGCCGACCGGCCTTGTTCATCGCCAGCCACACGCAAGACGAAATCTTTAATCGCTGGTGAATCGCAATCCACATAATACGTTGGGAGGAGAAATTCTCGAAGATTTGGGCTGGCTACCACTTGCGCCTCGACCGACAATTGCCATTTACCTAACAAACGTTAGAATTTTTGGCAAGTCAATCGAGTCACGACCAGCTTGCAAAGGTGGATCTTTCCGGCAAATAATTTTATCAAACGATTGTTAGAATCGATTGAACCGGTAGGACGAGAGCGTTAGCATTGGACGTCTAGGCTGGACATGTTTGTCGGGCGGGCCCCGCCCACCGCCTCGTGTTCGATCGGGTATGCGTGCCTATCGGCCGGTAAGTCGGTATCGAATTGAACATGACCGCAAATCAGGGAACCTAGTCGATGGACAATCCAACGTCCTATGTATGGACACCTGCGCCCGAACTAATTGCAGCGAGCAATCTGACCGCTTTCCTGGGCGCGACCGGATATGACGATTACGATAGCCTCTCGCTCAAGGCTGATTCCGATCCCGCATGGCTCATGGAAGAGGTTTTCAAGTTCTGCGGCGTCAGGTTTTATCGCTCTTACGACAGCATGCTAGATTTGTCGCGCGGGCAGCCATGGGCACGCTGGTGCGTCGGCGGCACCACCAACATTGTCCTGAATTGTATTGACAAGCATCGCGGCACCGACGTCTGGGATCAGACATTTCTCGTCTGGGAGGGCGAAGACAAGCTCGAACAGCGCAAACTCTCATATCGCGAAATCGACCACGAGATTGGACGGCTTGCGCTCGCGTTGACCGATCTCGGTATCGGCAGCGGGGATGTGGTCGCACTCTACATGCCGAACGTGCCGGAAACCTTTGTCGCGTTCTTCGCGGTGTTGAAATTAGGCGCGATCCTGATGCCGCTGTTCTCAGGCTTCGGTCCGGCCCCCATGCAAACCCGGCTCAACCATGGCGGCGCAAAGGCCGTCATCACCGCGAGCGGGACCTGGCGGCGTGGCGCCGCAGCACCGCTCAAATCCATCCTCGACGTCGCGCTCGACTCCTCACCGACAGTGCAGCACGTGATCGTCGTCGACCGCGAAGGCCTTAGGATCGAGACCCCGATGCGGGAGGGCCGTGATCACTGGTGGCACGACGTCGTTGCCGGCAAAGCTGGCTCGATTGCGACCGTCGAAATGAATGCGGAAGATCCCGCGATTCTGCTGTACACTTCGGGAACCACCGGCGAACCGAAGGGTTGCGTTTGGACTCATATCGGCTTCATCGGTTCTATGGTCACGCGCGACATGATCATCTGCGCCGATTTCAAATCGTCGGACCGTTTTTTCTTCCTCAGTGACATGGGCTGGATGGTCGGCGCGATGTGCGCGTGTATTCCCAGTTTCGCCGGCGCGAGCCTTCTGATCGCCGAAGGCACGCCGGATTTTCCGGACACTGGACGATTCTGGCGGCTGATCCAGGATCACCGCGTCAGCTATCTTGGCGTATCGCCTACGATTATCCGCGGGCTTATGCGCTACGGACCGCAGGATGTCGAGCGCCACGATCTGTCGAGCCTGCGGATGACCGTTTCGGGCGGCGAGGCATGGACCAACGCACCATGGCAATGGTTCTTCGAGCATGTCTGCAAAAGAAGGCTTCCGATCATCAACATTTCCGGCGGCACCGAAGTCGGCGGTTGCATCTTCCTTGGGACGCCGAACCACCCGATGAACCCGGGCTCGTTCTCGCGTCCCGCGCTGGGCGTCGGCGCGGACATCGTGGATATGTCCGGCAAAACTTTGCCGCCGGGCGAAGTCGGGGAACTGGTGCTCCGCCATTCCTCGATCGGATTGACCAAGAGCCTCTGGAAAGCCGATGCGCGCTATATCGAAAGCTACTGGAGTACGCTTGCCGGTCTTTGGGTGCATGGCGACTTCGCGATGCGTGGGACGGATGCACTCTATTACATTCTCGGGCGTTCCGACGATACTATCAAAATCTCCGGCAAGCGCACCGGCCCGTCAGAACTCGAAGACATTCTGATTGGGACCGGAAAAATTTCCGAGGCAGCCGTGTTCGGCATCCCGCATCCAGTGAAGGGGTCGGCTATCGTCTGCGCCTGCGTGCCGATGCCGGGCGTGAACATCGACGCGGGAGTTGCGAACGAATTATCGTCCGCCATCGTCGACGGCATGGGCGCGTCTTACCGGCCGGAAAAGATACTGTTCGTCGACGATCTACCGCGAACGCGTAATATGAAGATCATGCGTCGGGTGCTGCGGGCCGTGTTCGAGAACAAGGATCCTGGCGATCTTTCCGCTCTCGCCAATCCCGAAGCAGTTGACAGGCTTCGCGAGAAACTTGGCAACGCGTGATCGGTCGAAGCAGCCGCGACCCAGCGGTAATGGCGAAGAACGGCAGCTTCAGTCTGGTCACGGACTTGGCGTCAAAAACAATGATGAGGGAGGCATATGATGGCGATGGATCCAATCCTTTCAGAACAGCGCAAGCAAGCGATGCGAGCCGCTGGTTTTTGGAGCGATCAGACGCTGCTTGACGCTTTTTCCAGGACGGTCAGGGATGATCCAGCGCGAATCGCGATTATCGCCTTTGAAGCGGCATCCGGCCAACGTAAGGCCCTGGCATACGGCGAACTGCAGCAAATAGCCGATCGGATCGCAGCTAATTTGTTACGGCTTGGTGTCAAGCCTGGCGAAGTGGTGTCGTACCAGTTGCCAAATTGGTGGCAGTTCGTCGCGCTTCACCTCGCACTGCTGCGGATCGGCGCAGTCACAAATCCTATCATGCCTATCTTCCGCGACCGCGAAATGGAATTCATGCTGACTTTGGCCGAGACACGCGTGCTGATCGTTCCACGGCGATTTCGCGATTTCGATCACGCCGCAATGGCGGACCGCCTCAAGGTCAAGGTGCCCACACTTGAGCACATTGTTGTTATCGGTTCCGGCGACGATCGCGACTTCGAGGCAGTGCTGAATGCGCCGGGAAAGCGGATTGAGGCAGCGACCGCTGCACCGGCCGATGATGTCGTGCAATTGCTTTATACGTCGGGCACAACCGGAGAGCCCAAGGGAGTGATGCACACAAGCAATACCTTGCTTAACAGCGTGCGATATTTCGAGGATCGCGTCCACCTCACAGCCAGCGACATCGTGCTGATGGCCTCCCCGATGGCCCATCAGACTGGTTTTCTCGTTGGCCTGCTTCTGCCTCTGTATCTTGGAGGACGGGTCGTTCTTCAGGATATCTGGAATCCAGCCAAGGCCGCAGACATCATCGAGACAGAACGCGTTACGATGACCATGGCATCAACACCGTTTCTGGCGGATTTGACCGCGGAGGCCGAACTCCGACCCAAGGCAATAACGTCCTTGCGGACTTTTGTTTCGGCAGGCGCACCCATTCCTCGCGTTCTGGTACGCCGGGCAACCGAGCATCTTGGTGCGCACATCACTTCGGGATGGGGCATGACGGAAAACGGGCTGGTGACGACGACGAAGCTTGATGATCCGCCCGAAAAGGTCTTCGAGACCGATGGTTGCCCAAGCCAAGGCATGGAAGTCAGGGTCGTCGATGAAGGCGGCAAAGTCATGCCTCACAATGAAGAAGGCCGACTACAAGCGCGGGGCCCTGGCACCTTTGTCGGCTATCTGAAGCGGCCGCATCTCTATGCCGTCGATCTGGATGGCTGGTTCGAGACAGGAGATCTCGCCCGCAAAGACAAGGACGGCTACATTCGTATCACCGGACGCACCAAGGACATCGTCATCCGCGGCGGCGAGAACGTTCCCGTGATCGAGATTGAACAGCTGATGTATCGCCATCCCGCCGTGCAGGAAGTCGCGATTGTTGGCGTACCGGATGAGCGCTTGGGTGAGAGGGCCTGTGCGTGCGTGGTGCTGCGCCAGGGGGCTTCGCTTAGCTTGGCTGATCTGTCAGGCTACATGGCGGAGAACACGGTGGCTAAAAACTACTGGCCGGAACGCGTCGAGGTGCTCGATGCCTTGCCGAAGACACCGAGCGGCAAGGTGCAGAAATTCAAGCTTCGCGAGATCGTCAGCGCCTTGAAGTAATTCTCGACTGATTCGTGCTGCAAAAGAAAGCCGGGTGAATCACCCGGCCTCCTCTACCATAATTTCGCAGCTTGAGGATTAGAGCGGACAATCCTGCGGAAACACCGGCTTGCGTTTTTCGAGATGCGACGCCAATCCCTCGCGCGCCTCGGCGCCGGTGAAACCCAGAATCTCGAGCGCGGTCGAAGTATCAAACAACGGACCGTTGACGCGTAGCCAGTTGTTGAGAGCGTACTTGGTCCAGCGGATTGCACTCTGCGCGCCGCTAGAAAGCTCGTCGGCTGTCTCAAGCGCTATCCTCTGTAAGTCCGCGTCTTCGACGCATAGCGATACAAGACCGATCCGCTCAGCTTCTTCGCCGGATAACGGCTTGCAGGTCAGCAGGTAATATTTCGCTTTTGCAAGGCCGCACAACAGCGGCCAGATGATACAAGCGACATCGCCCGCTGCGACGCCAAGCCGCGTGTGGCCATCGACGATGCGCGCGGACTTGCCACAAATCGATATATCGGCAAGGATTCCGACGACAAGGCCTGCGCCAACTGCGACGCCGTTGATCGCCGAGATGATCGGCTTGTTGCAATTGATGACGTTGTAGACGAGATCCTTGGCCTCCTTCCAGGTTGACATGCGCGCGACCGGGTTGTCGAGAATGCTCTTGATCAACTCGAAATCGCCTCCCGCCGAAAAGGCCTTGCCAGCCCCGGTCACGATGATCGCGTTGATATCCGGATCGTCATTGATGTCACGCCAGATATGGGTGAGCTGAGTGTGGGTCTCGGCGTCCACCGAATTGTAGGTCTCGGGCCGGTCGAATGTGAGCCTTAGAACCCGCTTGGACGGATAGTCGAGCTTCAATTTGGTATAAGCAGCATAACGGTTGGACATCGGATTCCCTTCTGGTCATTTGTTTGGTTTGGTTGTCGGATTAGCCTTGCGTGATGACGATGAGTAACCCGGTCGGCACAATTTCTCCTGCTTTCCGATACGTCGTCGACACGAACCTGCTATGAATTCATTCGAACAGATGTTAGAATTTAATGCCGATTGTGAGACGCTGCAAGCTCATACTTTTTGAGTTATGGCCGCCGTCGCAGACGAAGGGCTAGTTCGGAGGATTTACCGTGGTGGAAGGACGCGAAAAGGCTCTGATAAGGACGGCGGGCGCCAATCCCACAATTGGCGAACTGTTTCGCGCGAGCGCGCTGATGAATAAATCTTGGGTTGCGATCGAGTATCAGGGAAGGCGTGTCAGCTATGGGCAGCTCCTTGACCGTGTTCATCGCACGACCTCGATGCTGGCGAGCCAGGGTCTTCGACGAGGCGACCGCGTCGCATTGCTCTCGCGTAACCGTCCGGAGTATCTCGAAGTGGAGCTGGCGGCCGCCAATCTCGGCATCATCACCGCTTGCCTGAACTGGCGATTGTCGGAGCGGGAACTCGCCTACTGTATCGATCTGGTCTCACCGAAGCTCTTAATTATTGAAGAAGAACTGGCCGGAAATCTGGAACTTTCTTCTGCAGAGGGCAGTAAGGTCATCAAGTTCGGTCCACGATACGAGCGTCTTTTACAGCAACACAGCAATCATGCGCTTCCCATTGCGGCGGAATACGAAGACGGCCTGGTCATCCTTTACACCAGCGGTACCACCGGCCAGCCAAAAGGGGCCGTCATTTCGCATCGGGCGATGATCATGCGGGCGCTCGTGTTCAGCTCCGAGCTAAACATTTCACATCACGATACCTTTGTCGCCTGGGCGCCGCTGTTTCACATGGCATCCACGGATCACAGTCTCGCGACACTGTTGCGCGGCGGAACAGTCGTCGTGGTCGATGGTTTTCAGCTGGAGCCGTTATTGTCTGCTCTGGAGCTTCATCGGATTGGCTGGTTTGTTTTGATCCCAGGCATGATTGAAGCATTCATCGCCGGCTTCAAGGCGCAGAGAACCACAGTAAAAGGCGTTGGTCTTTGCGGCGCGATGGCCGATCTGGTCCCTCCGCATGTCATCGCCGAGGTAACTGACCTGCTGCAGGCTCCCTACGTCAACAGTTTCGGTTCGACCGAGACCGGTTTGCCGCCGGCAACCAGATCATTGATCCCGGTGGGCGAGGTTCCCAGCAGCCTGGCGAAGCAACAAAGCGCATTCTGTGAGATCAAGCTCGTCGATTCTGCCGACAACGAGGTCGCAACGGGGACGCCGGGAGAACTCGCCATTCGCAGTCTGACGTTGTTCTCCGGCTATTGGAAAGCTGACGACACCAACGCACGCGATTTTCGCGGCGGGTGGTTTCACATGGGCGACGTGTTTCGACGCAATGACGACGGCTCGCTCGATTTCGTCGATCGCGCCAAATACATGATCAAGACTGGCGGCGAAAACGTTTATCCAGCCGAGATCGAGCGCGTCTTAATGAGCGATGTACGGATCACCGAGGCCTCGGTCGTGCGTGTCCCCGACGCGAAATGGGGTGAGGTTCCCGTGGCATTCGTGTCGCGCCGCGATACGACGGTCAGCGAAGCCGATTTGCTTGCTCTGTGCCGGCGCGAGCTTGCCGGATACAAATGTCCCCGGCAGTTCCGGTTCATCGATTTTTTGGAATTTCCGCGATCCACCAGCGGCAAGGTTCAGCGCCACGAACTCGAAGCCAGGCTGGCGGATGAAAGGGCAATGAACGCTGCGAACGGGTAAACAACTGATGCGAGAAGGCCAATCAGTTGCTTGCGCAGCGCTTTTGGTCGAACGAAAACTGCCCGCGGTAAGGCCCGCAATCAGGGACGAAAACATGAATGTTGAAGAAGCCATTTTGACACGCCGCTCAGTCAGGCGATTTCTTCCCAAGCCGGTTCCGGAACCGATCGTGCGTAAAATCATTGAGGTCTCGGCACGTGCGCCAAGTGGCCATAACATCCAGCCGTGGAAGGTCTACGCGATCGCGGGCGAGGTGGAGAAACGGCTCTCCGCGGACATCCTGAAAGCTGCCGAAACCGAACCGGGCAAACATCAGCCGGAACATGAGTATTATCCGACCGAATGGCACGAGCCCTATATCGGGCGCCGGCGCGAACTCGGCTACGACCTTTACGCAAAGCTTGGCATTGCCCGCGACGACGTTGCCGCGCGCACATCGCATATGAACCGCAACTATCTGTTTTTCGATGCCCCGGTCGGACTTTTCGTGACGGTGGACCGCCGCTTAAACACTGGCAGCTATATCGACATTGGAATGTTTTTGCAGAACATCCTTCTGGCCGCGCGCGGTCACGGTCTGCACACCTGCGGCCAGGCAGCGTTCACCTGGTACCACGATATCATCCGCGAGCATCTTTCATTCGACGGCACCGAAATCCTGATTTGTGGCGTGGCGCTGGGTTACGAGGACACGGCTGCACCCGAAAACAAGCTCGTCACCAAGCGGGTGCCGGTCGATACCTACGCCAGGTTTCTTGGATTCTCCGGCAGCAGTGCGGATGCCGCTTCGCGCGCACGACGGCCGGAAGCTGACTTCACACATGACGCCGGGCGGAAACCAAATGCCTTCCATTCGTAAAGAATCGCTACGCGGCAAGGTCGCGGTGATCGGTATCGGAATGTCGCCGGTTGGCAAGGTGCCGGGAAAGAGCCCGTTATGGCTCGCCGCCGACGCCGCGAAGAAGGCGCTGGCCGATGCCGGCATCGGGAAAAGCGAAATTGACGGCGTGCTGTCGAGCCATGCCTTCGCTTCTCCCTTCCATCGCTTCAGCGTTGCGTTCAGCGAGTATTTTGGTATTCGGCCAACCTTTTCGAACACGCTTCAGGTGTCCGGCGCGACGGCGGCGACGATGTTCAATATTGGCGCCGCTGCCATTCATGGCGGCCTCGCCGAGGTCGTACTCGTGGTTGGCGGCGACAGCCTACTGACCGGCCTGACCCCGGATATGGCGCTACGCTCGATGACGGAAAGCCGCGATCAGCAATACGAGATGCCGTTCGGCATTCCTGTCGCGAACACCTTCGCCATGACCGCGCACCGTCATATGAAGGATTTCGGCACCACGCCGGAGCAACTCGCGGAAGTCGCCGTAATCCAGCGGCGTCACGCGATGCGTACCCCCGGCGCGCAGCAGACTACCCCGATCACGGTGGACGACGTGCTAAGCTCAGGCATGGTGACGACGCCGTATCACAAGCTCGACTGTTCGCTGATATCCGATGGCGGCGCGGCATTCATCCTGACATCCGCCGAACATGCGAAGACGTTTGGCATCAAAAACCCGATTTATATTCTTGGCGGCGGCGAGTGTTACACCCACGAACATATTTTCCTGATGCCGTCACTGACGACTACCGGCGCGGTCGAATCGAGCCGCAGGGCTTACGAGATGGCGGGATATGGCCCAAAAGATATGAACGTTGCCGGCGTATACGACTGCTTCACCGGCACCGTTATCATGATGTTGGAAGATCTCGGTTTCTGCCCCAAGGGCGAGGGCGGCCGTTTCGTCGCAGACGGACAGATGACCTATGGCGGCCAAATTCCGTCGAACACCCATGGCGGGTTGTTGTCATTCGCGCATTCGGGAATGCCGGGATCGCTGTTTCATTTTCATGAGGTGATCACGCAACTGCGCGGCCAGTGTGGCGGGCGTCAGGTACCGGACGCCCAACTCGGGCTGGTTCACAGCCTTGGTGCCGGTTTTGCAACTAACGCCACCACCATCCTGGGAACGGAGAACACGCTGTGATCTCGCCTGAGGACGCCATGAAAAAACCGATGCCCGCGCCTGATGCAGATTCTGCGGCCTTCTGGCGCGGCATGCGCAACGGCGCATTGCTGCTGCAGCACTGCGCCGATTGCGGCAACGTGCAATATTATCAGCAAGCGATGTGCCGGGAATGCGGCGGCGAGAATCTTGCGCATCGCGGGGCAAGCGGATGCGGCAAGGTGCATTCCTTCAGCGTTGTGCATCGAGCGCCAGGACCGGCCTTCAAGGCCGACGTTCCCTATGCGGTTTTGCTAGTCGAGCTTGAAGAAGGACCACGGATAATCAGTACCTATACAGGCGGCAAGCCCGAAGATGTCGTGTTCGACATGGAGGTCATGCTCGTCTGCGAAAAGGTCAATGATGAGATCACACTGCCCCGCTTCAGGCGGGCCTGACTTAGAACCCGCATTGGCGACATCCGGAATACGCCGAACTTCGTTATCTTCGCCGGCGTCCGCCCGGCGAGATCCAGCAGTAGCCCCATGACGTTGCGGGTTTCGAGCGGATCGATCACCATGTCGCACCATAAATTGCGGGCGAAATTGTAAGGATCGGCGAACGCCTCGAAATCCCTAGCAGTCCGCTGAAAAAGCTCAAAATCAGACTATTTTTCTATCCAATCGACGGGCTGGATGGTGGTGTAGTTTGC
>NZ_JBXAMO010000040.1:0-13573 GCF_058800725.1 Tardiphaga sp. GW822-FHT04G09 | reverse complement strand
CTACATGACACTGGAAACCATCGCTCCGATCAGCGATAATCCCATCGTCGGGTTGCCCGCAGTGGCAAACTGACCAGTCCGGCCTAGGTCGGCAATCGTGGTGGCCATCAAGAAGCTACACCACGCGTTGGGACACGATCTTCCCAGGCGCGAATTGCGCTCAAGCCCGCGCGCGGTTAGCCTCAGTCGTAACCGATTGTGACGCCTAATCCTGAGCACCGGCCGTACCCGAGTTCGCGTAGGCTTAAAGGCCTAAAGGCCTGACATTCCGCGGCAATGGCCGGTTGGTAGTTCGGACTAGGACGAGCCGCCTGCAAGTTTTGGGGCGCCAGCCTGTCAATCGTTGCAGTGATTTCTCCAATCCGGAAAACGTAAGGGCGACCGACTCTGCGAGGTCGTTGGTGTGGCATCCAGCGGTCTGTCGCCACAGCTAGCTGTTGGAACCTTAACCGACGCGGTGAGTTCAATTTTGCACTTTAGGGTACCGATGTGTCCGTCGAGGGAAGGAGCTTCCCATGATGGAAGCTACTAAGGTAGGCAATCGACTGCTAGCTGCATTGCCCACGACAGATTTTGATTTGCTGGCTCCTCACATCCGGAAGGTAACGCTTGAACGCGACACGGTGCTGATTAGGTCGGGTGAGCAGATTGAACAGATCTATTTTCCCCTGGGCGGGATGATCGCATTCTTAATGGATATGCCGAACGGACAAACGGTCGCAACAGCCGTTATCGGGAACGAGGGAGCCGTGGGCCTTTTGTCCGCGCTGGGATCTTTCCGCTCTCCGATGACGGCGGTTGTGCGCGTTGCCGGCACCTCTCTGCAAATTTCTCCAAGTCGATTTCGGGACGCCCTTCGCCGCAGTGGCGGTATCACAGCCGCAGTCGCAATCTACACCAAGGTGCTCTTAACGCAATTTCAGCATGTTGCAGCTTGCAATGCGCTGCACTCGGTCGAAGCCCGCTTGGCTCGGTGGTTGCTCCACATCCATGATCGGGTCGGCGAAGAATTCCTGCCACTAACGCAAGAGGCACTTTCGGAGCTGCTCGGCGTTCGTCGAACGACCGTGACGCATGTCGTGCACAAGCTCCGCACATCGGGCGCTATCCGAACTAACCAGCGGGGCTTGATTGAGATTGACAGACCTCGGCTGGAAGCTGCAGCGTGCGAGTGCTACGAGGTCATGCGCCGTAGAATCGATCGTATTGTTTCGCCTAAGGGAATGAAACCTCACATTCGCCCCGCGCCGGTGCACCCAATTCCTCTCGCGCGAGAGCTTTCGGCTAAGGGTGGGGAAGCGCGAGAGCGGACCCACGGGACCATAAGCCCGCGGCCAAGAGACCATTGATCCAATTCCGTGATGCATTTCCCGTCACTGATCAACGGCCAGGTACGTCATCGCCCCATCTAGCTCTGCTCGTGCACCCAGGCTTCCTTGGCGAACCATTCATGATTGGCTTGACAGATTGAGCAGTAGGTGCGCGCGAAGAACACCGCACTGCACCGAAACCTATCCGGATCCGCTTTTAGACCTGTTGGAATCGCGCGTCCTGTCTGTGGGCATTTGATCATCACGAGGCCCATCTTGATCCTCCCTGTTCGCTTTGAGTATCGTAGACAGTTCGCCATCGGCCGAGCTGCACCTCTGTGAGGCGCTTGTTCAGGCCGATGCCCGAGGCATTTAAGATTCAGGATATTTTCTGCAGGACCCGGGGGAAGCGCTTCTTGATAGGGTCCCCCGCCTCAGTTGCAACTTGCTGAGCGAGCTCCCAAAGGTCCCTGTTCTGCGCGGACGCGGCTGCGAAGATCTTGCAGGTCCGCGCGGTTGATTTCTGTACGATTTCCGACAGGGACTTCGTGCCCATGAGGGTGGCAAGAAATTCAAAGGCGGCGCCGGTGTTGGCGCCCGAGATCTCAATGAACTTGATCCCGTAGTCCGCAGCACCCCTCGCGTTAGTTGAATAGGTCTCATGGAGGATGTCGGCTATCTCCCCCGTGACAGCTTTCAGCATCTCGCAGTTGCCGATCGCCCGCACGGCGCCCTGCTCAGCGAGCCCACGGAATATTTCCGGTATAGTGGAAAGCGACAGGTCATAACCAAGCTTTTCATTAACTTCGACTTTCGCATTGTTATCATTCACAGGTTTTCATCCCTTCCAGCGAAATCGGATCTGCATCGGACACCCGAGCAACCTCCATCATGGCCCAGAGCTGTCGCGGGTACCGCCTCGCCCTTGCTGGACTAGATATGGCTGACCAACGTCGAATCTTCCGTTCGCTTTCTGACTCTCAAATCGACTTTTTTGTAATCGGCACGTCTTGTGCGCTGTCGATTGCGGAATATGCTTGGAACGGTTGTGGTGCGCTGCATGAATGACTTGCAGTTGAGCTGCGCATCTAATTGGCCGGGCACGCGAGGTCGATCGGTCTGTCGGATATTACATTGGAGAAGCTGCGCGAGGTCGTTTCAGTGGCGCTGTGTCGAACTGACCGTTCTTTTCACCACGGCAGGGACGTATCCATCGTCGACGATTGTCCTATCCAGGCGCCGCGAGGCATTTGCTTCGTAATCCGTGTTCGCAAACGCCATCGCTCGCGGCCACGCGTCAATCATCTTGCACTCCCCATGGAGAGTCTAAGCCGCGGGTGTCAGGGGCAGTGAGGCGAGGCAGTGGGGGAGGAGGCGCGTAAATGTCAACGGTCGAGCCGCGATGTCTATTGATCGTAGGCGTTCAGCCACAACTGGATTGCGCGCGCGGCCCGCATCCACTCGCCGGAGCTTTGGGGGACGCTTCGGCCGTGCTGATACCCGGCAAGTTCGCGGATCGCAGCCAAAGCGGCCCGTTCGGCCTCAGCCATTGGAGCAGACGTATTCGGCGTTGGTTGCTCGGTAGCTAGGCTGTTCAGCAGAATGCGCGCTTCCTGGTCGGTGCTGATCGCGACGACCTTCAGGATTGATCTGCAGTAACGGGCTTTGATGAGGCTTTGATCGTCGCTCATTCGAGCGCGCTCGGAGACTTGGGCATTTGGCGACGTAGGAAGGTCAAACGGTTGGTCTTGTTCAAGATGCAGCCTTGGTCGATGAGACCATAAAACAGGCGAATCCCGGCTTAGTTCCCGCTGGAGAAGTGGGAATCTGACGTCCTGGACGGGATCAGTCCGGGGCTCTCAATTCATATCGGTGCCGAAGTTTCTCCAGCGTTGCTTGCACAGCGCGGTGAAGCGCCTCCGGGTCGCCTTCAGAGAAGGCAAACATGGTCCAGTTCGTATCGGCCCGCAGGTCGGAGTACTCGACGTCGACGGCATTCACGGACTCGCATCCGGCGTGAGCCCGTATTTCAACGAGAGCTTCGCGCTCAAGCTCTTCCTTCGACAGTGTCACTTTCATCAATTCACTCCCGCGGTCTCTCCCAAAGAACAGCCGCCGTTAGGGATCGTTCCGCTTGGAGTTTTGACATGACTGATCGGATCGCTGCCGCACTCAAGGCGGTGATCAAGCGCCCGATTATGGTCCGCGGTGCGCTCGGCGACTCCGAGAGGAGATTTCAGAATCAGGGCGGGTCGAGACCCGTCGATCAATGATGCCGCGCTGCTTATGGCTATACGGAGACGACCGTCTGGTTCATTCCGACGGCGCGAGAGATCGCCCAAGCTGAGATTGTCGCTGACTGGCTGCTTTGCCTCGGCAACAACAATGGTGGCGTGCGCCGGCTCGTCTCATGGGCCCACGACGAGCCGATCTGGCGGGTGGCTGAACGAGAGCATCGCGATGTCGGGACGATGCACAGCATTGACCGGTCAGTGGCTGCGATCCTGAAGCAGTTCGGCGGAAGGGATGCTGAGATCCAGGAGATCGAGGAAAAGGCGGAGAGGGCGCATCCGCCGAACTTCATGACGCAGCGATCGGTGATCGCCGATCAGCCAGCCCGGCACGGTCTGGATCGACGGCATCGGCTTCACGGAGCACGGCCGGCAACTGAGCAACAAGCAGAACAGGATCAGCGACAGGACGATGGCGCACAGCGATCCAGCGCTTTCAGCGACGTCCTCTGTGCCGATCGAGGTGGAGGACGTCATGTGGGTGCCAGACCGCGGGATTGCTACGACGATCGCTCAGGCGGTGCTGGCAACGATCGCTTGGCATCGGGCTGCTGGCGGTTGGCATGATGTGTCGGAGATGTCCGCGGCAGGCGATCTTCGTTTCTAGATCATCATGACTGAGGCGAGGGCCATTGTGATCTGAATCTCGACGGAACCTTAGCGTCCTCGGTCCGGTTGTTGTGCGGGCTCGCCTCCACGAAAAGGGACCGCGAGCCGCTATCCAAAGGAGAGGCAGATGAAAATGACTCACCAAGTTGTCATCGTGTGTGCCACCGTGCTTGGACTGGGCAGTGCTGCGGCGCAAGCGGGGCCGTGCAACACCGAGAAGACGACAGAACTGCGCGACGCAGGCTCGGGTCCGACTCCCGGAAACACCGGCATGACGGTCGGTACGAATCCCAACCCTAGTCAGCACCCGCCGACGAGCGCCATGAACCAGCAGGCCGGTAACGCTCCTGTTTCGTCTGAAGATGCGCAGAAGCAAATGCAAGGGAGGCCGACTGCGGCGCAGCAGGCCGAGGGGGCGAAGGCTTCCGGTAACGACTGCTGATTTTGAACTTGGCATCAGCACGCGGGACATTCATCGCTAAGGCCGTCGAGCACACTCTCGACAGTGGTGATCCGCTCTTTCGTATTCTTTCCTGAGAATTTGCGGTGTTCCGCCAAGCAAGCGCGTAGTCCACTGCATGGTGGCTGTGTAGCAGGCGCATGTAACCGTGTTCTGGGGAGGGTGCTATGGCTTGGGCTTCCATCAGTAAGTCGGCGGCCCGCATTTCGAGGGCGCTCTCAGTCTTAGGCATGGTCAGGCTTTCTTGCTTCGTTTCGATTTTGAAGGAGGCTGCTGCGGCGCCGATCGAAAGATCACGTCGCCAACGACGTGCCGCTCTGATGTCTCGGTGCAGTCCGCAGTGAAAACAAGCGGATCGTGCCAATTCCTCCCCCTTGGATCAGCTGTCGTCGCTATAGTGCGAGCATCGTCCTCGGTCTCGGCAGGGACAATCGCGATCTGTCTGCTCTTCTCGAACAGGTTCATGGCAGGTGTCAGCCGCCATAAACGATTGGTTTCTGGCACCTGAACGGGCTCAGCCGCGATCTCGGGCACGGGATCGTCGTCGTCGGACATGTCGGTAGAACGGGGACGATGACGTCATGTTCCAACCGGAGGACTTGCGGAGGGCATCCACAACCTAAAGCAAGGCTCAATGGCCGAGCATCCCTCATCATGCATTACGAACCGGGCGGCACGCGGGACATAAGCTACTCGGTAAAATGACAGGAGGCTCGGCGGCTCGAGTTGGGGGACAGGGTAGACCGCCGAGCCCGGCCGACGGTGCAAAGGGGGCCCAGCTGCCGGCCGCCAGAAAAATACAAAACATTCGGATTCGTTCCTGAGCCCGCAGGCAAATGAAACGGCCCGACGCTCAACCGAATCCATGAGCGCCCGGCTAGACTGAGGTGGGAGGTTCAGACCACCCTCAGCGCGACCATCTTGCATCACATTTGAAGGAAAAACTATGACCCGCTTTCTCGCGGCAGCTTTGCTGTGCGCTCTCTTCGTCGCGCCCGCGTCTGCCCAGAACTTCCTCGAGGGCGTCGTCTCGATCAACTTCACCGTGACCAAGGAGGAATCCCGCATCGCCAGCCAGTACCGGGTCGGAGACGGCTACCCGTCTGGTGTCGTGCCTGGGCGGCTTTTCTTTCGGCCATCGGCGCGTCTTGGAACCTTCGTCGCCGGCGCAGGTTGATAGCTGATATCCTGACAATCAGTGGAATAATGCACGGTGCTTCTACATGGGCGCCGGCAAGGAAGGCGTATCGTGTTTTGACCAATTCGCCGTGCAGCTGCGTTTTCCCTGGCTGATGTGGAGCAAGTGCTCCGTCCTCTTGCAAGCCGCTGGGATAAACATATTGCGTCTGATCTCATCTCAGAGATGGAACCTTACCTAGGCAAGGTCGACAGTCTGCCGGAATTGCGCACTGCACTTACGATCAAAGGCTACCTCGGGCTCCAAAGCCGAATAGAAATGTCGGTGAGCCAATTGTCTGGGACTGCGGCGTTGCGTGCGATGGCACACGCGATGCGAGGATTTGCTCTGTCTAATCCAGGCTTGGCTGCTGCGTCATTTCGCAGCTTAGATGTGACCTCTCCAGAGTGGGAAATTTCTGGTCAGGCTCTCGCCGGCACAGTCCTCGCGGTTTTTGCTTCATGCGGGATCCATGATGATGAGGCAATTACCGGTGTGCTCATAGTGCGAAGCTTAGTGCGAGGCTTCGTCGTAAATGAAATGTCGTCACCGAACCATTCCCTAGATTTTCAGCGCAGCTTCTCAGTAGCCGTTGAGATGTTCATAGCCGGACTGGGCGAGTTGCGGCTCGATACAGCTCCAGCAACGCAACAACCCCGTTCTCTCGAAAAGGAAGCTAGTTAGTGATAGGGACGTCGCTTCTAGTGGAAGTCTCCGAGCCCGCCTGTTGTCGGAGTGTGGGCTGGTTGCAGTCAACGTGATGATCTCTGATTAAATCAAGCGCCCGATGCTTCCACATTTCCGCCTCAGCCAGAAACTTCCAGCTTTCCCCAGGAAAGAACGAGGCGCGTTGTCGGCACATGCTCTCCATGGCCCGCGCGCGTAGAAGCTCTTTCATCGCTTCCTCCCTACACACCTGATCTTATTCTGCACCGATCAAATCGGACGTAAAGAGGGGCGGAAAAATAATGTGCGCGAAATACCTTTCAGTTACGCCCCGTGAGCTGCAACGAACAGCAAGACAACAAAGTGGTGGACTTAACCGCCATTGCAATCGGACGGGAGGGAGAGTCTGATTAAGAAATTATGGGCTGGAGCCGCGAATCCAGGTGGGCCTTCGGTCTAGGCCTTTCGCGACACAACAAGAAAATTCTCCGCGAGAAATCCCGGGACCTTGAGGCTCCGGCATACCTTTTCGAATGGTTCGATCAGCACCTCACAGAGGCGCGGAAAGAAACGGCCCGGTCGGGGGAGATAGCCGTAATATGTGCTCTCAACTACCTCAAATCCCTCATCAGACAGCACTCTTGAAAACTGATCCAAAGTCAGGGTGTTTCGAGGCTTTCCCGGATATGCCCGGTTCAGGATACGACTGAGCACCCCGATCGGCGACGTTGCATTCAGTTGGATATTGCACACCAACACGCCGTCCTTGCGGAGGTGCCGATAGATCGCCCGCAAGGCGTCGCGCCTAAGTGCGTCCTCTGCATTCAGGAAAAACCGAAACGCGGTGGCGACGTCGAATATCTGTTGGCCAGGGGCGTTCGTAATATCGATGCATAGCAGTGTCACGTTGTCGGGGACTGACGCTGCCAAGAGCATGGCTTCCGACACATCGACTCCGACCACCGAGCCGAAGAACAAGGCTGCGACCTTGGCAATGCGTCCGGTTCCGCAGGCGAAATCGAGGCTTGTTCGCTCCGGCCCTCCAAGCGCGCGCAGAATGTTTTCGAGCAAGGGCCGTTCGATTGTCCGCCACAACGCCGCGCAATAGCCCACTTCGAAAGTGTTGACATAGTCGGCAACGATATCCGCCGCCTGGTGGCTCGCGCGATAGCTCTCGCTGTCCGCGTCTATGTTGGGCATGAGGAGGCGTCTCCAGAGCTGAACGACCGAAGGTGCTAACCACTATGCGTAGGCGACGTCTTCATGTGTTCGAATGATAGTCTCTCGGGCAGGTATCTCGGGCGGGGCGGTAAAAGCTTGTCGAGCGTTTCAACAGGCCACTACCCGCCGCCCCGAGGCAATCGATCGGCGACGAATTGTCTAAAATGGTGCTGTGTTCACTTGATGACGCGAAGTTGACCATAGCCCCGGCGCAATCGCTCTTGCGCCGCGACTACATCATCGCGGTCCAGTGGGTCATATGCGGATCACGTCGCGGCCGGGCTCGATCTAATCGCGCAGAAAAGTCTGAGCGTCTTCCACGGCCTTATTGATGATCTCAATGTCGCGCATCACCGATATCTCGCCAACCGGTTGCGCCACTTCGGCTCCTTATCGACCGAGTGATAGACTGGCGTTCCTTTCGGGAAGAGCGCTTGCAGCATGCCGAGGCGCGCGAACTCGATGGGGCCGCCGTGGTCTGCCGCCTGGATCAAGACGTGCATGGCGGATTGCCATGGCGCGCTATCGTGCTGCGCTTTCGGGAGTTTCATGATGTAAGCGCCTGCATCGCGAAGTGTGACGATTTGGCCGCCGTCCGGCAATACAATCGGCGAAGGGAATGGCGTTGACCACGGCATCAGCCCAACCTCAGCGGCAACTGAACTTCCAGTCTGACATGGCGGTGGACGAAATCCTCAAGCCACGGCGGGACATCGTCATTTGCCAGGTCGCAGCGGCGTTTGATTTCCATGGCAACGTCGGCGGTGACGTCTCGCGACCAGTTTTCACTGCTGTTGAAGGCGACAACGCAGAGCGGGTCAGAGTATTGGGCGGTCAGTAGTGCTGGCGACGTCGGCTTCTCGCCACACGCAACCGTGTTCACCGCAGTCCACCACCAGATAGACGGTCTCGTCATAACCGTGCGGCACAATGGAAGGCGTCCATCTGTGAGACATCACCCGGCCTTCCTTTTTGTGCTCGTGGTTTTAGCGCGCGCTGGTGTCGCCTTGGCGTCCTCCTTCGCTGCCGCGCGTTTCCCACTGATCGGCAGCAACATCTCCGTCTGGCCAGCAGCACGCTTCGCTCGCTTCTTTGCCTTCTCCGTTGGCGCGGCAGAGCCGCCCCTGAGGCTCTGTTGCAGGGCGGTCATCAGATCCACCACATTTGTGCCGGGACGCGGCTTGCCGTGCGGCTTGATGGTCGCGCCGGTGCGCTTCCGGTTGATCAGTTCGACAAGAGCTGATTCATAGCGGTCGTCGAACTTGCTCGGATCAAATTCGGCCGTCTTCTGCTGCACGATGTGCTGCGCGAGGTCGAGCATATCCTTCGTCACCTTCACGTCCTGGATGTCGTGGAAATATTCGTCCTCACCGCGCACCTCGTAGGGATAACGGAGCAGGGTGCCCATCAGGCCGTTCTTCAGCGGCTCAAGCGCGATGATGTGCTCGCGGCTGGTCAACACGAGGCGGCCGATCGCGACCATGTCCATGCTGCGGATGGTCTCGCGGATGACGGCGTAGGCGTCGTGACCGACCTTGCCATCCGGAACGAGATAATAGGGCCGGATGGCATAGCGCTGGTCGATGTCGGACTTCGGGACGAACTCGTCGATCTCGATGGTGCGGGTGGACTCGAGCGCGATGTTTTCGAGTTCGTCTTTGGACACCTCGATGTAGGTGTCCTTGTCGACGGCGTAGCCTTTCATGATGTCTTCGCTGGCGACCTCTTCGCCGGTGTCCGCGTCAACCTTCAAATACCGGATGCGATGGCCGGTATTGCGGTTGATCTGGTTGAAGCTGATTTTCTCGGAATCCGAGGTGGCGGGATACAGCGCGACCGGGCAGGTGACGAGGGAAAGGCGCAGGAACCCTTTCCAATTGGCGCGCGGGGCCATGACGAGAACTCCAACTCGGTG
This sequence comes from Tardiphaga sp. GW822-FHT04G09, assembly GCF_058800725.1. Taxonomy (NCBI): domain Bacteria; kingdom Pseudomonadati; phylum Pseudomonadota; class Alphaproteobacteria; order Hyphomicrobiales; family Nitrobacteraceae; genus Tardiphaga; species Tardiphaga sp. GW822-FHT04G09. Next base: position 3,924 of record NZ_JBXAMO010000040.1, on the reverse strand, counting down.
CGCTACTGAACAGCGACTCAAAGCGAGCCCGACTGATTCGTTCCGGAACCTACTGGTTTGAGTCGAGTTTTCGCCTTTAGCGGTGCGATATTAGGGAGACCGAGATGGCAACGAACAAGCCGACGGGTGACAATGCGCGCAAGGGCGCAGTGAAAAAACGCAGCCAGACCAAGACGACGATGGGCGGCGCATCGACCTGGACGAAGCGGGATAAGACGTCCGGTGAGTTCATGGCCATCAAGAAGGCAAAGAAGTCAGCACCGAAGAAAGCTGCTGCCGCGAAGAAAAAGACTGCCAGGTAAACGACGGTCCCCAAGAAGTTCAAGGGCGTGCGGCGGGAAAAGGAATCCCAGTGACCGCACGGTATTTCTTCAATGTGATAGATGGCGCCGAGCTTCCAGATGGTAGCGGCACTGATTTTGCGACGGACAAGGCGGCGATCGCACACGCGCGGGAGATCGCCTCGAATATCGCGGAGATAGCGCCAGCTCACAACGGCCCGCAACGCTTCGTTTCGGTCGTCCGCGAGGACGGATATGAGGTGGCCAGGGTGCCGGTCTATAAGGACAAAAGTTCGCCCTGATGATTGAACCGCTAACTTCGCCGCCGGTCCTCGGTCGCGCGCCTGACGCGCAGCTCCGCTTTCAGTGGGCGAGCGCCAGCTAATGAAATGCCAAGGTCGTTGGCTTTCCTTTAACCGATTTAGCAGGCCGGCCGAGCGCTGCGCGGCACGTAGGACGGATGCTCCGCTGTTGGCCAGCTCTTTCAGTCTGGAGACATCCTCGGTGTCCCACGGTTTCGCCAGCAGGCGCCTCACCACCATTATGTCTCCGGCGGTCGCAGTTCGCCGTTCAACCAGCCCGCGGCTTGGATCGCAGGATCTGGCTCAACAGCGGCATGGATGAAGCTACACTTCGGGCACTCGTAGGTATGCGTAACGAGGCCGTTGTCAGGACGAGAGCATCTGATCCAGTAAGAGGTGGCTCCGCAATTGGGACAGGGCGTTCGAATGCGTCGCATGGCCGATACTCGTACTAAAGCCGTCACGCAGCGAGGTTCAGAGCTTCGTTAAAACTCTCAAGATATCGGTTGAGTTCCCGGCAACCCGCCGTCCGCAGGCGTTGCGCCGACTTCGGTGCTCGTCACAGGGGGTAGCCACAATGGGGTACGAGTGTCAGGAGCCTTCTAGCCGACGGTTACCGCAGAAGGGAGCCAAGCATCGCTCTTCCTATTTCTTCTGTGTCAGTCGGAGCACTAGATTGCGAGGCTTCGGGGAATGGTCGGATTACCCCAATTTGAACATTTACTCGGCTCATCGAAGTTGGAATGCTTTCCCTCCGGTCAATCCTTGTCATTCGATTGAAGTAGTGGGCGAAGGTAATGACGACATGTCGAATTTGAACCAGAGTGCAGCATTGCCTGCCGCAACTGTATCGCTTCATCCCTGCAGGGATTCCATCTTCAACATTTCCAATCGTGCTCCCGCTATCTGGCCAGACGCTGATCCGGGCAAGAAGCCCGTCCTTGACGAACGACGTGACGTTCTACACGCCGTTTTGGCGCGTATTGGCTGCGGGCAAGTTCTGCTCAAGCGTGGCTGTGTGCTTGACGTGAGTGCAATCGGACGTGCGATATTGGAACGCGAATGCAACCTCACCACCAGCCCTGAAACACTCTACAGCGCCGTCAAGCAGCTGGTGAACCGCGCGGGAGCTCAAATTCCCGTTGGCTCGACATCATGGCTCGCGACTTCCTTTAAGGAGGGCGTCACCAGCCTTGTAAGCCAGATGGTCAATGTTTGGACGGATGAGACCAGCACCATCATTCTGCTCGATCTCGACGCTCATCCAGAGCCGACGCCCGAGGCGCTGCAGCGCTTGTTCGGCTTCACAGCTGCGGAGACTCAGCTTGCAGTTGAATTGGCGCGCGGCCATAATTTGCTTGATATTGCTCGCGCCCGACGGTTGAGCCGGACGACAATCCGCTCGCATCTGGCCTCCCTGTTCGTCAAGACACAGACACGGCGGCAGGCGGAGCTGGTTGCATTACTCGGGCGTGTGGCTGTCCTCCCGTCTCATTGACGGAAATCTTAAAAGAAGATGCGAAGTATGCCGCCTGAGTGGGCGGCCTCTAGGGCGCGGTATACGGAGCTGGCGTGAACAAGCACTCATTTTGGGATAGCTTGGTCCTGAGGCGACAATCCCAATATTTCTCCACCATGATGCCCGCTATCAAAATAGCGAAAGACACGAGACAAAAGAATGCTAGCCGACTGTCTACTTGCATCCCGCCATTTTTAGCGGATGGCGAGATTGCACATACCGCGGTCATGTCGCTTATGTCCCCGGCCTACGCCCGGTGATGTGCGTTATATGCGCCATCGTCTGATCGTGGAATCGTGGGTTGAATGTTTCGCCGCACGGGCAGTCGATCGCGCCGCGCCGGATTTGCTGGGTATAGCCGACATCCCAAAGCGAGTATTTATTGGCGGTCCACTGTTTCTCTCGGCGGCAGGCTTCGAACTCCGCCTCGGTGCGCCTCGGCAGCAACAGCTTCCATGCGGCATCGAAGCCGGCGCGGGCTGTGTCAAACGCCCGTGCTTCGCCTCTGAAGCATTCGTCGCGATGGAGCGGGTAGAAGCCGCAAGACCATTTCCAGATACCCGACCTCTCCGGGTTCGGATCCCAGTCTTGCTGAGCGATGGTGCCAACGCACGTCGCCGTACCAGATTTCCCATGTCTCCAGACGATCATCGGCGCGTCGTCGTGTAAGCTCCGGCATTACGGCCCCTCCGGCTCGTGCCGTTGCCCCGGAGCCAACTGCAGCAGCGTCGCGAGGGGACGCTTGCCGCCTTTCGCGCATCGCTTGCAGCGTAGGCGGGTCGCGAGGTTGTGAATGCATGTCGTGTCAACGAGCGGTAGCTCCGCCAGGCTGACGTCGCGCCTGGCCCGGCACCGTGAACATTCAATCGCGAGCCACGGAAAGCCGCCATTCAGCGCCTGGTCCACGGTCGGTGATGGGTCGATCGGCTCGCCGTCCGCCCATATGCGTTCGTTCCAGCTTTCGCAGGACAGCTTGTCCGCTTCCCGGATCAGCGCCTCACCCTTGGCGCGCAACTCGTCCGACTGGCGCGCCAGCATCAGCGTTACGCCACGCGCCTTCGTCAGCTCTTTATTGAGAGCCTTGCGGTCGCCGCCAGACAGGGGCGTGGGATGGTATTTCGGAGCCATATGGGCGTCCAAGCGTGACGGTCAAAAATGAAAAATCAAAAACGTTAGGTTGTCTCAAATGACGGCCAGCAGCCGTCCTCTTCGAGGCGTCCTGTGCGTTCCCGGCAGCCGTTGTCGAGCAACTTCATGCCGACATCTTTCCAGATCGCATGTGCCCCGTAGAGACGCACTGCATCAACCGTGTGAATTTCCACGATCCGGTCACAGCGCCGGCAGGCCACTCGCAGGACGTGCCGAGGAATTTCCGAGAGGCGTCGCTGCTGGATGGGAACGCCGGTACGGATCTGACCCCGGGGATCCCGAATGACGGAATCCCAATACGCCTCCGGTAGGTCGTCGGCCGGGCCGGGTGTCGGGGTCCCAGGCTCAGGCGGGCGGCTCGGCTTCGAGGCCAGCTTTTCCATCTGTCGCTCGGTGAACATGCGAAAACTTGCGGGTCGGTCGCTCATACCTGACTAGAACATAAAGAGAACAAAAATCGAGTCCGCGGAGGTTGAATCTCGGTGGGACGAGCAATGGATATCCATTGGCGTGGTTCGGGAAAGGCCTTCGCCTTCCCGGCGAGCCAAGATCGTGTCCCAACGCGTGGTGTAGCTTCTTGATGGCCACCACGATTGCCGACCTAGGCCGGGCTGGTCAGTTTGCCACTGCGGGCAACCCGACGATGGGATTATCGCTGATCGGAGCGATGGTT
>NZ_JBXAMO010000039.1:0-17324 GCF_058800725.1 Tardiphaga sp. GW822-FHT04G09 | reverse complement strand
GTCAAACGCAGTGATCTTGCGCGTATGATCTCTGCTGCAGCTTCAAAAAGCGCTCGGTCGACGACGGCCTCAAACACGCCGTCTGCGCGTACCCATAGTGCAGGTTCATTTTGGACACGGCGCCGCTTTAACTTGAAGGACCGCCTGTTCCAGACGTTGTTGCCGATGTATTTCTCGTTGATGAGAAGCTGATGGACCGTGCCTTTGGTCCAGGAATGTCCGAGGTCAGTGGTAACTCCCTTCTCGTTGAGCCCTGCAGCAATCTCGGACTCAGTACGCCCATCAGCGACGAAGCTATGATAGACGCTCCTGACAATATCGGTTTCCGCTTCTGGCCCCGGTACTAGAACAACACGATCAGTTTGAATACTTTTATGTTGTTTGCGGTGCAGTTCGCCTTTTGAGTTGCCACTTTCATCCATCAACTCCCGACGTAAGCCGAAGCCCGGTGGACCGCCTTGACGGAAACCCTTTCTGATCAGGTTGCATTGGCCTGCGTGGACCTTAATTGACAGGTCGCGGCTGTACTCCGCCGCCATTCGCCTCTTAACAACCTTCTGGACGTCAGATCCGATACTACCGTCATTCTCAAATTGCTCGGCACAGTAAGCGACGTTGACCCCTGCCGCCCGGCATCGATACTCATATGAAGCAGCCTCATCAGAATCCTGGAAACGCCCCCAGCGGCTAATGTCGTAGACAACGACGACTGAGAAATCTGCGGTCCCGCTTTCCACATCAGCCAGCAAGGACTGCAAGCCCACGCGACCTTCAATATTCAGCCCACTGCGACCCTCGTCGGCATATGTCCGAACGATCGTCAATCCACGCTGGCTCGCATAATGCCTGATCGTTTCCGATTGGAGATCCGTGGAATACTTTTGATGCTCGGTAGACATCCGAACATATTCGGCAGCGCGTACGAGAGCCAGCGGCGGACCCGGCCGCTCGGGATCGGTCGCGTGATTCTTTCCGGGATCGCTCTGTCTCAAGGGATTTCCCAACCATTTTCACCGAAAGGTTTCGTTGGCCGAAAGTTATTTGCCGTCAATCTTCCGCTCTCCACATCTAATTGGAAGGGATGGGCAGAATGTTGCCTAAAAGGGGCAGAATTTTCCGCAATGGCAGCGGCGAAAACACGCCACGTCTCGTCTACGCGCGGGCAATTCGACAAGCACTGAGAAGCGAGCTCGGGCCAACACATCAAGCCAACAAAAGGGTGCGGCAGTGGACCGGCGCGAGCGAACGAACGATCAAGAATTGGCTAAACGGATCGTCCGGCCCGCGGGGCGAGCACCTGCTCTTGCTGGCCTGTCATTCCGAAAACGTTTTTGAAGTGATTCTTACCTTGACCGAGCGCGACAATGCTGTTTCAGGCGTAAAATTGCACAAGATTTGCGATGAAATGTCGCGATCACTTCGAAAATTTAAAGAGCTGATGGAAGATAAACGGTGAAGAAGATCGCGTGAAATAGCGTCCCGTTTGTCAGATAGCTGTCTATACTCGATGTGGCGTGCCGTTTTCCCGTCGCCGTAGATATTCGGTCAAATCTGCCATCCGGTTAGATCAGATAGCTGACTGTCGACGCAGCGTATCTGGGCCGACGAGTGGATGTGAGGATCTGATTAAAGTCAGCCTGATTGGAGCTATCCGCTTCGCTCAGATGGACAGCGCTGAAATGTTTGACCTGGCATGCATTTAGGTAAGAGACCCTTCACAGCAACGATGCCGGAATTTTACCCGCCACCATGAAACGCGTTTTTATAGTACGCCGTATGTATTCGGTCGACTTTCGCTGCGTTATTTGTCGGAGAATTGAGAAGTCGAACCCATGGGCCGACTTCCCTGAAGAGCATTGAGATCTGATTGAAATGCTTCGGCCGTCATCAGACCGTAAGCGAGCCGATCGCACGAAATTGCCCGACCTGCTGCCGCCACCACGCACGGCGCGCTGGCGATAGATCGAGCAGCGGCCCCGCGATGGTAATGACGTCGGCATCTTGTCCAGCTCGAGGGGGCACGATCACGGCGGGCTCGGTAGGCACGTCATTCCATTCGTAGCGGACCTCGATCTCAGTCACGCCTCGATCATTGTATAGCACAGCTTCGAATAGAGTGCGCCAGATGAGATCGGACAACTGAGCACGCACGAGGTTTACACTCGACCAATCATCCCCGGTGAGATCCAGTTCTAGAAGCGTGTTCGGAGAATCCGTGACGATCTCTTCGATCAATCGCGCGAGGCCAGTGCTCAGCGTGGCACAATGAAAGCGCTTTAACTGACCGATCCAGGCGGCCAGACTACCGAGATTCTGGCGGGCGAGATTATCGCGATGGACAAGATCATCTTGCCAAATCGCTTCGTCTTCCAAGCCAATACCACCTGCCATCATAGAAATGACGTCAGCACGGGCTGTGACAGGTGCTCGCCTGATTTCGATCGGACAGACGTCGTTGCGGCGACCACGAAGTCCGTCCACCAGCTTGGCGAACTCGATCTGGTCGTCCTCAGATTTGGTTCGCTGCTCTGGATCGCCATCTGCAATTCGGACCCGCTGGCTGAGTACGTAGCTGCGACGTTCACGTCCCTTCCAATCGGTTGCCTGGACACGCAGAATGGCCACGGTCTGAAGCGCCCACAGCAAAGCGCCCTCTGGATCAAAGTCTAGATTCGGGTGAGCAAGCCATGAACGAATCTCTTTGAGAACGCGCCGGCGAATTGCAATCCGACTATCACTTGTCCAAAGGCTATAAAGTTCGCGCCCACTTTTCGATATCGTGCTGACTGTTGTCGGCTCCGCCGGATAAGCGATGACTGCCTGTCTGTTGGCTCTTGGCAACGCCAAGATAGCCCGTGGACCAACCAATAGTTTTCCATGGCTGCAAAGCACGGTCGGGCCGATTTTCGGTTTACCTTTAGCGAACTTTCCGACGATTGGCGCGAGAGCGCTGACAACGGGATTCTTGAAGACGAGGTCCAAACCGTACTGATCGTGGCATTTATGAATGGCGTCGGCTATGGCCTCAGCAAAGGACGCGTTTACCAAGAACGCGTCCCAAGCCAACTGGCTTGCGGGCGAACGCTTGGGCGCCTTGCCGCCCTTGAAGGTCGGAGGCTCTAGCTCGGCGACATAACCGTCTCGGAGAAATTTTTCGGTTTGAAGCGAACTGTAAACGACCATGCGCCCGTGCAAACTTGCCGGATGCACTGCCTCAGGCCGCCACAATGGCTGATCTGGAAAGGCGTCACGCACCTGTGCCACCAGTCTGTCGGGAAACGTTTCGAATCGGCCGGGATCGTAGAACACCGAGTGGACGTAGTTCACATCGCCCGGGCGCGCCTCGGGAGGCTCCTGCAATTCCGGGGGGATTTCCCTTTCGTCATAGCTATCAATCTCGTCCGAAATACTGGCGGCTTTACGCAGCGATGACAGCGACATGGTGATGGTTAATCCCGGTACGATTGCGAGGATCTCGAAGGTCGAAGAATTGCCGCAAAAGCGACCTCCTCCCTATGGACCAGACAAATTCAGATAGCGTGAAATCGATCTGTCAAATTATCGCTATTCGTCAAAGCTGTCCGCCGATCACGATTTTAATGTATTACACGCGTCCATTCGCCGGTTTTCATCATGCTTCATGCGATAAGCAGCACAGTGTCCGACACCGAATTTGCAATGCATCTTGTTTGATTGAATGTCATTGTTCGGAAGCGTTAAGCCGATCGCACAGCACGGCATTCCGCCCTGCTGATAACCGAAAGGCAACGACATGCCCGTGCACCCCGCGATCATGGCAGTCTCCCACTCGCTCGAAGAAGAGCTCCAGCGCATGGCAATGCCGTGCAAAACGCCCAACCCCATGCAGGTGGACTGGGCCCGGCAGTTCGCGACCAAGGTCACGATGGACGCGTTCGACGACAACATCCCGCACGACTTCGGTGCGACCCACGTCACTCCCGAAGAGTTGGCAATCCTGCTGACGGAGTTCGAGGGCGCCTTGAAGATCGTGACGGCCTTGAGGCTGGCCGGCGTGATCTATCCGCCGCGCACGCTCTTCGAGCGGATCGTAGTGGCCTTCCAGACCACCAAGGTTGGCTAACAAACAGCAGGTCGGACTAAGGCCCGACCTGCCTTCAATTGCACCTCAGATGTTTCCGGAGAGCTGGTAATACACGTAGCGTTCCTTCTCGACGTAAATCAGTCGCGCTGGGCCGGGTGTTCGGTTCTGTTGTGATCGAGGACGAAGACGCGGATTTTCGAAGATAGATTACTGGAGGTGCGACTGGCGTCGATTTGAGATATCAAGACTCTGATGGATAAGCCTTTGACCGCTGCAATCTCATCGAGACAATCCCAGAATTCATTATCGAGGACAACACCTGTCCTGTGGTCGCTAACAGCAACCGAACGCTTTTTTACAGCAGATTTCATATCGAATTCCGCTTATCACATTCCATAACGTCAGCGCATGGACAGACCGACGGCTGATTGGCCTTATCGTCGGCGCTCCAGTCCGCTCGGTGCTGTTTGGCCAGCCCATCTCCGCATGCCACATTCCAGATTGTCAACGCAAGTCCCGTAGGGGAGCGGCCCGCGCATGCGCTTCCACACGGATCGAGTGCGACTGACGGCAGGTCCGTTCCGGTCAAGACCGACTTCGGTGGTGCGGTCGAATGAGCTTTCCCGCGTCGGTTCCGCTTGGGTGAGTTCTCGGATGATGGACGGTATCGCCGACAGGTCGGGCTTTGCCCTCGATCGTATCCCTGCAACGGCGGCGCTCGACCTTTTTCCCCGCCGCGCTTTGCTTGGCTCCTCGCGCGAGACAAAAAGGTCAGCTTCCGCCATCCTCCGCGTTGCTTCGGCCTCAAGGTGCAGGTCGATCGCCTGTCGTCGTCAGGGCCGTCATCGAGAACGCAATTAGGCGGCACTCGAAAACGAACGGGAAATCGATCATGACGACCATCGGCACCTTTACGAAGACCAACAACCGCTTCATCGGCAACCTCAAGACGCTGTCGCTGTCGATCGGTGCAGAATTTTTGGCCCTGCCACGCACCGACAAAGGACCCGACTTCCGCATCCTCAGCGGAGACATCGAGCTTGGTGCAGCCTGGAAGAAGGCCCGCAAGGACGGGCGCGAATATTTCTTTGTCCGCCTCGATGATCCGACTTTTGCAAACCCGATCTTCGCCAGCCTCGTTGAAGGCCGAGACGGTGAACATGCACTGATCTGGTCACGCCGCAACGCTGACTAAGAGCTTCGGCGCGGCCATCTCGGCCGCGCCATTTCTTTGCTCTGAGCGCTGTGCGAATAAAGTCGACGGGATCAAGACCGGCGATCAAATTTGCATTGCATTTTTCAGGCCTGCCATTCCGCGCTTCGCCGCGTTAAGAGCTTCGACATGCATCGGATGTCCACAAATAACATGCGGATTGACGATCGCTAGTACGAGGCCGCGCAGCATCGGAGCGCAAAGCGAAGGGATGCTGCAGATGTGGAGTTTAGAATGTTTCGCATGATATGGAATTTGGGCGTTGTCGTCCTGACTGTGTTGAGTATCATCCTCTTCGGATATCCATTGGCCATGATGGCTCAACATGGTGCCGACCCGGCAGCGTGGCCGCCGAGCGCCATTCAGCCCAGGATCTGGATCGACCATGTCTTGACGTTCAAAGTCGGCGAGCTTGTTTCGCCATACTGGTCGATGCTTACCAGGCGATCCGAGGACTTCGCAGGCGGCGGTCTTCTCTATCTCGGTGTCACAGTGGGCGCATTTTGCGTTCTCGCTTTGCTGATGATCCGGACCAAGAAGTCCGCACTCAAGCGCGATCCGATCGGCATCCATGGGGCGGCGCGATGGGCGACGCCGGCTGAGGTCGGCAAGATGACCACCGGCCTAGAATTGGGCATTAGCAAGACCAGTGGTCACGCCGTGCGCGTCTCGATCGAAGGCAATCTGCTGACGATCGCGCCACCGCGAAAGGGCAAATCGTCGGGGCTGTTGATCCCGAACCTGGCCTACCCAGAAATTGAGGCATGGCTCGGACCGGCAGTTGTGATCGATCCTAAAGGCGACGCCTATCGCGCAGTGGCGGAACGCCGGCGGAAACTGGGACGCACTGTGCGGTGCCTCGATCCGCTGGGACTTGTGGGTGGCACAGATAGCTGGAACCCGCTCGCCCATGTCGACCCGAAGGACGTCCTCTACTTGCAGCATATCGCGAGAATTCTTCTGCCCGAACTCACCGGCGGCGGTGATGCTGCCGCTACCTATTTCAACAATCGCGCTGTCGATCTCATTGTCGGCGTCATGATTGTCGCCCTGCATTCGAAGTCGCCAAATGTCCCGGAAGTGTTGCGGTTGTTGAACGCGCACGAAGATCTGCTCGATGGTCTCAAGCAACACAAGGCGATGCCCGCAGCACAAGCCGCTCTGATGATCATGGAGAGCGAACCTAAGGGGCGCGACACCATCGTCTCGACGGCTGCACAGGCATTTTCGTGGCTGAACGACGAACGGCCCGCCAAAATGGTCACGAGCAATTCGTTCGAACTGTCCGATCTCGCGCGCGGCGATGTCGATCTGTTCGTGGCTATCCCCAGCCGGGACAATGTGGCGCTGGCCCCCTTCGTACGCTGGCTGCTCGGAGATATCTTCGATACGGTCCGTGAACATCATCCCGCGGAGCGCATGGTGATCTTCATCGACGAGGCCAGCACTCTCGGCCGTTTCGATGCGATCCTCAAAGCCAGTGGCGAACTCCCCGGGCATGGTGCCAGCCTGTGGACGATCTGGCAGGACCGCGCACAGATGGTCACAACTTACGGCGAATCCGGCGCGCGCACGCTCATGAGCACCGCCGACATCGTCGTCCTGTTCGACGTGCCCGCCACCGATCCCGAGGAAAGTGATCGCTGGTCGCGAGCACTGGGGAGTTTTTCGGCGCTCGTTGAGTCCAAATCAATGGGGGTGGGCCAAAACGGTGCAGCGACGACGTCGACTGCCACGCAAGAAGCCCGGCTGATGACGAAGGAAGAGCTTACGACGCTCGACAGCAAGGAGCTCATCGTCTTCCCGAACAGTCCGTTCTACGCCCGCCATCCCGTGCGGCTTTGGAAAACCGTGGCCCATAACGACCCGCGCTTCGAGAACTTGATCATCAAAGTCCCGCCCGTGGGGCGGATCTAAAGGCATAGCGCATGGTAAGTTAAGACAAGGGCGGTCAACGCCCTTGTCAGGACACGTGCGATCAAAATTCGAATAGGGTACATCCGTAGAATGTCCAAGGCCGGCGTCATCAGCCAGCGGCCATCTGCCTAGATTTGCAGCGGCCTTTGCGCGACTGAACAATCCGCTGGCGCTCGCGACCGGTAGTACTGTCGCGGACGACCAGTTCGCCGGTCCTGCTACCGGCTTGCCGAACCCTCGGTGATTTCGTCATAGAGGGTCGCCCGGTCGTGGCCGGGGCGTGGCAAAGCGGTCTTGCTGGACATCGGGGATCTCCGCGACGGGCGCCGGAGGCCTCTGTCCAGCTTTCAACCCGTCACGGAAACCCGGTCCGCACTCTCACTCTAAAAGGGGTGTTGCGGGGATATCCCCGCAGAAGGGGGTGCGTCGGCGACTGCGGCGCCGACCAGGGGGAAGGCCTTCCCCTCCAGGCTTCCAGATCGCGGTTCACATACTTCCAATTAGCGGACCATTGACTCCCAATCAGCCGACGCCAATAGTTCCAATCTTCCGGATTCGGAGACGGCATGTTCGAGCGGTTTGTGGAGCGACGGGCGGAGGAAGCCCTTTCTGATACGCCGGTGGTCCTGATCGTAGGACCGCGCCGCGCCGGCAAGACCACGCTTGTCCGAAAAATGGGTGAAGCCGGGCGGAGCTATATCACGCTCGACGATCAAACGGTCCTTGAGGCCGCCCGGTCTGATCCCGCCGGCTTCATCCGCGGCCTCGACCGGGCCATCATCGACGAGATCCAGCGCGCGCCTGACCTGCTGCTGGCCATCAAGAAGACCGTCGACGAGGACTATCGGCCGGGTCGCTTCCTGCTAACCGGCTCGGCGAACGTGCTGGCCGAGGGTCGCCGACAGCCTGGCCGGTCGGATGGAGACCATCCAGATGCTGCCGCTCGCAAGGGCCGAGGTCGAAGGCCGGACGCCGACTTTCCTGGAGCATCTCTTCGCAGGAAAGCTCCGGAGCCAGGGGGAGGCAATCCTGGGCGACGATCTTGTCCAGATTGTCCTGCTCGGCGGTTTCCCCGAAGCGATTAGCCGCGACAGCGAGCGCCGGCGGCAGGACTGGGCGAGATCCTATCTCACATCGGTGCTGACGCGCGATCTGCGGGATATCGCTGATGTCGAGAAGCTGACGGAACTTCCGAAATTCGTAAGGCTGCTGGCCGAGCACTCCGGCCAGTTGGTCAATTATTCGCAGTTCGGCGCCGGCATCAACGTCAGTCACAAGACGGGGCAGCGATATGTCGGGCTGCTTGAGCAGGTGTTCCTGATCGCGACGGTGCAACCTTGGTTCACCAATGCCCTGAAGCGCATCGTCAAGACCCCGAAACTGCACTTCCTCGATTCCGGCCTGCTTGCCACTGTGCGCGGTCTTTCCTTCGACAGGGTCAAGGCGGATCGCAGCACATTCGGCGCGCTGCTGGAAAGCTTCGTGTTCGCGGAGGTTCTGAAGCTGATGACGGCCTCGGACCTGCGGCTGACGCCGCACCATTTTCGGGACAGGGACGGGCGCGAGGTGGACATCGTGCTGGAACGCGATGACGGGATGATCGCAGGCATTGAGGTCAAGGCGAGCGCGACGGTCAAAGCCGGTGATTTCGGCGGCCTACGGGCCTTGGCCGAGGCGTGCGGAGACCGCTTTGCCTTCGGCGTCGTCCTTTACGACAGCGCGGACGTCGTGCCGTTTGGCGACAGGCTGGCGGCGGTGCCGTTGTCGAGCCTCTGGAATGGAAAGGCACTGACGAACAAGACAGGCAAGGGAGCGTCGCGTGGGGCTATATAAGAAGTGGTGCGAAGCAACGAAGAAAAAGGACAAGCGGAAGCGGTATTGGACGTATGTCGAAAAGGACGGCGGACGCGAGGAAATTCGCGATGGCCTCGCCGAGACCATCCGCTCGCATTACGATCGACTCGAACGCATTGCCGAAGACGTGGACCGGCTCGGATACAAGGTCGCCGCCGCGATTCTTAGTGAAGCGATGCCGCAAACCACCAAGGGCCGGTCCGGCGATCTCGGCGAGATTCTCGCAACGGAGCTAGTCGAGGAAGAGATCGGTCTGCGCGTTCCCGTGCGCCGTCTCCGCTATAAGGACGGCCGCAACATGGCCATGCGCGGCGATGACTTCATCGGCGCCGGATACGATGGGGCCGGAGAGAAGCTCTGGCTTCTGAAAGGCGAAGCCAAGAGCAACAAGGTTCTTGGAAAATCCACAGTCACGAGCGCCCGCAAGGTGCTGGATCGCGACAACGGCCGTTGCACGCCCGACTCCCTGCTGTTCGTCGCCAACCGCCTGTTGGAGAGCACCGATCAGGACGACAACACGCTGGGCCGCAGCCTCCGTGACGAGGTGGGCCTGAAGTCGCTTCGCGCCGATCGTATCGACCATATGATCTTCACCGTGTCGGGTAACGGCCCGCACGCCTCGCTGAAGGAGGACCTCGACGCGACAGGGGGCAACCGGGACCATTACGTCGTGAACATCCACGTGGAAGATCACCAGGACTTCATCGCGGCCATATATCAGGAGGCGGTAGATCTTGGAGACGATTGATGAACTGATGGTATTCCTGGCGACCGCGACCGCCGACGGCATCCTTGGGCGCCTCCTATATCGCGGCGCGGCCTGGTCGCTGATGCGCGAGGAAGGCGTGCTGCCACCGAATGCGCCGCCCCTCGGCGCGACAATCGAAACCGATCTCGCCGAACATGGCTTCGCCCTATTGCGGGGCGCGATGGCCCTCCGTGCTCAAGCTGGCGCTTCGGATCTGACCAGCAAGGCGTTCGAGCGCGCTGCCAACGCCTTCGAAGCCCTGGTGCGCAATGGTGATCCAGAATCGCCTGATCGCGGCTTCCGCCGCACCATCGCTGCCGCGGCCTATCATCTCGCCGGCTTCTCAGCCGTCGCCTATTCGCTCTTCAACGAGACTGCGGACGATCTCAATGCCTCGCCGGGCGAAGCGGCGATTCGACACCTGATCCTACGTGATCTCGGCCAGTTGCGTGGCTTCGTTCGCGATTGGTTGGACGATGGGGCTCATGGTGATGAGCAGGTCGCCGAGGCGCTACGGGGCGAAGAACCAGACATCGACGAGGTGCTATCGACCATCCTCAACACGACGATCTGCCGGGCTCTGGCGCACTTTGACTTCGCGCTCGAGACAGGCGAGCCCGAGCCGATCGAGACCGCACGGACGCTGCTCGCCACAGCGGTCAGTCTGGCGGACAATGCGGAGAATGTGCCGCTGTGGTGGATTTCGAACCTCTGCCGCCACCTGATCGACGACCTCTGGCACCATTCGCTGCACCAGACCCTGCCGACGGAGCCGCCAGCGGGGACGGAGGAAAAATACCCGGACCTGCGACGGCTCTTCATCTCGTCGCTCTACGCGCGAAAAACTTCCGAGGTGGAGCTATGGCCATCGCAGCGCGAAGCGGCCCAGCGTTCCACGGACGTTACTGACGATCTGGTCGTCGCTTTGCCGACCAGCGCCGGCAAGACGCGGGTGGCCGAGATCGCCGCGCTGATGACGCTGTCGTCGGAGCGCAGGGTGCTGATTGTGACGCCGCTGCGCGCGCTGTCGGCCCAGACCGAGCGGTCCTTTAGAAAGACCTTCGCGCCCCTCGGATTCAGCGTCTCGTCCCTTTACGGCGCCAGCGGTCTTTCAGCTGGCGACGAAGACGCCTTGCGCACCCGCGAGATCATCATCGCGACACCCGAGAAGCTCGACTTCGCGCTGCGAAGCGATCCGTCGCTGATCGATGATGTCGGCCTGATCGTCCTCGACGAAGGCCACATGATCGGCCCGAGCGAGCGCGAAATCCGTTACGAGACGCTCGTGCAGCGCCTACTTCGGCGCCCCGACGCGAGCGAACGCCGCATCGTCTGCCTCTCCGCCATCCTGCCGAGCGGCGATGAGCTGGATGATCTCACCGCCTGGATACGCTCCGACGAACCGGGCGAGCCGGTGCGCTCCGACTGGCGCCCGACACGGCAGCGGTTCGGCGCGCTCTCCTGGCGAGGCAAGGACGCATTGCTCCGGCTCGATCTTGACGACGACGGGCCCTTCCTCGACAAATTCGTCGTGCAGAAACCAGCGCGCGGGAAGGAGAAGAAGCCCTATCCGCGCAAGAACTCGCACCTCGCCTTGTTCGCGGCTTGGGAATTCGCAGGCCAGGGCAAGCGGACCCTGATCTTCTCCACCCAGGCGAATTGGGTCGAGAGCTACGGCAAGCAGGTCGTGGACCTCTGCAAGCGTGGCTATCTGGATTCGCTGCTGGATGACGAAGCGTCGATCGCGCGTGCCTTGGAGGTGGGCAAGGAATGGTTGGGCGAGGACCATCCCGCTGTCGCTTGCCTGAAGGCGGGCGTCGCCATCCACCATGGCCGGCTGCCAAACCCGTTCTTACGTGAACTGGAGGCCCTTCTGTCCGACGGTGTCCTGAAGGTCATCGTCGCGTCGCCGACGCTGTCGCAGGGCCTCAATCTGAACGCCGCCGTCCTGTTGGTGCCAGCGCTGTATCGGGCGTCCGAGAAAATCAAAGGCGAGGAGTTCGCGAATGTCGCTGGCCGCGCTGGCCGCGCCTTCGTGGACGTCGAAGGCCTCATCGTCCATGTCATGTTCGATAAGATCGATTGGCGAAAGAAGGAGTGGCGAAAGCTGGTCGCCTCCGCCAAGGCCCGCACACTAAAGAGTGGCCTCATTCAGATCGTCGCCGTGATCCTTGAGCGTCTGTCCCGCGAAGGTGTCCTGGATCGCGATGATGCCTGGGAATATCTCGCCAATGCCCGTGAAGCCTGGAGATCTCCCGAGGAGGAAGCCGAGGTCGCCGAGCGCCTGGCGGCAGGCGCGGAATACGACACCGATAGCGATGACGATGAAGACGGCGGCGATGATGAGGAAGAGACCATTGACGAGGAGTCGCTTTCGCAAATCGTCGAGCGTCTCGATGCGACCGTGTTCGGGCTGATCGAAGCACTCGACTCTGATCGCGCCGAGCTACCGAAGCTCTTGGACGAGGCGCTCAAGGGATCGCTCTGGGCCCGCCAGATCGCCCGCGAGGAGGAGGACGTCGCCCCGTTGCACAAGAAAGTGTTTGTGGCGCGCGCCGATCTCATCTGGAAGACCACCACGGCGCAGGCGCGGCGCGGACATTTCGCCATGGGCGTCGGGCTTGAAGCTGGCCTCACCATCGACGCCATGGCCGACGAGCTGGCCGAACTCCTCGACCGGGCTGACGGAGCGGCGCTGAGCGGAGATATCGACAAACTCGTCGATGCGCTTGGCAGCCTCGGGGAGCGCCTGCTGTTTATGCGGCCCTTCATCCCCGACAAGGCGAACACGCTGCCGGCGAATTGGAAAGCCGTTCTGCGCAGTTGGGTCTCGGGCGAGGACGTCGCCAAGATCGGACCGCAGAACATGCGGGCTGTCGAAGAGGCCTTCACCTATCGTTTAGTCTGGGCGTTGGAAGCTGTCCGTACACGCCGCATGTCCCTCGGCTGGTCGCCGCAGATGGTGGCGGGCGGCGCCGCAGCGGCGGTCGAAACCGGCGTCCCGCAATTCATGATGTCAATGCTGATCCGTGCGGGCCTTCCGTCGCGGCGGGCGGCCATGGCGGCGATCGAAGATGCCAAGCCTGTTTTCGTCACGCCCGCCGAGATGCGGGCCTGGCTCGAATCCGACGAGATCACGGCCTACACCGACGCTGGCGACTGGCCCACACCCGACACTGCCGCGCTATGGGCTCGCTTCCGCACCGAAGCCCTCAGCGGCGGCATCCAGAAGTGGTCGGTCGAACACTATAAGCGCCTGCTGGACATCGCGGCCGACCCGCCTGCCGGCCTCTATCGAATCGTCACCGACGAAGGTGACGGGCGGACCTGGCTGGCGACGCCCGACTACCAGCGGGTCGCCGCATTCAAGAAGTCGGCTGTCGATCCCAAGCCCAGCCTCTTCTCGGGTAGATTGGCCGGCAACACCAGGCTGGTGGAAGCCTTGCGCGTCGGCCGCGGAAAACTGCGCTGGCCGCAGGCTGATGCGTAACGGAGAGCGGTAGCCATGCTCTATACTCAGCTTGTTGCAAGCCTACGCCGCGTTTGGTCTCAACTCGATGGCAGCGATTATAGGACTTTGGACGCGGTTTCGCCTCGCTTGGCTTTCGTATTGGTTTTGACCATCGCAAGTATGCTATTTATGCGAACGGGGTGACAGATCCTTCTGTGCCGACGCGCGTAACATCTCATCGCAATCCGTTAGGTGTTGAGGAGGCCCGTCACGAATAGGTCTTGGATTAACAGACGACGATCGGTCAGTCCCCATTTCGTGATGGTAGCGCAGGCGCTATGCTCATCAGGCCCGCGCATTTTCAGTTGCTCTTGGCTCTTAGCCGGCCGGCGTCCGAACGACCTCTCGATAACCGTTGGGCCAGCGCGCGGATCAAATCCGCAGAGAGCCCTCCGAAAGGATCGATAGTACCCGACGATCAGAGCGCCTGTTTGACGATCGAAGCCGGTATGCCGAATTCCTGATATCCGGCTGGCGGCACCCAGCTTCGGATAATCGCCTGATCCCCCTCAGTGCGGATGAGCGACCAGGGAATGCCAGGGTCCAAGAATCCTAAAACCCATCCGCGGTCGGGGTACCATAACGACACTTGAACCGTCTTCGTCACCGTCACCTTTGTCGGTGTACGGGACCAGACAAGGGCCGCGTATGCGGTGGTCATAACAACCAATGCAATCATTGCCGGCGAAATAAGGAAGCGGAAATTTAGACGGCGCCCCCACCGTCTGAGCTTCGGCAAAACCGGCTGATGGATTTTCGGTGTCGTCGCCGTGCGTAACGACTGCGTCAACGCCAATACGTCGGCAGGCGTCAGCAGAGGGTCCTGCAGATGGTCGAACCTTTCTTGACGCGATAGAGCGAGGAGCGCCGACAGCCTCTTCTTGCTGGCCTGCGCGACGGCCTCGGCCGAGGCTGTCGCTACCGCCTCGGCCTTCTCATAGCTCGCATTCAGCATCTTCGAGGGCTTTGCCATTTGAGTCACCCCACCAGCCACTCAGCCGCGGGTTTGACCGCGCGCATCGCTTCCAGCCGGAACTTTGCGAGATCACGCCGAATGCGAAGACCAGGCCCGATCCCGTGCGCTTCGCGCAGTTTATTCGGGTTCAGCTGATCCACGATCGCGAGTCCGCCAGCCTGGAGATAGCCCTCCGCGCCGTCCTCCAGCGACTGGGCCTCCAGCGAACTCACGGTGGCGTCGCCCGCCTTGGCCTTGAGCCATTTTGGGTCGACATTGCCATGAAGCCGGTTCTCCACAACGAACCGCGCCGCAGTCCAGGGCTTCGCAAGAGCGAGGAGTCGGGGCGTCTCGACCATAGCACCGGGCTCATTGGTCACGACCACGCACACCGCGAATTCGGCGGCGAGTTCGGGCGCGACATCGGCCAACATCGTGAACAACGAGACCGAGGTATTGGCGCCCACATCGACGATCGTCGGCAGCGTCGCTTTCGACAGAGCCTCAAGCACGGCATCGAACTCGGCACGGGCGGCACGGCCCCCGGTTCGCTCGATTGCCTCGCGGTCGGCACGCATCTGAAAGAAGCTGACCCGCGCCTCGAGTTCGAGAAGCCGGTGGCTGGCATCGATTTCAATGATGGGCGCGCCCTCGACTGCTTCGGCGAGTGCGCGGACGATGAGGGTCTTGCCGACTCCGCCCTTCTCCTGGCTGCTAAAAAGGATACGCGGCATGGTACTAGTCTTTCTCTGTCATCCGTTGAACGCGCTCAAAGGCAAGACGCCGGATCTCGTCTTCGCTCTGAGACGGCCGCTCATCGGCCGCACGCGTATCTGCCTTCAAATCGGGTGACAGGGATAGATGCCTAATTTGCAATGCATTTTTGCGTGGCCGTGCCATCGAGCCCTTCTTGTTCAATTGCTTGGCTTGCCGTTTCTCAGCCTGATGTTCGATCTGACGAACAAGCGCCGTCAGCCGGTTCGTGGTCAGCGGAGTCCGGTCCTTGCCCTGGACGACGCCTTGGGCGGCCAAGGCAGCCGCGATGACGGACCACTCAGTTTTTTGATCGCGCAGCTTGTAGATTTCCGGGAGAGCAGCGCGTATCGCCTTGGTGGTCCCGGTCGTCTCGCGCATGGATACGCGCTTCGATTGCGTGGTCTGTAATTTTGCGGCGTCGGCACGAAGCCGCTTGAGATCCAAGGTCATGACGCAAGACCTAGGCATCAAAACCCGAACTAGCCAGAACTAGAGTAACTAGTGGTTACTAGTCAGCTTACTATTAAAATACTAGTATAATTTGGGGCACACCTGTGCATCTGTGGATGACACCCACATGGCAAGAACTATTTCGACGTCGCGGCAGTTGGTCGTTGCGGTCATCTGTCCGGCCTCATGGTGCGGATCATCATATGAACCGCGGGCCTTAATGGCTGTCCGCTGATCGGGTCCCAATCATCGTTAACGGACTCGAAGTCCGTGCACAGGTACGGGGCGTCCTGATCCTCGGTTTATCGACCGGATGCCATTACGTCGTTGTCGCTCCTACCAATTCGTGTGATCGTAAATCGAATTATATTTTTCGGCTCTTCGTTGGCAAGCCACTTTCGTGAGCAAGTCGCTTCAGGCAATGCCGAACGATCTCTCCCGGAATGACCCGCCGCGTTGCATGATCGCCCAGACGATGCGCGCAAGCTTATTCGCCACCGCGACCGTTACGACGCGCGCCGGTCTTCGTGCCAACAGCGCGTTCACCCAACCCGCAAAGTCCGGCTTGTTGCGGGCGTAGCGGACTACGGCCGTTGCGCCGAGAACGAGCAGGCGTCGCAAGTAAGGCTCGCCCTTCTTCGAGATCCGGCCGAGGTGGACTTTGCCGCCAGTTCCATTTTGCTGCGGCACCAGACCGATCCAAGCTGCGAAGTGACGCCCGGACTTGAATGCGCTGGCGTCGGCGACGGTTGCGACCATGGCTGTGGCCGTAATCACGCCGACGCCAGCAATCGTTGCCAGCCGCAGGCTCATTTCGTTCGCACGGTGGCGAGCCATCAGTGTTCGCTCGATCGTTTTGATCCTCGCTTGCAAATCCTCGATCTGCATCAAGATCAGTTCGGCGCAAGCTCGCGCGGGATCAGGCAGCACCGAGCTTTCAGTGTCGTGGGCCAACGCCTGGAGTTCGGGAATGCGCCAAATGCCCTGGGGTGCAATCAACCCGAACTCGGCCAGCTGCCCCCGCAACGAATTGACCAGCATGGTGCGCTGGCGCACGAGCAGATCACGTGTCCGGTGCAGCATCAGGATCGATTGCTGTTCAGCGGTCTTGATCGGGACGAACCGCATCGTCGGCCTGGTGACGGCCTCGCAAATCGCCTCGGCGTCGACCTCGTCGTTCTTGCCCCGTTTGACATAAGGCTTCACGTGAGCCGGCGGCATCAGACGAACATCGTGGCCAAGCAGGGACAATTCACGTCCCCAATAATGCGCTGTACCGCAAGCCTCCATACCAACCAGGCACGCGGGAAGCTTCTTGAAGAAATCGATCAGTTCCGATCGGCGGAGCTTTTTGCGGACGATGACCTTGCCTGCAGCATCAACGCCATGCACTTGGTCGATGCATTGTGGATGACTCCCCTTGCTGTTGCCTCTGCAACAATTGTGGCACGCTTGATGCCGGGAAGTGGGTGTCATCCACACCATCATCCGGGATGCTCAGCCTCATGTCCCGGCTGACAGACGTTGAATCCGATGATTTCATTAGCGAAAGGCTGGCACCGAAGGGAGGGGAAAGGCGTAGTCAGCGACGCTGTCGTAGGGATTCAAAGCTTCCTCGTGCTCACGATCAAAATCTCAAGGTGAAGCGCCACCGGCTTGGTCGATGCTGGCTACGTTTCACGTTTTCCGGTCGTGATGGATGGCTCCGCAGTCAACGCGTCCGCAGTCCGGCGTTTTTTCTCCCGCGTCACCAGACGAAAGAACAGCGGCAAGTCAGAGCCAAATTTGAACACGATGACGTAATTGCGGTCAGCGCTCGAGGCGCGAAAGATCCGTTAGCATTGAGCCCTCGCAATC
>NZ_JBXAMO010000038.1:0-20334 GCF_058800725.1 Tardiphaga sp. GW822-FHT04G09 | reverse complement strand
CTCAACTCTTCGACCTCATGGGTGAGCTCAAGCTCTATGGCATGAAGGCCGCCTTCGACGAGATCATGACGACTGCGCGTCGCCCAGCTGAACCGGGGCGCCGACCAACTGATCGTGTCGGACGGACGGATCTTCATCCGTGACGGCGCACCGCTTCTCTCGCTCTGGACCGGATACCGCAACCGAAGCATCACCAGTGTCGGAACGAGCGCGGTCGTGGTCGAACTCTGCTCCACTCGCCGCAATCCCGCATTCGAGGACGTGTCCAACAGTCTCATATTCGGGCGGCTGTTCGAAGCGTCCGATCGGGCCGGGGTGGATGATTTCGCGCAAGGCCGAAACGCGGTAGTCGAGGAGGAAGCGAGGATCGAAATCCTCCGCCCGGATCTGCTCGGTCAGGACCCGATCAAGGCGCAGCTGGAAGCGACCGTGCGGAAACTGGTACGTCTGCTGTCGATCGATCGTGACGGCATCGATGCCGGACGGTCCGAGATCGGGACCGAGCGTCGGCGGTTGAGCGATATACTTGAAAGTCCGTCGTCCGCTCTCGCATGCGGGCGGGCCTTAATGGCATTTCTCGACTGGACCGCCGTCGGTGCGCAGCCGTGGAAAGCCAAGCTTCGCGTCGAAACACTGTTCATCAGGGACGCGGTCGATCGCGTCGACGCCGAATGCAGCCGTCGCAGCGAGCCTTCTCCGTTCTGCGGAGCGCAGCTCAGCGAGGAAGACGATGCCGCGATCGGAGGGCTGTCGGACGTCGGTACGCGCTCGTTCGGCTCTTCTCATGGTTAACGATGGTGGAGAAATACGATGCCTGGCTCCGGAAATGAGAGGACGGTTGCCCGCAGATGCGCAGGGTTGGCCCGCATCTTTCGGACTTGGCCCTCTGTTCTTGCATCTGGCGACGTCGTGGATAGGTCGAACTACCCTAGCGCGTCGTTGTTCTCGTGACGCGGGTGGCGGCAGACGCGGCGACCAGAAGCCTATGCACGCGCCACGACCCGGGCGATAGAATTGGCGGCTTCAACATGCCTGCCACAGAGGGAGCGGATGTCCCGGCCACCTGTTAATCTCTTCAAGTACACGACGGCCGACACCGCCCAAAAGGTGATCGAAAGCGGAAGTCTGCGATGGTCGTCCCCCGTCTTGTTCAATGACCCCTTCGACCTTCAGTTCGATCTTCACGTCAAATTCCGTCTGGAGGCGCTCGTCGACCGCCTGTTGAAACGGTTCGTGGACGTGTATGCCGGCCGATGCCAGCCTCACGGGGGAAGCGCGCTCGACGCCAATGCCGCTTTGCTTCGCACCCTGATGCCCGGAGTGAAGGAAAAAACGATCCGGGATGAGAACCGCCCTGCGATCAGCGCAACGATCCTCGGGCTGGAGCGCAGCCTGCCGGCCTTGCACGACGAACTGCGCAAGGTGATCGGCCGGCGGAAGCTCCTCTGCCTGTCCGAGACGGCCGACAACCTGCTGATGTGGTCGCATTACGCCGAATATCATACCGGCGCGGTTCTCCAGTTCTCGTGCGTCACGGAGGGTGAATACGTCAGCGCCTGGGGGGCTGCGAAGCCTGTCCGGTATTCGAATACGATGCCTATCCTTGCTGACGAAGAAGCGTTGTTCGGCGCCATTGCAGGGCAGAGCATTCTTTCGACCCCCGAACAGTTCCAAAATGCAGTCTACGTCAAGGCGGACGCCTGGGCCTACGAGCGCGAATGGCGCGTGCTCGGCGGATGGGAAAACTCGAAGCAGACCGAGGATATCCCGTTCCGTTCGACCGAACTGACTGGCGTCTATCTCGGATGCCGATCTAGCGAGGCCGATCGACGTCGGCTCATCGAAACGGTCAGAACGAAGTATCCAAGCGCCCGGCTCCAGATCGCGGCGAAATCGGCACGCAGCTTCGCTCTCGATTTCGGCAACGTTCCGTAGGCGCCGGAATACCCAAGCGGGGCGGGGGTACCTCACCGTCTGCCGAAGATCACCCGCGAATTGACGAGTCCAGCGTCGACAAGATGGCGTTGCCGATTTAGGGAAACCGTTCCTGTCGCCGAGCCCGGACCACTCGGGCGCCACGACGACCGTAGCTGTCAGTCTCACTCCGCTGTTATGGCCCTCCCGTCATCGTTTAATCGACCTGACCGACCTTGGTTGGTTCTGTGCGGGCTGATTGTTGCACGAATTCCTGCACACTTTTTCAGGTCGAAAAATTTTCTACAACAACTTCAATCGCTTAATTGGTATTATAACGAACTGGGT
The DNA here is from genome assembly GCF_058800725.1 of Tardiphaga sp. GW822-FHT04G09. Taxonomy (NCBI): domain Bacteria; kingdom Pseudomonadati; phylum Pseudomonadota; class Alphaproteobacteria; order Hyphomicrobiales; family Nitrobacteraceae; genus Tardiphaga; species Tardiphaga sp. GW822-FHT04G09. The sequence goes on along the minus strand of NZ_JBXAMO010000038.1, from coordinate 18,072 downwards.
GTTTCCACACTCGCCTGAGAACCCGGTATCGGAGTCCTTATTTCGTCAATTTGCGGTAATTAAAGACCGTTTTGACCCGTTTCATCCATCCAAAACCGTTCATTTCGGTCCGGTGTTTTCCGATTTACGCACGAATTCCTGCACACACCCTGCCTTATTTCGCCCAATTGTGGCGGAGCGAAAGTGCGCCACAATTTGGTCGTATTTTCGCCGACAGTAAAATGGATCAGAGCGACGGCGTTTGTCGGCCTGACCGAACAACGTCAGCTCAAGCGACGAACAACCCCGGCAGACGCTGACGTGTCGACGCGCCGACGCACGCGCCGCCGCGGCAGGCACGCAAGCGTCTCAAAAAAGGGGAAGGCGGAAAGGCAGGTCCGATCAAGTCTCGGGAAAAGACGCGCGGCCGGTCGCGAAGGCCTTCAGCATGCGCGCGTAGCGGTCCGATCCGTCGACCGAGGCGGGCGTCGTCCGCGCCGGCCGCACGGTCACGGCGGGAGCGTTGATCCTCAGATGCACCACGCCGACCGACGCCGCGTCCATCGCGTCGAGCGCCGCGGCGGCGCGCGCGGCGTCGGCGTCCTCCAGATCCGGTCCCACGACGACGAAGAAAGCGGGGAGATGGCGCGCCAGCACCACGGACTGGGCGAGGGTCTCGAGCGGGTCGCGGCCCCCGGATTCGGCGAGATAGAGGTCGGCGCCTCCCAGGAGCATGCCGCCCCCGTCGCGGAATTCGAACCCGACGCGGCGCAGGTAGCGCGCCGCCGGCCGCCGCCGCGTCGCCGTGCCGCCGCCGAACAGGCGTGCCACCTCGACCGCGACGATCGGTTCGCATCTGGCCACCAGAAGCCCGCGGTCGCGGACCGCGGCCTGGCGGGCGGCCGCCACGGATTCCGCCGGCGCTCCCGCCCTGGTCAGGCGGTCTCGTATCTCGCGCAACGTCGTGCGGCGCTGCTTGAGCGCCTGCAGCGCCGCGAGGCCCTCCGCCGCGTCGCGGGAATGGAGGCGCAGCGCCGCCTCCACCGGCGCGAAGGCGCCCGAGACGAGGCTGGTCGGCGGAAGCGCGTTCTCCAGTTCGATGGCGCCCAGGCGTTCGAGCGCCAGCGCGTACCGACGCAGCATGATCGGCGAGACGCCGGTCTCGCGGGCAGCCTGCCGCAGGATCGCCGGCGCCTCTCCGGCACCGGCTGCGGCGGTCGCCGCCGCCAGAGTGTCGGCAAGCATGTGCCAAGGCAGCCCGATGTCCCGGGCCTCCGTTAACCTTCGCGCCATCTCGGCAGGCGTCATCTGCGGACCTTCATTGACTCGTGACATTAATCCGTACTACTCACCACTAAATATGTGCTGAGTAGCACTGTTCATTCTTGCCCGAGGAGCTGCAATGGTCAAGATCGGTCGACATCGCGTCATCATCAACTCCGGCGCCGCGCGGCGCGCCCCGCACGTGCATGCGGGTCGTCCACACGACCCGGCACCGCGCCCGCTGCCTCCGGCACCCCCGCGTCCCGGCCGGATCCGGGCCGAAGACCTCCGCAACCAGACCGACCGGGTGAACTGATGGGACAGCATTTCACGCTGCAGGGGTTCGGAAATCCGGCTTTGCCGATCATCGCCGCGGTCCGCGCTCCGGCTTCGAAGCGCGGCGGGGAGCGGTTGTCCGCGAGCGAGATGGCGCTGGTGTCGCCGTTCGCGGAACCCGTCGAGTGCAGACCGCTCGGCAAGATGCCGAAGGGCCTGGTGCCCAAGAGCGGCATCACCGTCACCGGGGGCGAGATCGACTGGGTGGAGGCGACGTCCCGGTTCCTCGTCTGGAAGGGCCATCCGATCGCGCGGGCGCGCTCGATCGCCGACGTCGCGGTCGCGCTGTCGGAACTGCGCCGCAGCGGCGCCGGCCGGAAGCGCAAGGGCCCGCATCTGTACAGGCGCGGCGACTGGATCCACATGACGGACGGGTTCGACCGCCGTAGCACGGACTGCCCGGTGACGGGCGGCGATTGGATGGACGACGTCGGCGCGAACGCCAAGCTCGCCGTCATGGTCGAGAAGCGGGTGCGCAAGGTGCTCGGGCGCGTGCTCAAGAAAGACGTCACCATCTCCGAGATGTTCGCCGTCTACCTCGTCGAACACAAGCCCGGGCCCGGTGCGGACGAGCTCGCGCGCAACCGTCACGCCGCGATCGAGAACGAGCTCTCGCATCTCGAGGACTTCATGGGCGGCAACACCCTCGACGACCTCGGGCTGACGACCGGCAAGCAGTATCTCGAACACGTCACGGAACGGACCCTCAAGGACCATAAGAAGGAAGGGTCGGATCACGACGATCCGGCAGAGATCCGCTACGTCGCCAAATCCACCGCCAGGAAGCGCGTCATCACCCTGGTGATGGTAGTGAACTGGTACTGCAGCGGCGAAAACCGCATCGATCCCATCAGGATCGCCATTCCCAAGGTGCGCCGGCAGGGCGTCGACTATCTCACCGTCGACGAGATCGTCAGGCTGATCTCGGCCGCCCGCGGCCGGATCTACGACGCCGCCGGCAACGTGACCGGCCACCACCACAAGCGCGCGCGCTTCGAATGCGTCATCCGCTTCATGCTGATCTACTTCTACGGCGGAACGCGACATAAGAACATCCTGCTCCTCACCTGGTTCGCGGACGACGTCCTCGGACACATCAATCCCGAGCAGAACTACATCGAACGCCAGGGCGGCCGCGCGGAGATCACCAACAAGCGTCGCGGGACGTCGTACCTGCTCGGATCCCTGCAGGAACTCAGTCTGCGCTGGAAGAGGGAGGACCGGGAAATGCGCGAGAAGTACCCCGGTCTGTTCATCCACATCGTCCACGACGAGGAGGGCCGGCCGATCGCCGATCTCGACGCTGAACGGTCCGGCGACACCGGCAAGCGCATGCAGAAGCTGTTCAACGAGGTCCGGGAATACGCCGCCCTTCCCAAGGCCAAGCCGCACCAGCTGAAACACAGCGGCGTGACGTGCGCGGTCAGGGCGGGCATGCCGGCGAACGAGGTCGAGATCGCCTTCTCCACGTCCATGATCACCCTGTGGACCTACTACGTCCATCTGCGTCCGTGGTTCGAGTCCCCGGGAGAGTGCGAACTCGGCACCACGAAGCGCCGGCTGCTCTACAACGACCGGCTCAAGCTAACCGCATTGCGCCACCTCACCGCGATGTCGTCGCCGCAGCAGCAGGTCCATGCGTAGGCCGCGCGGCACGACCGCCCTCCGTCCCCTGTCAGGCCAGGACGGCCTGAGCGCCGGCGACGTCCGCATGCTGCTGCGCCCGGAATTCTGGCCGGAGGCGGTGAAGGACAAGGACATCCCTCCGCTCGGGATCGTCGCCGGCTTCGCGCTCCATGCCCTGGCCGCGGTTCCGTGCGCCGCGGTCGCCGGCATGACCTATGCGGACGCCCTGCCGCTCGGCAAGGCGCGTTTCGTCACCGTGCCGGTGGGCCGGAAGGACGAAACGCTGCGGATCACCGCCGTCGCCGCCCAGCTGGTCGCGATGTGGAAGAAGGCGCGGCCCACCACCGCCTCCGACAGGCTGATCGTGTCGCTCGACGGCTCGCCCGTGCCCCCCGACACCTACCAGCAGCACATGGAGAACGCGGGGACAGCGCTCGGCCTCGACGGGTGCCTCGCCAAACACGCCGTGCGGTTCTTCCGCGACACGTTCTTCGCGACCGCATCCGACGAAGCGCGGGGCGACCACCGGGTCGCCGCCGCGGAGGCGAAGACGATGGATCTGTACCTCTCCCGTCTCGACGCGCGCAGCCGGAAACCGGCGCCGACGCCCGAACAGCACCGCTTCGTGCTGGACCGCACCGATCTCTTCCCGGACGCCACCATCGATCTCGGCGGCGCCGAGAGCGCGGCGGCCGCCCAGGCGCTCGGAACCGGTCTGCCGGCGTCCTACCTTGCCTGCTTCCGCGTTGCGGGCGGTGCCGACGGGCTCGCGGACGACCACCCGGTCCGCCTCGACATCGCCTCGACGGCGTGGGAACGGGACGCGACGAGGCGCGACGCGCAGTGCGCCGCCATCTATCGCCGGCACCGCGACGACCTGACCGACACGCTGCCCGCCGGCCCCGAGGGACGGCGGATCCTGGCGAAGGCGTTCGGCATCGGCGCGAAGCACTTCTCCCGCATCGCGCGCACGGTCGACGCGCAGGAGGGCGATCCGCTCGCGAAACTCCCGAGGAAGCCGGGCACCGCCCGCGAAGCCACGCGGGAGGAGGCCGTCAGGATCGCACGGATCGAAGCTTCGGGGGCGGCCGCCGGCGGCGGCGACGCATCCGACCCGGGCGGCGTCGATCATCTGCGCAAACACGGACCGTTCGTGTTCGGACTGGTCGTGGACGAGGTGATCGACAACGACCGGGGCGCCGGGCTGCTGCGCGTAGGGCTCGCCAAGTTCGTCCGCATGAAGCGCGACCACATCGCGGGCGTCTTCGACCATTGGCTGGCACCGTCGCTGACGCGGAACGAAAGCCTCGCCTGGCAGGAGTTCGTCAATTCGCGGGCCGCCGACCGGCGTCCCGGCCTTTCCGACGCCGACTTCATCCGCGAACTGCGCGGGCGCTTCGACGTCCCGCTGCGCGAGGACGTGGCAAGGGGCGCCCTGACCGCCCTGCCGGGGGCCCGCAACGCCGGGGTCGTCGCGACCAAGCTCTACTTCGCGCCGTCCGTTCCGGAGCAGGCGCGGCTCGACGCCATCGCACGGTCGCGGTCCACCGGCGGCGGCTGGAGCGCGACGCAGGACCGGATCCGCACCGCGCTCGCGGCGCACGGCGCGTTCGTCTTCGACCTCGTGGACGCGCGCAAGCTCAGACTGACCGATGCCGCGGAAATCCTCGGCATCCCGTCGGAGAGGGCGAGCGACCTCGCATCCCTCCATCGCGAAGGCGATCTGCCTTTGGCCTGCGTCAAACTCACCCGTGCCGAGGAGATCGCCCGCATGGAGACGTTCCTGCGCGAACTCGAAGCCCGCGGGGCGCCGAACGGCCTGCGCGAATTCCTGCGCGACTTCCGTCGACGCCACCGGCTCTACATCCCCGCGCAAGCCGCCAAGCAGAAGTTGCATTGGCTGCGGCAGAGGGGCCGGGAGATCGAAGGCATCGCGGACGGCCGGAAGGCGGAACTGAAGAAGGATGCTCCCCTGACCGACGCCGAACGCCGGCGGTTGAAGGGGGTGGACGCGACGGACTGGAAGGCGGCCACCGACGTCGAGGCTCTCCGCCGGAAGGTCCTCGACGACGACGGCGATTTCATCATGGAGATGGTCGATCTGAAGAAGCTGGATCGCGAGAAGGCGGCGGAACTGATCAATATCGAACTGAAGCCGTTCGGAAAGATGAGGGTCGATTGGAAGGCGGGCCTCCGGGCGCGCCACCTCCTGCCACCGCCGACCGGCGAAGAGCGGGATCGGCAGTATTCGATCCTCAGGAAAGAGGCCGGAAACGCGCGTCCCGACGAGCGTCAGGAGGCCTTCGTTAGACGGATGGGAGGCCTCGGTGTCCTTTTGTCCCGCGACGCCATCGTCGCCGCCCACGTCCGCGGGCAGACGGTCGAGGCAAGAGAGAAGCCGCGCGAGCGGTGAGCCGCAACGGTCAGATCTGTCCTTCGGCCACCATTCGGCGATATTCGGCGACGCTGCGCGGAAGACCGGTCGCCGGGCGAGGGGAGACTTCCGCGTCGAACGTCTCTTCCGTCACCGGGGCCGCGCGCACGCCGCAGAGCGACATCTTCCGGATGGAGCACTTGTTGGTGAGCAGCTTGCCGGCGATCTCCGCGATCTCCAGCTTCCCGTCGCGAACGGCGGTCCGCAGCGACGTCGTGGTCAGGGGCCCCATCGGCCAGAACAACGCGGCCGCCTCCTGAAGTGTCATCAACTCTTCATCTGACCACAGCGCCGGCTCGGGGCGCGATACGATGCGGGGCGGCAAGCCGGCGGAAGCCTCCTGCGCGTACCGACCTTCCGACCGCTTGCTATTCATCCTCTGCATCAGTCCGCTCCCAGTCTTCGGAGCCGCGGCGGACGCCGCCACCTTCGCTCCCACATCCATCGACATCGACATCGACTTCGTCGCCTTCGTCGCCTTCGTCTTCCGGGCCGCGGGGTCCACCCGCCGGATGGTGGGCCCCGGGGCCACCGATACGGAAGGCCCCTGCCGTCGGCTTCGGGACCCGGCGCCGTCCGGACAAGTGCGGGTCTTGCGAACCGTCCGTCCTTCGACGCCCCCGACCTCTCCGGAACTATCCAGTCGTCCCGCGGCCTCCGTGCGAACTTCGCTTCCATCATTCGTTCTCCAAGACATCTATGTGATTTATCACATAGCACGAGAAACGGCAGATGACAGGACAACGCGAATTCATCGTTAACGAAGTGTCGCCGCGTCACTCAAAGATTTCAGTCCGGCGGAGCTCTCCAAGGCGGGCTCGTCCCGAGTGAGCGGCGGAGGAGAGGCGTCGCGGATTTCCGCCTTATCCCAAAGATCATTCTTACCGGACTTCCTGGCCTTTTTAGCCATTGTTTTCTCTCCGTTTGAAAGACGGCAACGGAGGGACCGTGCATGGGTTCCGACACATGCACGATCATCGATCGGCTGCGTACGGTCCGTCTCCGCTACGCGGCGAACGTCCAGCAGCCACGGCCCTCGCCGTCGTCCGTCTCGATGTTATATTCTATACCGCCGTCGTGTGGCTCTACGCCTTCGGAGCGCTTGCAGGCATCGACCGACAGCGGGATGAATATCTCCTAGCTTCCGATATGTCGATCGACGGGAGTCCATCGATCGAAGTGTCATGTTCGGCAGCGGATTTTGCCCTCGCGGGTCAATGCGACGAAGTGGCCGTCCGTGCCGATTTTGCTCCGCGAATCTATGCGCCCATGGCTTGGGCCCGTCAGCGCAAATAGGTGGTCCAGCCTCGATGACCAGGATCGGTGCCCAATTTTGCGCGTTCATCGTCGACGGCTATGATGCGATCTTCACTGGTCGTATCGCCATCCAACCCTAGTCATCGACAGGACCTGAGATGCGATTATCCCGCGAGGCGTAGAGAAACGATGCCGAAGAACATTGTCGTCTATTCCGACGGGACCGGCCAGGACGGCGGTGTCCGGGTCGAACAGCGGATCAGCAACGTCTATAAGATGTACCGCGCCTCGCGCATCCATCCGGAAAACGCGATCGATCCCGCCGATCAGGTCTGCTTCTACGACCCCGGGCTTGGAACGGAAAGCGGCGCAAGCGGGCTCACCGGCTTCGTGCGCAGGATCGACAAACTCCTTCAGTCGGTCACCGGCCGTGGCATCACCAGAAACATGGCAGATTGCTACGAATTCGTCCTCAACCACTACGAGGAGGGCGATCGCATCTACCTGATCGGCTTCAGCCGCGGCGCCTACACCGTCCGCTGCCTGGCAAATACGATCATGCTCTGCGGCATTCCGACCAAAGCCGGGTCGGAACCGCTGCTGCGCTATCGCAAACAGGTCCGCGACATCGCCAAGGAGGCCGTCGAAACCGTCTACGAACACGGAGCCGGCCATGCGCGCGGCGACTACGAGACCGAGCGGGACGAACAAGCACGCAGATTCCGGCTCAAGTACGGTTCGAACTTCGTCGGCGAGGACGCCGACAGGGATCGATCGAACGCGGCAGCGCATTTCGTTGGCGTGTTCGACACGGTCGCGGCGCTCGGCGCAAGCGGTAGGCGCCGGTTGCTGATCCAGACAGGGCTTGCGGTCCTGTTCGGCGCCGCTTCCTCCGTCGTGTCCGCCGTGCTCGGCATAGTGCCGTCGCTGGCCGTGGCCTACGTCTTCGACGTCGGCTTCTGGTGGTCCGAGCTGGCTCTAACCGCGACGTTCGTTTCGATTTCGATCGTCTGGTATCTCCACCGGCAGCGGTCGCAGTACACGAAGACGATCCACGACTTTCCGGAGCCGGGCGAGAAACGTTCGCACCAGGCCGAGTGGAAGTCGGAAAACTTCGATCGGCTGTTGTCGAAGTATGTCGTCACTGCGCGGTCGGCCAATGCCATCGACGAACGTCGCAAGGATTTCGACCGCGTCGCGTGGGGGCAACCCGACAGCATCCAGCTATCGCAGCGGTGGTTCGCCGGCAACCATTCGGACATAGGCGGCAGCTACCCCGAGGCCGAATCGCGGCTCTCCGACATCGCGCTGCAGTGGATGCTGGGGGAAACGCTGTCACTGGCGCATCCAATCAGATACGGGCCGGTTACCGTGAACGGCGCGGCGGTTGCAGGCACGGGCACGACCGGCACGCCGTTGCACATCTACCCGGATCCGACCGGCATGCAACACAGCGAGGTTTCGGCCACGCGGGACGCGATCGACGCGTTCCGGGAGCGCTTGCCTCGTCCATTCCGGGGATTGCTGGCCAATGCCAACTACGAGATCATCAGGCGCGCGGTCCTGCACGACGCGAAGGTCCACGATACCGTAAAGACGAGGTTCGCCTTGAAGACGGTCATCGACCAGGCGCGCGGCGAAGTCGCGGCATACCGTCCCGAAGCCCTTCGGGCGCACGATGAGTTCAAGCAATTCTATCCGCACCCGCCGCCCACGGATGCGCCGCCACCTGGAAACACCGAGGAACCGGTCCGGGCACTTCTCACGGAGCTCCCTCCGTAGAGAAAGCTTTCAATCCCGATCTGTTCGAATAGGCAGCATCGGCGGTTCGTCCTCTTCCACGAGAGACTGCATACTCCCGATATCTATTCGCTCGCCCAGGAAGAGCTTCCCGGGATGGGGCCCTGCAAAATCCCGGTCGGGCGGCACGGAGACCGATCCCGCCGGCGAGACAGACTCCGCGGTGCTCGACGCGCTGCGCCCCGGTATTCAAAGCACCAGTCAGATAACCGACAGATACCGGCGGCGTCGGCGTAGAAGCTCGACAAGATATGACTTGGCGCCATGGCCGTGCACCCATCGCCTATCGTTGAAGAATCGACCACCACGCCCAGAAAACTCCGCCCGCGGCGAAGATGACGGCCAGCAGAATGATGAAGAGCATCATATTCGGTTTTCCGCCGCAAGCGCGGTCGCTACGAGTTCGGCGGCCATACCTTCGGGCATTGGGTGCCCGTCCCATCCAATGACGGGCATCCGCATGCCCGGCTCCCTTTGGAAGGCTTCGAGATATGCGATCAGGTTCTGCGGCGCGTATCGGCTCGCGCAGCTTTCGATGCGGATCTCCCGCCCGATTCTATCGATGGCGGAAACATGGAGCGCCTGATTTTGCGCCGGATTGTGTCGGTCGTGACCGATCGTCGACGTCCAGAAACGGGGAGGCGTTTACACGTTCCCTACAGCTCGGTAGGCGAAAGGTTGAACCGAGTACAGGAGGTTGCGGGTTTCCCTCTGATCGGCTGAGACGGCAACTTCGGGATCCAGCGCTTGCGGCGGTACGGGGAAAAAGGTTTTCGTTTCAGGCAGGTCGTTTATGCGTCGCAGCATCCACTCCAACGATATGTCATCCAATTCATTGGCAGCCCTCGCGGAAGCGGAAATGCTTCCCCCGTCGACGTCGCTATGCGCCCCCGCAAACCACGTTTGCTCGGTCCGGTTAGAGAGGGAGACGAACTTCGATTTCCTCCATAGGCTCGCTTCGAACGGCCAGCGATGCTCATCGATCGCGATGGCATGCAAATTCACCCGCGAGACGTCCGAAAGGTAGACGTCGTGAAACTCATACCTAGCACGATTGAAGCGCGAGAAGTGTTTGAATGGTACGCCCAGCGATCCGACAGTGTCGAAAACTGCGAGGCAGGTGATGGGGGCATCGATCCCCTTGTGCACCAGTCCTTTAAGAACCTTCGCGGTCCCGGAGAGTCTCTCGGCGGGCCGGCTGCGGTAGTAATACCAGGCGCGCGACTCGTTCTCCGGCGAGCATTGGTCCGGCGTTAAGATACCCGCTGCTGCAATGTAGCCGGCGAGCGACCTTGCCGTGAACGCCCCCCGGGAAAATCCAAATACGAAGATCCGGTCATCGGGCTCGAAATTTGCGCATATGAAACCGTAAGCATTGCGAACGTTGCGATTGAGGCCGACGCCCAATGCGCCGCCGCGAAGACGATCCAGCGCGTTCGTGCCGACGCCTCTCTGGTAGAAAATCACGTTTCTCAAACCGTCTGCTTGGCAGGCCTGGACGCCGGCACCGGCGTGAGCGGCAGTCGACGACGCGTGATCAAGGTTGGCGGATATTCTCTCGCGCAACCGAACGATGTTGGTATCAAAAAGACCGTAGTCAGCGTCGTTCCAGGTGCCATCCAGAAGGGGTATCAGGATCTTGCCAGCCATCGAGACTCCGGTCGAGCGGGACGCCATGCTCGCTCCGAGTATAGTCCGAGCAGAACGCTGACTCAGCTAGGACCCTCCCTAGGTAGTCGTTCTAGGACCTCCCGACCCGGATAGCCGACGCCCTAGGGGACCCCCTAGGCGCGATCAGATCCGGTTTTTGTTTGAGTAGGTTCGGGGAAGGCGGCATCCGATAGCCGCATCGAAGGGAGGCGCCCAGGTTTCGCAGGACGAAGAACGTTCGCAGGACGACGGGACCTGGACCTTCCAGAGCGTCTTTTCGGAAGAGTACAGGGACATATACGAGAGATCTCCGGACGTCGACGGTGGGATTCCCGCCGGGCAGGTGCCTACGGTCGCCAACGGGCTCGTGGGCATGGCGCTGTCCGGAGGGGGCAGCCGGGCGTCCACCTTCAGCCTCGGCGTCCTGCAAGCCCTGAACGCCTCGGGCGCCTTCAAGAACGTGCACTATCTTTCGACCGTCTCGGGAGGCGGCTACATAGGCACGGCGACGACGATCGGGATGTCCGGAAACGGCGGCGCATTTCCATTCGGAAAGACCGGCGAGGACGTAGGGGAGACGGCCGAAACCAAGCACCTCCGGGACAACTCCCGCTACCTCGTTCAGAACGGCACGAACTCGGTGGTCTCGGCCGGCGCGGTGTACCTTCGCGGCATCGCCATGAACGTGCTCGTGGTGGCGCCGCTTCTTCTGCTCGCCTCGGCCCTGCTCGTCTATCTCAAGCCCCGTACGGCCGACCTCGACACGACATGGAGTTGGCTCGAAGGCGCGCTCCCCATGACGCGCGACATCGCTATGCCCTTGTCGGCGGCCGCCGCGTTCGTGGTGGCCGCTCTGCTGGTCATCTACGCATTCGGCGTATCGATAAGTCCGATCATGGCGCTGAAATGGCGCCGCCTCGTCGCATCGGTCGCCGCCACGGTGCTCTCCGTGTTCGCCGCGATCCTGATCGTCGAATTCCATTTCGCGATCCTAAAACTCGTCTTCGCGGCGGAAAAGCTGCTCGGCAATCCGGACGCGGCCGCCCCGACGCTATCGGCGCAGGTGGCCGACACGTTCGTACAGACGGCGGGCAGGGCGGTGGTGTGGATCACGCCGCTCGTCGTGGCGGTGCTGCCCTTCCTGAAATCGATCGCAGCCCAGGCCCTTTCGAGCAAGACGGGCGGGGTCTCCGGCCATCTGGCGAAATGGGCGAGCCGGATCGTCCTGCTGGTCGCCGCCGCGATCGTTCCGCTCCTACTCTGGTTGACGCTGCTCCAACTTGCATTCTGGGGGATCGGCGCGAGCGCATGCGACATGGTCCCCAAGGCTGCCGCGTGCCACGGCGGCGACGCCTGGGCCCATGCGCCGGCTTTCTTCCGGAGCTTGTTCGGGTATGAGGGGCCGACTTCAATCGCGGCGATAGGTCATCGGGTGAGCATCTCCTACGCGATCGGAGCATGCATCCTGCTCTTGACGTGGCCCATTCTGAACGTGAACGCGAACTCGCTCCATCAGCTCTACAGGGACAGGCTCGGCAGCGCGTTCCTGATCGCGCGACAATCGATCGGCAGCGCCGTGCTCGTCCCCGCCGACAACTTCTCCCTGTGCGACATCGATACGAGGCTGGCGCCCTACCATCTCCTGAACGCAGCATTGAACGTGCCCGGTTCCTCCTACGCGAACCGACGCGGCCGGAACGCCGAATTCTTCATCTTCAGCAAGATTTTCGTCGGCAGCGAAGCGACCGGCTACGTGAAGACGAGCATGGCGGAGGCGGCGAACGACGGGCTGAACATCGGCACCGCCATGGCCATCTCCGGAGCCGCCGCCGCGCCGAACATGGGAATGGCTTCGCTACGGCCGCTGTCGCCGACGATAGCCCTGCTCAACCTCCGTCTGGGCCGGTGGCTCCGTCACCCCGCCCAGACCGTCCGCGACCAGGAACGTTCAGCGCCCGCCCGATGGTGGAACGGAAAGCCCGGCCCCCGCTATCTGCTCCGGGAAGCATTCTCGAAATCCGGCGTGGACATCGGAGATCCATCCCCGGAAGACGCGGTCTCGAGCAGCTTCATCTTCCTGACGGACGGTGGACACATCGAAAATCTCGGGATCTACGAGTTGCTGCGCAGGCGTTGCGCGCTCATCATCGCGGTGGACGGCGAAGCCGATCCCGATATGACGGGATCGTCGCTTGTCCAACTCGAGCGTTTCGCCCGCATCGATCTAGGGACCAGGATCGTCATGAACTGGAAGCCGATCGGCGCCCGTTCTCGCGCGGTTTCGAGCGAGGTCGCGGAGGAGACCGTGAACGTCGAGCACGGCCCTCACGTCGCGCTCGGGCTGATCGACTACCCGGGCGTCGGACAAGGGCCGCGGGAGCAGGGGCTTCTGGTCTACATAAAATCGTCGTTGAGCGGCGACGAGAACGACTACGTCATGTCCTACAAGGCCGCCCATCCGGACTTCCCGCACGAAACCACGATGGACCAGTTGTTCACCGAAGAACAGTTCGAAGCCTACCGCGCGCTTGGCGAGCACATAGCGGCGCGATTCCTCGCCGGAAAGGACCACCTCGACCTGGCAGACGGACTGGATCGCGCTACGGCCATGGCGCGCATCGAGCTTCTTTTGAGGTGACTCGGGTTAAAGCCGCCATGCGATCCCGGCGATCATCTGCGCCGGCAATGCTGTTGCGGTCGCCGCCCGCGCAACAACGGTTCGCGTGGCCCGAAAGCTGAGGCGATCTCGCGGCGCGGAGCCGGTTCTCAGCCATGGTCTCGAACCGGCATAGCGCTGGAAGCCGCTGACCATCGCTGCGCATCTCCCCTTCAGCCGATCCGAACGCTACCTGCGCATTCCTCAACGGACTTGGCATCCGCTTCGAAGGTGCGGAGCGACATCATCGGTCTCGATGCGCTCGCGCGGACGACACGTCGATCAGGCGCCACCCGCGGGCCTCTCAAGATCCAGCTCCCTCAATTCCCCACAGGAGCTGCGCGCAGCCGATCAGGGGGCGCGGGGCGGACTTGTTCCGCATCATCCGCGCCAAAAACCGGATAGCGATGTATCCGATCGTTAGGCCCTTCGGCCCGCTTCGATGAACCGGGTGAAAAGAGCCGGCGCCTAGGGAACACCCTAGTCGCCGCGCCTGTCCGCGCTCCCTAGAGTTCGTACAGTTCATAGCCGGGGGGAGCGGAATGATGACGACGAACATGGCGCGCCGCGCCCGAATTTCCGTGTCGATCATGTCGGGACTCGTGGTCGCGAACTGTTCGCTGCATCCGGTGCAGCAGGACGTGACACATCTCAAATCGGTGCAGATCGTCCAGCAGATCCGTTGCGAGACCCGCCGAGGAATTCAGGACAAGGCGATCGAGCTCCTGTACCGGCTCGGGGATCGGCGGGGTCGCCGAGGCGCTAGACAACGATCGGCGCAAATTCCTCGAGGTCACGCCGACGATGCTGAATCCGCGCGAGCGGGCGTTCTATCTTCGCTACATCGGAACCGCCGTGGCATACGATTTCACCTTCGATATCGTCGAAGACAACAAGGCGGAGGCCAACATCGACCCGGTGCTGCTCGTGACACGCGGAGCGGTCGGAGTGGGCTTGAAGGGCGCGGGGCAATTCAATCGAAGCAACGTGCGCCGATTCATCGTAGCGGAGGAGTTCGGCGACCTCCTGAAGGACGAGAAGCTGCAGTGCGATCCGGCCAACAAGCCCGAGAACTTCGTCTACCCGATTTCCGGTAACGTGGGCATGGGCGAGCTCGTGGATACCTTCATCGAATTGAATCAGGGAAAGCAGCTCGAGACGTTGGAGAAAAGCAGTCCGCGCGTCTTCGCCGATACGCTGCAATTTACCACGACGATCTCGGGATCGGTCAGTCCGCACATCGTCCTCGCTGGCCTTAGCAATCGGGTCGGTCTCGATCAGTCGTTCCTCACAGGCTCCGCCTCTAGGATCGACCGACATCAGCTAATCGTGGGTCTTTCCATGGATGAAAAGAGCCGGCAGGTGCCTCCGGTGCCTGGCTTCCTTCCGTCGGCGACCAAACCCGTGTCCTCCGGAAGCAACAAGGACCGCGCGATCGAGGCGATCGGTCAGCAGCGGCTCAACAGCTTCTACGACCGGTTCGGGGGCGCGCTGCGCTAGAGCTGCATTACACCAGGCGACGGGACCTGATCGGGGGCGATGTCGCGCGAAGCGCGCATCCCTTCGGACATGGGCCCAAGGGACCACGCCACCGAGCGTCCAGAAACCTGAAAGCCGCCGTAGCCGCGGAGCGAAAAGGGCCGCCGGACGGCGATGGCAGACAGACCATCCGAGCTTTGCTACGCTGCCGACGTGAAACACCAGCGAAGTTTTCAAAAAATGCCCATCGATCCATCGGCCGTGTCGACCCGCCCGTTTCTCGCCGTCTACGTCGCTTGACACCCCAATTTCAAAGCGGGCGCGGAAATATCCTTGGCGTTGTTCCGCCATTATCGACGCGACCTCTATCAGAACGTGGCCGGGGGATCCGGCGTTCCCATCATCTACCGCTCGCAACCGCCGGAAGGCGGTCGGGTGCCGATCGAGATCGACTTCGACGGTGCCGAAGCGACCGCTATCGTCCTATTGGTGGATGCGAACTGGAGCGGGGATCCGGAATGGGTCGCCTGGGCGAAGAGCATCGCGGACGAGGCGGACCGGTCGGGTCTCCGGATCGTGGCATTTCCCGTGGCGATGGACGACACCGGCATCGCGAAGGGCGTCCTCGCCGAGCAGGCCGTGCGGTGGGATCGGTGGGAGGGCGCGCCGGAGGAGATGAAGCGGCTGCGGCTGCTGACGCCGATAGCGGGAGCGAAGGTCACCGACAGAGCGAAGATGGCAAGCCCGATTGGTTGTTGCGGTTTAGGCAGCAGCCGTGCAGTCAAGAGGGTTTCGCGGCTCAAGCAAAAACCGTGAAGTCCGATCGGCTCCGTCGCTCACGAAGACGGGTGTCCATCGTTACCGTTGCCCACCATCCACATCAAGCACTGTCCCGGTGGTAAACCGATTCTCGAGCAGGAATTGTACAGCATGAGCGACATCGTCCGCCGTGCCCTTGCGTCCCACAGGCAGCGCAGCCGCCGTCTTCGCGAAGAATTGCTGTTGTTGCGCTTCTGATAAGCGCGTGCGCCATAGCGGCGTATCGATCATTCCGGGAGTGATCGCATTGACTCTTATCGGCGCTAATTCGAGGGATAGCACACGTACGAGCGCCTCAATCGCGGCGTCAATGGCGGCCAGCTGGAAGTGCCGATCATCGGCTTGCGACTGATCCAGCCGGAAAATAAGACAATCGATCCATTCGCTGAGAGCATCGGAGCGCCATATTTGACGCAGTAGTACTGTCCCCAGTATTTCGTTTCGAATAGCCAACGCGCGGAAGATATATCGAGCTCCGTGATGGTCCCGCGAACACTGCCGGACGCCGCGGTCACTATGTGATCAAGCCGGCCAATACACTTAATGAGATCGGCGACGGCCACTTCGTCGCTCACGTCTGCGGCGAACGTCTCGGTGGAGGGTCCCAAGTGCGCACGGGCTGTGGCCAATTTGGATGGGTCGCGACCAACCAAGACCACATTGCCGCCGCTGCCTACGACGCGACGCGCGAGTGCCTCCCCGATTCCGACGATCCCCCTGTAATCAACACGCGGGATCCTTTCAAAGCAGCGCGCAGCATCTCACCCGCATAGTCGGCATATGTCGGTTTATCTACTTGCTCAGGCAAAGTTTTTCTCTCCACTAGCCACTCCGCGCGGGGAAGACGATGCAGTTCAACCACGATGATTAAGTATGTAAAAACTGACCGGTCAACTATAAAGACGAACGGAGAGCCGGCCTTGTCGTGTGGGTGTCCTATCGACCGTCACGAACCAAATTGGTCGGCCCCCCTGATCAAAACGGTGCCCGTCATTGTCAGTTTCGGTCGCTTCTGGCTCGTAGACGCCATGATATCCGGTCGAACGGATGGAGTTCATGCGCCAGCGTGCGTTGGGCAATGTCCATTAAAAAATAAAACAGTCGGGGGAAGCACATGAAGAAAGCACTGAAGATTTGTGCAAGTGTGGCGGCGGCGCTGATGCTAGGCGGCGGATCCGCCTCGGCCGAGGTCAAGATCGGCGCTGTCGTATCCGCAACAGGGCCGACATCGTTTCTCGGAGACCCGCAGAAGCAGACGCTCGATCTCTACGTTAAGCTGATTAACGACAAGGGCGGAATCAACGGCGAACCGGTCAAGCTGATCCTTTACGACGACGGAAGCGATGCGAATGCCTCGCGCTCGTTTGCGACCAGGTTGATCGAAGAAGACAAGGTCGACGCAGTGGTAGGCGGCAGCGGCACCGGAAACTCTCTCGCCATGCTCCCGGTGTTCGAAGAGGCGCAGATTCCCTACGTGTCGTTCTCCGGCGGAGTGGAAATCATAGATCCGCTTCGCAAATGGGTCTTCAAACCGCCGCACACCGACCTGATGGCCTGCCAAAAGATCTACGAAGACATGAAGAGGCGGCAGATCTCCAAGATCGCAATCATAGCGGGGCAGGGCGGATTCGGGAAATCGATGGAGCGCCAGTGTAAGCGGGTTGCGGCCGACTACGGCATCGAGGTGCTGGCGTCGGAGAGTTACGGCCCGCGCGATAGCGACGTTACGCCGCAACTCAACCGCATTAAATCGATCCCAGGTGTGCAGGCCGTCTTGAACCCAGACATCGGTCAGGGCCCGGCCGTAGTGACACGCAATTTCCGGCAATTGGGCATGACCTCGCAACTCTATTTGAGCCATGCGGCGGCGACATCCGGCTTCCTAAAGGCAGTGGGTGCCGACGCGTCCGGCGTTCTGCTTCCGGCGCCGACGCTGCTCATTGCCGCGTCATTGCCTGACAACGATCCTCTAAAAGCGGTTCTGTCCGATTACAAATCGAAGTTCGAAAAGGCAACCGGCAAGGAGGCGGATACATTCGGCGGCTACGCACACGACTGTTTTCTGCTCCTCGCCGATGCGATGAAACGGGCTGGCTCGAAGGATCGGAAGGCCGTACGGGATGCGTTGGAGTCTACGAAGAATTTCCTTGGGACCGTCGGTCCGATCAACATGACGCCCACGGATCACCTAGGCATCGATCTCAGTTCCTTCAGAATGATCACGGTCAAGGATGGAGCTTGGGTATCCGCGGACAAGTGAGAGCGCAATCACTTCCGCTAATGCGCCGCCGACATCGTCGGTAAATGTATCCTTCAAGACTTCGATAAGGAGGCTCGATTGACCACATTCCTTCAATTGCTTGTCTCGGGCGTGACCGTAGGTTCGATCTACGCCCTAGTGGCGATCGGTTTCACACTGGTCTATCGAGCCTCGGACATCTTTAATTTCGCCCAGGGCGAATACGTCATGCTGGGCGGCATGATATCGGGGGTCCTCGTGACTTCCGGCACAATGGGTCTCGTACCGTCTGCAACGTTGGGGGTCGTGATCACCGTTGCGGTGGGTCTGGCCACCTACCTTCTGGCCATCAGGCCCGCGCGCTCGACCGCGCCGGTCCAGATACTCATAATAACGATCGGTGTATCGGTGCTTTTACGTGGTCTCGCTTCGGCGATCCTAGGAAAAGACTTCGTCAGGATTGTCCGTCGTCAGATAATTTGAGACTGATCAGGCAATTCGAGAAGGGAGGCTCTGGCTCATCAGGGGTTAGAG
>NZ_JBXAMO010000037.1:0-20839 GCF_058800725.1 Tardiphaga sp. GW822-FHT04G09 | reverse complement strand
TCGAGCAGAATGCGGTTCTTCAGGGTTTGATGCCAGCGCTCGATCTTTCCCTGGGTTTGCGGGTGATACGGGGCTCCGCGCACATGCTCCATGCCTTTGTCCTCGAGCCAATCGGCCAGGTCGCTTGCGACATAGGATGAACCATTGTCCGAGAGAAGCCTTGGCCGGTGCACGACGGTGGCGTGGTCAAGACCCGATACCGCGAGCGCCTGGTCGAGCGTCGCCGTGACGTCGGAGGCACACATGGTGGCGCAGAGCTTCCAGGCCACAATGTAGCGCGAGAAGTCATCGAGCACGGTCGAGAGATAATACCATCCCCAGCCGGTGATCTTGAGGTAGGTGAAGTCGGTCTGCCAGAGCTGGTTGATAGCGGTGGTCTTGTCCTTGAACTCGTTCGCCGCCTTGATCACCACATAGGCCGGGCTGGTGATGAGATCGTGCGCCTTCAGCAGCCGATAGACCGAAGCCTCCGAGACGAAGTACTTTCGCTCGTCGGTGAAGCGCACCGCCAGCTCCCGCGGCGACAACTCCGGGACCTCCAGCGCCAGATCGATGATCTGGCGACGGACGTCATCGGGGATACGATTCCAGACGCGGTCCGGTCGGGAACGGTGGTCAGCCAGCGCTTCAGGCCCTCCGGCACGGTAGCGGTCATACCATCGGTAAAACGTGGCGCGCGGAATGCCGAGCTTGTCCAGCGTACGCTTCGCCGGCAGATGCGATTGCTCGACCAGCTCGATGATCTCTGTCTTCTCGGATGCAGCGTATCTCATGCGCCGTCCTCCCCATCCCCGCTCAGACTTTTTTTGAGCAGGCGATTTTCCAGGGTGAGATCGGCCACGACCTCCTTCAAGGCAGTGGCCTCCCGCCGAAGGTCCTTCACCTCGCCGGAGGTGGCGGCGCGGGCGGTGTCCCCGGCCAGCCGGCGCTTGCCGGCCTCCAGGAACTCCTTCGACCAGCCATAATACATCGAGGCGGCGATGCCTTCGCGGCGGCAAAGCTCCGAGATGCTTTCCTCTCCGCGCAGCCCTTCCAGCACGATGCGGATCTTCTCTTCCGCCGAGTACTGCCGGCGTGTCTGACGCCGAATGTCCTTCAACACTCGTTCTGCCGGCGCTTTCTCCGGCCCGGATTTCTGTTTCATCTGCGCTCCTTGCGGCTACGATGAACCAGAAATCCTCCCTCCGGGAAGTCCCTCAATTTGTCTCATGGGCGCTGACGGGGAACAGGTTATGGCCACCGGGTGCTGATCGAATATCGCGGCGCTGCGGGTACCTATGACCTCAAGTGTTTAGGTGCCCGCTAAGACGGAGATCGGCTATCACATCATTCGATTGTGATCTGCGACGACTTGATTATGTTGCCCCATCGCTCGCGTTCACCCTCGATGAACGCAGCAGTGGACTTGATTTCCATCGGGGCCACCTGAACGCCCAAGGTCTCAAAACGGGATTTGACGTCGGGCTCGCGCAGTATTTCGGTGACAGCCGCATTGAGCTTGTCGAGCGTCGTTTGTGGTGTGTCTTTCGGTGCCATCAACGCGAACCATGTTACGGAGGAGAAGTCCGGGACGCCGGATTCTTTCACGGTTGTGACATTTGGCAGCAGGGGGCTGCGTTCGAGACTGCAGACCCCAAGAATTCGTAGTTTTTCTCCCTGCTGAAGATTGAGCGACGAGCCAAGATTGTCGAAGAAAATGTCAACCGTACCCACCATAATGTCTTGCAGGGCGGGCGCCGTGCCCCGATAGGGTACGTGAGTCATTCGTGTCTGCGTGAGAGCCTGAAACAGCATCGCAGTCAGGTGCGACGTCGAGCCGTTGCCCTGGGAAGCGAAAGTCACCTTTTCGGGATTGGCCTTGGCGTAGTCGATCAGTTCGCGGATGGTTTTCGCGGGAAAGTCGTTTCTCACGTCGACGACGTTCGGCGAAGTACCAAGAAGCGTAACCGGCATCAAATCGCTCGGCCGAAAGGTAAGCTTTTTGTAAAGGCCCTCGTTGATCGCGATGGGGCCGGGCGGGCTCGCCAGCAGGGTGTAACCGTCGGGTGGGCTGCTTGTGACGAAGTCAGCGCCGATATTGCCGCCCGCACCGGTTTTGTTTTCGATGATGACCGGCTGTCCCCATTTCTGACGGAGCTTTTCCGCGACGATCCGGGGCAAGGCATCGGCTGTTCCGCCGGCAGGAAACGGCACAATGATCTTGATGGCGCGAGACGGATAATTGGCCTCGTCGGCGGCCGGGACAGTCGAAGAAAAAAGAATTGCGCCTAACGCCACGAACAACGGTAGTCGTATCAACGAGCTTAGCATCGCCATTGTAGTTTCTCCCCATTGAAGGTTCAGTTTCGCCTGTTCGGCTTTTTCTGATTTTATAAGAGACGCTGCGCCTTCGCGCGTCGACATGCTGTTTGTTTCGGCTTAGTGAGGCGCGGCGGCATCTGCGGTCTGGTTGCTGATCAGCCGCAGGGTGCGAAGCACGGCTGTCGCCTCTGCTTTG
Source organism: Tardiphaga sp. GW822-FHT04G09 (assembly GCF_058800725.1). Classification (NCBI taxonomy): domain Bacteria; kingdom Pseudomonadati; phylum Pseudomonadota; class Alphaproteobacteria; order Hyphomicrobiales; family Nitrobacteraceae; genus Tardiphaga; species Tardiphaga sp. GW822-FHT04G09. Next base: position 18,342 of record NZ_JBXAMO010000037.1, on the reverse strand, counting down.
CCCTGACCCGCGATATCGAAGGCGCTTCCATGTCCGACGCTCGAGAAAAGTATATCCGATCCGACCGAAAGCGCAGACGCGTTCCGTCCTGCTAGAAGCTTGACGGGAATGTGGCCCTGGTCGTGATAGATAGCGACGAAGCCGTCGATATCCTTCCGTGTCAGCAGAAGATCCGCGCCGATCGGGCCTTCGACGAGCATGCCGGCGTCGCGCATCCGCTTGACAGCGGGGACAGTGATACGATCGTCGTCATCGCCGAAAAGACCGTTCTCTCCGGCATGAGGATTGATGCCGAAGACTCCGATCCGCGGATTTGCAATGCCGAGCCTCTGCAGCGTCGTCGCGCACGCAGCTCCAGCCTGTTCAATCAGTTCTGGACTCAGCCGCGCCAGCGCGTCGTGCAGCCGTTCGTGAAGCGTTGCGTGCAGGATTTTCAACCCGCCTCCGACCAGCATCATAAAAACGCTATTCTCTTCGCTATGCGTCAGCCGGGCAATCAGTCCCGGATAACCGGAAAACGGTATTCCCGCCTTGTTGACTGCGGTTTCGTTGTGCGGACAGCCGACGATTGCGTCCGCCGCGCCGGATCGCACCAGTTCAATCGCAGCCGCGACATAATCCACCGTGGCCTGACCGGCAGCAGCGTTGACCTCTCCGGGCTTGAAATGATCGGGCGGAAGCGACTTTACGGGATGCCAGAAAATCGCGGGACGTTCCTGGGGCGATGTATCCCCATGAAGTAACAACGGGACGTTCGACGCATGGCGTTCGGCGTAATGACGGATGACGTGATCGTCGCCAACCAGAATAACCCTTGGTCCCGGTTTTCCGACGAGCGTGTTCGCGGCCTTGACTGCGATCTCCGGTCCAATGCCGTTCGGATCTCCGATGGCCAAAGCGATCGTATTGACAGTTTCACTCATGAGAACCGTTCTGCGTTGTAGGGCAAATATGTCGCTTGAGCCGCTGCGGTAGAGATCAGGCGACCGTCTTGGTATTCGCGTCGCCGTCGCCGGAGGGGACGAACGCGTCGCTGAAGAAGGAATCGTCATTCAGCCCGGACTCCGCGCTGAAATCGCGATGCGCCGATTCAATCATGATGGGAGCGCCACAAGCATAGACTTCCAGCCCGGACATATCGGGATAGTCGGTCTGCACGGCTCGGTGAACGAAACCCGTTCGTCCGTTCCATTGCGAAGAAGGATTGGAAACCACCGGCGTAAAACGAAACCAGGCGTGCGTTTCCACCCACTTGCTCGCCAATCCCGCCATATAAATGTCAGTTTCGGTATTCGCGCCCCAGTACAGGTGAAGCGGTCTTGTCGATCCGAGCTTGATGTTGTTCTCGATGATCGATTTCATCGGGGCGAAACCGGTGCCTGTTGCGATCAGGATCGCCGGACGATCCGGTACGTCGCTCAAGGTGAACTCGCCATAGGGGAGTTCGATATCCAGCGTGCTTGTTTTATCGAGATGCGCCAGAATATCTTCTGAAAACTTGCCGCCTGGAACGTGGCGGATGTGGAGTTCCACCTCGTCACTCTTATGCGGCGAATTCGCCATCGAATAGTTCCGGGAATCCCCGTCTGCCATCAAAACACGGAGATACTGGCCCGCGCTAAAAATAGCTCGCCGGCCAATTGGCAATCTGAGATTGATCACCGCGACATCGGGGGCTGGCCGTTGGATCTTTCGGACCTTGACTGTGAAGACCTTGCGCTCGATAATCTCTGCCGTCCTGATCCGGATAGGCGAAATCTCAAGGTCACTTTGCGGGCGCGCCTGGCACAGCAGCACTCCGCTCATCGGCCCCGTGCAGATGCCCTGACCTCGCACCGCCGCTTGACCTGATACGAGATCGCCGGCGCACGACGAGCACACGCCCTTGCGACACGAATAGGGAATCGCATAGCCCGCGCGCTCCGTGGCATCGAGCACGGTTTCGTCTGGCGCGCAGTCGAAGGCGATGGCTTTCTCAGCGATAGTTATTCGAAAATTCAACACAGCCTCCCGATACTGTTTTCTTTGAGGCAGCGAATCCCCGATGCCGCGCGTCACCAAGCCCTGAAAAATTAGAGAGGGAAGCCCAGCAGGGTATCGACGTAACCGCTGTCGAGAACCACGATGCGTTTGACGAGCTTGGGCTCGTCGTCCGTCAGCCGGTAGCGATCGATATAGCGCCCGGTGGCAAAAAGATCCGTGGGGCCTTCGCGGGTGATACGCGCCACCATGAAGGAGGTTTCGGAATCGAGTTCGTCGCCGTCAACATCGGTGATGTAAGGAAGCCCAAGAAGATGACGATAGGAATGGCGCTCGTAGACGTTGGCCTCAAGCAGCGAAAGAATGCGGTCGCGCAGCATGTTCTTGCTGTCCATCCACATCAGTCCGGCTTCGAGGTTCTGAGCGAAGTTATCCGCGGTCGTCACCTTGTAGAAGCAATCGTCGACAAAGAAGTCCGGCCATGCGGTGCAATCGCCGTCATCGATCTCCCGGGCGTAACGCGCCTGCACCATGGAAATCAGCGCCACGAGACGTTGGCGCTCGCTCATACCAATCATACGTCCATCCTCAACCGGTACTCACTCCAGAAGCCGCGAATAGCCGCTTCCGTGATGCGATCGTCGCTGCTCTCGGTGGAATAACCGCCCATTGCCAGTACAGCCTGCTCGTCGGGCGAGCCGGCGGTTCCGCGCTGGACGAAGCCGCCGATGCATCCATCTTCCATCGACACATAGCCGCCAGGTCCCACCAGGTTCGACTGCTTCATTCGTGTTTTACGCTGCTCGGGCGTATCGTCGTCAAAGCCGAAATACGTCCATTTGAGATGCATGCTGTCCGTTCCGCGCGGCAGAATCGTGCGAACGGCAAGGGCGTTCTGAATTTGCTGAAGCACAAAATTCGGAAACACGGACAAAATCTGAAGGGTGATGTCGTCCTTGAATTCCTTGAAGTTGCCGAGCAACGAGTTGTCCGAGAGCTTCAGATCCGACTGAGAGCGAATGCTCTGCTCGGAATAGACATCCTTGGCTTTGGCAGCTTCGGTTTCGCGATCGATTTCCGAAAAGCTGACATGCGAGCCGCCATTTTCATTGACGATTATGCCACCGCGCTGGGACAGACGGTTCAGCTCGAAGGTCGTGAAGAACGTATGCAGGATACTGGCGTGATAGCTGTCCTTGGTGTTCTCGACATAGAGCTTCCAGTTGTTAGGCAAAATCTGCGTGAACCGGCCAAGCACCACCGGCTTGCGTCCGTCCAGGACTCGGGCGATCCGGCTGACGATTTCCGGGCCCAGATAGTCCTCAATGTCGTCCACGTTTTCGTCGAAGCTGCCGAACACGAGTCCATACAGCACTGCAACCCGAAGCTTTCGCGGGCCCTGATTGGACATGCAAAAATCTTTGGCGATCCCGCCCTTTCCGCCGATGCCGTCCTTGAATGCAACGCCGATCAGATCGCCTTGAAGGTTATGAGTCCATGCGTGATAGACGCAGGTGAAGTCCTTTACGTTGCCGCGATCCTCGAGAGCGAGGAGTGAGCCGCGATGCGAGCAGCGATTTTCGAAAGCATAGAGTTCGCCATCGCGGTCGCGGGTGACGATGACCGGCGTTTCGCCGACGTGCACTGCAACAAAATCGCCCGCGCTCGGTAGTTCGACTTCTAAACAGAGGAAGTTCCAGGTCGGGCCATTGAAGAGCTTTTGCTTCTCGCGTTCGAAAAGCTCTTTGTCCTTAAACAGCCAATAGGGGATACGCCGAACCCCTTCTTCCTGGGTCCATTCAGATTGTTCCGACTCGAAGCGAGCATGCTCGTTCATCTCAGGAATCCTCAAGAAAAGTTTGTACGATATTCGAACGTCGGTCGATATTCGGATTTTGTTTACAAGGACGCAGCTTTAGTGTCAAGGTTTCTGGCCGTTCTCACGCTTGAATAGACGGGTGATCCGCGTGAGTTTGTGCAAAGGTTCAGTGCCGGATTCGGTGCCAATATTCTTCCCTGTCGCGAGGACCAATCGTGAAAAAATTACTTTTTCTTTCAGGTACCAGTCATGTCGGCTCCGTTAACTGGAGGCTGGCGAGCGCTGCGGCCGCGATCACGAAGCAGTTCTTCGGAGATCGGATTGATCCCGTGACTCTCGACCTCATGCACTTCGATCTTCCGAGTTTCGAGGGCGCATCGGAAAACGATCAGCCGGAGGACGCCGTGCGTTTAAAGGCGGTGTTCGACGGCGTCGCCGGCATCTTCATGAGTTCAGACGAATATACCGGCACTTATTCAGCCGTTCTGAGAAACGGGATTGGCTGGTTGCGCCTGAGCGATCCGAATTTGCGTACGCCTTTCGACGGCACGCAGGTGGCGTTATGCGGATCATCCGGGCGTGGCGCGGGCGGATTGCGCGGGCAGCCGGCGCTTCAGCAATTGCTCAATGAACTTGGTGCGATCGTTATTCCTCAGCACCTTGAAATGGGAACTGCGGAAAGTCCGTTCGACGCGAGCGGCGCGCTGCGGCCCAAGGCGCAAAAGCAGCTTCTGGAAGGTTGCCTCGGAAAGCTTTGTGGAAACATACTCGCAGTGCCTGCCGCATAGGTTGCGTGCATCTCGCGCATTGCTGGAAAGTGAGTCTGCTTTCGCTGGCTAGTTGACAAGTCAACCTCGCACCCTATGCTACATTCGAACAACGTTCGTATATCGAACGGAATCTGATGGCGGTTTAACATGGATAAAAACGGCGTTGTCATCGTTGGAGCGTGTCAGGCCGGCTTTCAGGTGGCTTGTTCCCTGCGCAGCGGTGGTTACGCGGAGCCCATCATTCTTCTCGGGGCGGAGTCCTATGCCCCTTACCAGCGCCCGCCCTTGTCAAAGGCATTCCTCAAGAACGAGAGCGAAGCTGCCGGTCTCGCCTTCCGCCAAGCCGCGTTTTACGCGGATCAGCGTATCGAGTTTGTCGGGTCTGCTGTTGTTTCGGAAATCGATCTGACACGGCGGGTTGCGAATACGCGTGGTGGAGCCGGTTATAAGTTCGATCAGATCGTGCTGGCGACCGGTGCGCGCGCGCGGAAGTTGCCGGTGCCGGGCGGCGATCTCGATGCCGTTATCACGTTGCGCAGTCTGGACGATGCGATCGCGCTTAATAAGCGTCTTGCGACCTCGACGAATATCGTGATCGTCGGTGGCGGCTTTATCGGTCTTGAAGTTGCCGCTACCGCGGCATCGCTGGGGCGCAAGGTCACCATTCTTGAGGAGCGTGGACGGCTCATGGGACGGGCAGTGGCTCCGGCGATCTCGGAGTTTTTCCTGCAGGTTCACCGCAGCAAGGGCATCACCGTGCTGTTGAACTCGCGCGCCGCATCGATTGAACAAGTTGATGGTCGCGTCGTCGCAGTACAGACCGCCGATGGTCAACGCATTCCGGCGGATTTGATCATCGTGGGCGTTGGCGTGGAGGCGCGGCAGGAATTAGCCGAAGCCGCAGGGCTCGCGACGGACCGCGGAATCGTGGTGGATGACTGCGGCCGTGCCTCGTTGGACGGCGTCTATGCCGCAGGCGACAATACGCGCCACCCTCATCCATTCGGCGTTGCCGATACGTCGGTGATCGAGTCGGTTCAGAATGCCGTCGATCAGGCAAAGTCGGTGGCGGGTGCTATCCTGGGGCAAAGCATCCCCCATGGCGCCGTCCCCTGGTTCTGGTCCGATCAGGGTGACGTCAAACTTCAGATCGCCGGCTTGTCCGGTCCTGGGGACGAGATCGTTATGCGCGGAAACCCGGAGGAGGGTCGCTTCTCTGCGATGCACTTTCGGCAGGGACGCCTTGTTGCGATCGACAGCGTTAATTCACCGGCCGATCACACGGCGGGGCGCAAACTCATCGCGCAGCATGTTCGGATATCGCCCGCCGCACTCACCGATGTTCAGCAGCCGCTTAAAAGTTTCCTGTGAAGCCGGACGTCGAATTCAACAACTGAAAATCGCCTACGAACAAGGATTAGAGCGATGGCCCTGATTTATCCGGTCAACAGCAGCGCGGTGCATCCGGCCCGGCTGTCCCCCGATTACAAGAGCAGCGTGAAGCGCACACCGCAGAAGCCGCTGGTGCTCATCCGCCAGACGCTGTCCGAATTGACCGGTCCGGTTTACGGGCAGGATGCGGTTCGGCCGAACGATCATGATCTTACGTTGCAGCATAAGGGTGAGCCGCTCGGCGAACGGATCATCGTGCACGGGCATGTGCGCGATGAAGACGGGCGTTCGGTCCCTCATACGTTGCTCGAGATCTGGCAGGCGAACGCCGCCGGTCGATACGTTCATGTGGCAGATCAGCATCCGGCGCCGCTCGATCCAAATTTTACCGGCGCGGGCCGAGCGATGACTGACGCATCGGGATACTACAAATTCGTTACGATCAAGCCGGGCGCCTATCCTTGGGGCAATCATCCCAATGCCTGGCGGCCCGCGCATATTCACTTTTCGCTGTTCGGTTCCGCGTTTGTGTCGCGTCTCGTGACGCAAATGTATTTTCCGAACGATCCGTTATTCGCTTTTGATCCCATTTTCCATGCAGTAACGGATGAAAGGGCTCGCCTGCGAATGATCTCCAACTTTGATCTTGAAAGCACCCAGCCGGGATGGGCACTCGCTTATCGTTTCGACATTGTGCTGCGGGGCCGCGACGCCACTCCGTTGGATAACCATTAATGTCCACGATCACGCCCTCGCAGACGGTTGGTCCTTTTTTCGCTTACGGCCTCACGCCGAAAGGTAATTACGCCTGGAACGACATAGCTGACAACGATCTTGTCACCCCTGAGTTGTTGGATAGCCGGATAGAAATCACGGGCACGCTTTGCGACGGCGACGGCGTCCCCATCTCTGACGGCATGGTGGAGATTTGGCAGGCAGACGGGCGCGGGCGTTTTCCCAGCGCGAAAGGCGCTGACGGCGGCTTATCGAACTCAGTGTTCAGGGGTTTCGGTCGTTGCCCCACTGGCCCGGATGGAAGTTTCACGTTCAGCACTGTGAAGCCTGGTGCGACGGAGGATTCGAACGGTGGCCGTCAGGCGCCTCATATCCTGATTGCAGTGTTCGCGCGCGGCTTGCTCACGCACGTTTTCACGCGCCTCTACTTCGAAGACGAGCCGGCCAATGCCGCAGATCCCGTGCTCCAACGTGTTCCGGCAGAACGTCGCGCGACATTGATCGCGAAGCGCCATGCCGATGGAGCTGGCTACCGGTTCGACATTCACCTTCAGGGTGATCGCGAAACGGTTTTCTTCGATTTTTGACAGCGAGTGTATAAAGCTGCGCGTGGCTTACTGTAGCCACGCGCGGTTGTGTTTGAGCCAGGCAGTCGCTGAGGCTGCTCCAAAATCCCGCTGTTACAAGCTTTTGGATGCGCGTTTCCGCGGGTCGTATGTCCGTGCATGCGGAGTCTCGGGCGCAGGCGTTGACTAAAAAACGACAGATCGATATAACAGAACGTATATCGTCCAACGTTCGTATAACGAACGAATTAAGCGAGGCAGGATTACTGCCCACGTGCCGGAAGGTCCGGGACTTCCATCGGGACGCTTCTCGATGACCCGAAGGCGAGAGTCGCCACCTGACACCGGCGTGTTCAAAGAAGGATGGAGGAACCGATGTCGCAGGTTAGTTTTGAGGAAATCGGCAAGCAAAAGCCCGGTCATACACCCCGGGGTGTGCCGGTGGTCGCGTTTGATCCTTACTCTGATGAGGTGATGTCGAACCCTTATCCGTACTATCAGGAATTGAGGGAGGCTGGTCCGCTTGTGTGGATGCAGCGGTACGGGACTTATGCGGTCGGCAGTTACAGTTCGGTCGTCCGTGTTCTGACCGACCACGCCTCCTTCTGTTCGAGTGCCGGCGTTGGTCTCACCAATTTCCATACCGAGACGCCATGGCGGAAACCGAGCATTATTCTCGAAGCTGATCCGCCGGATCATTCCCGCACTCGCAAGGTATTTTCTCGCATCCTTTCGCCGCGATCGCTGAACAAGCTTCGCGAACGGTTTGAACAGGAAGCGGAGGCGATCGTATCGCGCGTGGTCGCAAAGGGCGTTTGCGATGGGGTCAAGGATCTCGCCGAGGCCTATCCGCTGAAAGTGTTTGCCGACGCTGTCGGGCTCCCTCCGGATGGCCGCGAGCACCTGCTGCCGTATGGCGATATGGTGTTCAACGCCTTCGGTCCCCAAAATGATCGATTCCGTGAGTGTCTTGCTCGGCTCGGTCCGTCGATGGAATGGATCAACGAAGTTTGTCAACGCAAGAACTTGAGGGAAGATAGCTTCGGGGCTGAGCTTTACGCTGCAGCGGATGCCGGAGAGATCACCCATGAAGAAGCCGGCATGCTGGTGCGGACGATGTTGTCCGCTGGTCTCGACACCACGATCTTCACGATCGGAAATGCACTCGCCTGTTTTGCCCGCAATCCTGATCAATGGACGATCGTTCGCGATAATCCTGCCATCGCCCGACAGGCGATCGAGGAGGTGTTGCGTTATGACAGCACCTTCCATTCGTTCTATCGCACGGCCACGCGTCCCGTGACCCTGGAAGGGATGCAAATCGAGAAGAATCAGAAAATCCTCGTCTTTGTTGCTTCGGCGAACCGTGACACCAGTCATTGGGCCGGTGCGGATACCTTCGACGTGCATCGCAAGCCCGCCGCCAACGTCGCGTTCGGGACCGGCATTCACGGTTGCGCCGGCCAGATGATCGCGCGGCTGGAGGCCGAGATTGTGCTCAAGGCGTTGGCCGCGCAGGTCGAGCGTATTGAACTACTCGGTGCGCCCGAACTGCACTTCAACAACACGGTTCGCGGTTATGCATCGTTGCCGCTTCGCTTTGTAGCCAAACAAGATAAGGGTGATTGATGTCGACGATTGTTTATGTCGAGCCGGGCGGTCAACGGACAACTATTGAGGTCGAACCGGGCGCGAACGTGATGCGGACCGCCGTCGGTCATGGCGTCGCCGGGATCGTTGCCGAGTGCGGCGGTGCGGCCATGTGTGCGACATGTCATGTCTATGTCGAAGACGGAGCTGATCTGCTTCCGCCGCTAGGCGAAGTCGAGGACGAGATGCTGGAAAGCGCTCTTGCGGAGCGGTTGAGCAACAGCCGCTTGAGTTGCCAACTGAATGTCACAAGCAACATCGACGTCCTCGTCGTCCGCGTTGCCGACCAGCAATCCTAGTCATTCATCCGCCGGATGAATGGCCTGCGCCTTCGACCGCATTCGCCGAGCCGCGGCCCGAGATTGTTTTAAGGAGATCCTATGTCTAAGAATGAGAAACGTAGCCGTGTTGCAATCGTAACCGGCGGAGCAAGCGGGATTGGGCTCGTACTAAGCCAGGCACTGGCCGAAAATGGCTACTCGGTCGTGATCGCCGACATGCAGAATGCCGAAACGGCTGCAAAGAAGCTTCAGGCTGGCGGTCTGAACGTCGTCGGCGTCAAGGCCGACGTCACCAGCGTCGAAGATACCGCTAACATGGTGGCTGTCGCGACCAAAACGTATGGCGGGCTCGATGTGCTCGTCAATAACGCGGGTATATTCACATCGCTGACCCTGAAGCCGTTCGATCAGATATCGCCGGCGGAATGGATGAAGGTGATGGAAGTCAACACGCTGGGACCATTTCTCTGCGCCAAGGCGGCGTTGCCTGCCCTGCGCGCGCGCGGCGGCGGGCGCATCGTGAACATTGCATCCACCTCGCAGCTGAAGGGTGCTCCTTTCATGCTGCACTATACCTCCAGCAAGGGGGCGGTTGTCGGCTTTACGCGCTCGCTTGCACGCGAGCTTGGCAGCGAAGGAATCACGGTCAATTCGATAGCGCCTGGCTTTACCCTGAGTACTGGCGTGCTCGCGGCGGGGATGGAAGAGAAAATGGGTGAGGTTGTCAGGCGCACCGGGCGGTCGATTCAGCGTGACCAGACTCCGGAAGATCTTGTCGGCGCACTTCTGTTCTTTTCGGGAGAGGGCTCCGATTTCATCACCGGACAGACCTTGGCCGTCGACGGCGGGAGTGCATTTCTATGAACGCGCATCAGCCGATGCCCTATACCGCACTGTCGATGTATATCGACGGGCAGTTTATCGGCCAGGATGCTCGTTCCGGCGAGTCTGTCCTCAATCCGGCCGACGACACGATCCTCGGTCACTTGCCGCATGCCACCAAAGAGGATCTCGACCACGCGCTCGACGCGGCTTCGCGGGCGTTCGAGCAGTGGCGTTGGACCTCTCCGCTCGAACGCAGCCGCATTCTTCGGCGTGTCGCCGACTTGATCCGTGAGAGGGCGGATGAAATTGCCCGCGATCTTACGCGGGACCAAGGCAAGCCATTCGCTGAAGCCCGCAACGAAGTATATTCCGCCGCCGATCACGCCGAATGGCATGCGGAAGAGGGGCGGCGAATTTACGGCCGGGTTGTGCCGCCGCGTTCGCCGAGTGTGCGTCAGACGGTGATCCGGCAGCCGGTGGGTGTTTGCGTTGCGTTTTCGCCCTGGAACTTTCCGTTCAACCAAACCTTGCGAAAGATATCTGCCGCGCTTGCATCGGGATGCACTCTCATCATCAAGCCCGCGGAAGATGCGCCGAGCGCAGCAGTTACCCTCGCGCGGCTTTTCCATGAAGCCGGTCTTCCTCCGGGATGCCTAAACGTGGTGTGGGGCGTTCCAGCCGAAATTTCCGATTACCTGATCCGTTCGCCGATCATCAAAAAAATCTCGTTTACCGGCTCGACTCCGGTCGGCAAACAGCTTGCGGCCTTGGCTGGTGCTCATATGAAACGCGTGACGATGGAGCTTGGCGGTCACTCGCCGGTGCTGGTGTTCGATGATGCCGATATTCCGCTCGCCGCGGCGCTGCTTGCGCGGCTGAAGGGATTGAACGCAGGCCAAGTGTGCATGGCGCCCAGCCGGTTCTATGTCCACGAAGCAGTGCGGGACGAATTCACGGATGCGTTCACAAAAGCATTTTCCTCTCAGGTGCTGGGCGACGGCCTTGACGCCGCGACCACGATGGGCCCGCTGGCGCACAAGCGGCGTGTGGGTGCGATGGAGCAACTCGTCGCGGACGCGCGCAATCGCGGTGCAAGCATCGTGACCGGCGGGAAAACGTTGTCTCGTCCCGGAAACTTCTTTCCGCCCACGGTGCTTCTCAATACGCCGGACGATGCGCGCGTCATGCAGGAGGAGCCGTTCGGCCCTGTCGTGCCGATCACGCGTTTCCGCGAGACCGATGAGGTGCTGGCGCGCGCCAATGCGTTGCCGTATGGGCTCGCGTCTTTCGTATTCACCCGTTCACTGAAGACGTCTCACTATGTCTCAACGCGCCTCGAAGCTGGCATGGTCAGCGTCAACCACTTCGGTATCGCGCTCCCGGAAACGCCTCTGGGTGGCGTGAAGGATAGCGGCATTGGCAGCGAAGGCGGAAGTGAGACGTTCGATGCCTACGTGACCACGAAGTTCATCTCAGAGGAGACGGCTTAACGGTCGTGCCCCTCACTTGCCGGCGCGGACATTGGCGGGCTGATAGCGGCTGCCGAAACATCGCTCCTCGAGCCGCGCCGCGCAATCGAGTGCGACACTGAGAAACTGCGTCGAGAAAATCTTGCGGCTGACGCGCGCGGAATAGGCGCTGACACTGAGCGCGGCAACGATCTTGCCATTCGTGTCGTGAACGGGCACCGCCAGCGCGCGCATCCCGAGTTCGAGTTCTTCGTCGCTGATCGCGAAACCTGAGGCCTGGCTGCTCTTGATTTCCCGGATGATCAGCGTTGGTTTTACGATCGTTTTGGGCGTTCGTTGAACGAATGTCTTGTCGCCGATGACTGCGCGGATGCCTTCATCGTCAAGTCCTCCAAGGAGCACGCGCCCCGTGGCGGAGCAATAGGCCGGAAGCCGCGCGCCGAGTCGAACGCCGGTCGAGACGATATGCTCGGCCTCGGCTCGCGCTATGAACAGCGTATTATCTCCTTCGAGCACGGCGAGCGACACCGATTCGTTCAGTTTGTCGCGGCCGTCAGCGAGAATCTGCGCGCTGGTCTCGATGAGTTTGTCGCGAAGGTTTCCGGGTTGGCCGAGATTACGCAGTCTCTGTAGCGGCCGGAATTCGCGCCCCACGCGTTCCACATAGCCAAGCGCGACAAGCGTCAAAAGACACCGCCGTGCTGCGGCGCGCGTTGACTGCGCGGCGCGCGCAGCATCTGCGGCACTTTGTACACCGTGCGACGAAAGCGCTTCGATGATGGCTAAACCTTTTGCAAGTCCTCCCATACCTTCGGCAGGACGTTGCGATTCCGATTTTACCTGCTTCACATGGCGCTTGACAGGCATTCGAAATATGTCTCTATGTTTAAAAAAACAATCATACGTTCGATATACGAACACTGTATTTCTGTCAAGGGGGCGGGAATGACTTTTGATTTTGATACTCGTGATGTGTGGGCAGTCTTCGCTGCTTGCCGGTCCACGCCCTCCGCTTTTATCAACGCTCACTGATTGTTCATTGAGAGCAGTCCGGAAGAATCATGCAACTCCTGGTCAATATCATTGTGCTTGCGACGATCTACGCGCTGATCGCGAGTGGTTACGTCCTTGTTTATCGGACGAGCCGGGTTCTCAATCTGGCGCATGGCGAACTGATGATGCTCGGCAGCTATCTGTTGATTGCGGTCGCCTCCGGCATTTCGTCGTCGCCTGTCGTTGCGCTTTCCGGCGCGGCATTACTTAGTGCGCTTGTCGGCTTTCTTGTTTACGTCGTGCTGATCCAGCGCATGACTGGACAAGCCGTGCTGGCTGCGGTGTTGGCTACGATCGCGCTGGGTGTGATGTTGCGCGGTCTCGTTATCCTGATCTGGTCGACGCAGCAGCAGTATCCGGCCAGGATGATCGGTCTTTCCAACAATTCGATCGAGCTTTTCGCAAATGCGCGTATCTCGACATTCTCGCTGACGCTCGTTGTCGTCACTGTCTTGATCTACCTGGCGCTTTTCGCAGGCCTTTATCTCACCCAGTGGGGCATACGGACACGGGCCGTCGGCCAGAACCCGCTTCTTGCTGCCCAGCGCGGGATTAACCTCAACGCAATCTATGCGTTGACGTGGGGAGTCTCCACGTTCACGGGAGCCGCTGCCGGAATCCTGATCTCGCTGGACTCCGGTCTCGACGGCACCATGACCATGATTGGGCTGAAGGCGTTTCCGGCGGCGCTGGTCGGCGGTCTCGATAGCCTCGTTGGTGCGTTGATCGGATCGCTTCTCATCGCGGCCATCGAGGTTGTGCTGATTCAAACCGCCGACCCTTTGCTGTCCGATGTCGTGCCGTTTCTGGTGCTGATTGTCGTACTCGCGATCCGTCCATGGGGTCTTCTCGGAACTCGGGAGGCACTCGATCGTGTTTGATTCAACCGCCGCACGGCCTGATGTTTTGCGATGGGCGCGGGGTGCCGTCCTTGCCGCAGTCGCGATCGCATTTCCGCTCTTCGCCACGCCATTTCTAATCGATCTTGCCTGTCAGGTCTTTCTCGCCTGTATCGGCGCGCTGTCCTTGATGATCCTGACCGGATTTGCCGGGCAGGTTTCGCTGGGCCATGCGGGACTAATCGCAGCCGGTGCCTTCACGACGGGAATTCTCACGAAGGAGCTAAACGCTCCGGTTTTCCTGACTATTCCGGCAGCCGCCGTGATCGGCATGGTGCTCGGGCTGGTGTTCGGCTTGCCGAGTCTTCGCTTGCGGGGACTCTATCTCGCCGTGAGTACTCTCGCGCTTTATTTCATCGTGATTTACCTAGGCGGCGAATACGAAACCAAGCGCGGTTTTTCGACCGGCATCCTGATCGAGCCCCCATCGATATTCGGCTATCGCCTGACCGACGGCCGGGGATGGTATGTCGTTCTGCTGGTCGCCACAGCATTTGTGTTTTGGCTGGTGTTTAATCTTCTCCGCGGCCGCACCGGTCGTGCCTGGGGCGCAATGCATGTCAACGAAACGGTTGCGGCGGCTCTCGGGATTAATGTCCCCCGCGCCAAGTTGATGGCGTTTGTGATCTCGTCGGCGATTACTGCGGTCGGCGGTGCGCTGTTTGCGTCGTATCGCGGATTCGTATCGGTGGATGCTTTCCCGCTGATGCTTTCGGTTCAGTACATCGCGATGATTATTGTTGGAGGCATGGGATCGTTAATGGGCGCGATCCTTGGCGCGGTGTTCCTCACCGTGCTGCCTTATGCCATCGAAGCTTTCGTCATGCTGCTGCCTGGAGCCAGCGGTCACGCAAATCAGGTGTTCGCCGTCAATTACACCGCGTTCGGCCTGGTGATGATCATTTTTCTTGTGCTCGAGCCCGGAGGTCTTGTTGCAATCGGGCGGCGCATTCGCGCTCGGTTGCCGAAGGCGCGAATTCGGGCACAGGCCGTGGAGAAAACCCTATGAGCACCGGTAAAGCGATGCTCCTCTCGGTTGAGCATGTCGATGTGATCTATCAACGCGCGATCGCGGCGCTTCACGGTCTTTCACTGGAAGTCAGGGAAGGCCAGATCACGGCGCTCCTTGGAGCCAATGGGGCAGGAAAAACCACAACGCTGCGCGCAATTTCCGGTTTCATTGGGCTGGATAATGCGCGTGTGTCGCGTGGCAAAATTCGCTATCGCGGCCAATCCATCGAAAATTGGCGTCCGGACCAAGTGGCTCGCCTCGGAATTCGTCTCGTTCCGGAACGGGACAAAGTTTTTCCTAACCTCACGGTGCTGGAGAATCTTGAGGCGGTTGCCTCGCCAAATCTCTCCAAGGCAAAGAGATTGGAGCTTGTCGAACTTGTATTCGAAACCTTTCCGCGGCTCGTGACTCATTCCCGGAAATCCGCAGGGCTGCTCTCGGGGGGCGAGCGGCAGATGCTTGCGATCGGTGCCGCGGTCGTCTGCAAGCCGGACCTGTTGTTGATCGACGAGTTGTCGCTTGGGCTTGCGCCGGTCATCGTCGACGAGATTGCGACCCGCCTGGTTTCACTACGCCGCGAGATGAATCTGACAATTCTATTAGTCGAGCAGAGCGCGAGCGTCGCACTCAAGATCGCGGATTATGCCTACGTGCTGGAAAACGGGCGCGTGACGATTGCAGGCGCCGCGGCTGATCTCCGCGAAGATCCGTCGGTGCAAAATGCTTATCTCGGTCATAGTTCGTCTGGTGCAGAGCGCCGCAACTATCGGGACATTGCAATGGCGCGCGGCGCAATGATCGGCGGGAATCCATTCGCATGATCAATGGCAATGCCGACATTTCTATTCAGCATAAGGATGTCGTGGTATCCGGCGACATCGCGCTTTTCGTTGAGAACGTTGTGCTTGCCTTCGGAGGCTTAACGGTTCTCAACGGAATATCTCTCAATGTGCGCATGGGAGAACTTCTCGCGCTGATCGGTCCGAATGGAGCGGGCAAGACCAGCGTGTTGAATTGCATCAGCGGCCTTTACCGACCGTCTTCGGGCAGCATCCGCGTGGGCGCCACTGATATCACCGGCTTTAGGCCGGACCGCGTGGCGCGGCTTGGCGTTTCCCGTACTTTTCAGCACGGGGAGCTGTTTCCCCAAATGAGCGTGATCGACAATCTTCTGACCGCTCGGCATGCGCGTATCCATACCGCCGCTCTTTCGGAGATATTCCGGACTCGTGCTGCGCGGCGCGAGGAAGATCGGCATCGCGCTCATGTCGAAAGTGTCTTGAAGTTCGTCGAACTCGAACGCCATCGCGATGCAATCGCAGGTGCTCTCTCTTTTGGTCAGCAAAAGATTGTAGGTTTTGCGCGTGCGCTCGCCACCGAACCCTCGGTGCTTCTGCTCGATGAGCCCTCAGCGGGACTGTCGCGAGACGACCGTGAGGGGCTGGCGTATCTGATCCTCAAGAGCAAGTCGTCGCTGGGATTGCCCGTGATCTGGATCGAGCACGACATGGAAATGGTGTCCGATCTCGCGGACCGAATCCATGTTCTCGATTATGGCCGCTCGCTTGCCGATGGCGCGCCGCGCGATGTGCTCGAAAACCGCGAAGTTATCAAAGCCTATCTCGGGGAAGCGTGAATTCAGAATCATGCCATCCCATCCAACTCATGTCGCTTACCAGGCTGCCGAGAATGTCGCCGACGCAATGAAGCAGAAGCCATAAACAGGATATCAGGAGGATTTGGAAATGCGGTTGTTTCGAATTGGAATCGTTTCAGCGGGACTTGCTCTTATCGGAGCAACGGCGCACGCTCAGGAAGCTTATATCGTCGGAATGAGCGCGGCACTGACGGGGCCCGGCGCAAGCACTGTGGCGGGCGCTGCCGAAGGATTGCGGCTCTATATTGATCGCCTTAACAAGGCGGGAGGAGTCAACGGTCGCCAGATTACGCTGATCGTACAGGATGACCAGGGTGAACCATCAAAGGCTGCCGCTAACGCAAAAAAGCTGCTGACCCAGGATAATGTGTCGCTGCTCATCAATACCAGCCTCTCCTCGACGTTCGCCCCCATGATTTCCGAAGCGCAACGCGCTGGCGTTCCGTTGCTGTTTGCGGGCTCCGTCTGCCCTTCGGAAGTTTTTCCGCCGGCCAACGAATTCTTGTTCTGCACGACATCATTCTCGGCGGCTCATGACGCACGCGCCACCGTCGACTTCATCAAGGAAAAGTCAGGAAGCAAGATCAATATCGGTCTTGCCGCCATGGCCATCCCGGTATCTCGACTCGGCATCGACGCCGCCGAGAAATTTTCTACGGAAGCCGGCATGACGGTGATCGGCAAAGAAAATATCCCGCCGGCCACGGCTGATTACACGCCGTTCGCCACGAAGATTATCCAGGGTAATCCTGATTGGGTGTATTGCTGGGCACCCTGGATTACGGAAATTAAAACATTTGGCGCATTGCGCAAGCTTGGTTGGAAGGGCGGCTACGCGCTCAACGTGCTCCCCGAGACCGAAGCGGAACTTGCTCAGATCAAGGACGGCGAATTGTATGCGATCGGCGCCAACGCGATGTTCTTCGAGAATCTCCCCGTTCAGAACGAGATATCGAAGTCCGCGAAGGATGCGGCTTCGACCTACAAGCCGGAGCAGATGTCGGACGGCTGGATCGGGGGCATGACGATCGAGACGACGTTAAAGGCGGCAGGGTGGCCCACGACATCAGCGAAGTTGAAGGAAGTGATGTCGACATTAAAGGTCGATACGAAGGGGCTGCGCGGCGGGCCGATCGAGTGGACCAAGGATAACCACTTCCGGACGAAGCAGTACTATCGGGTATATCGTTGGGATACGGCCAAGAATGCGATCCAGATCGTATCCGACTGGAAGGGATACGAAATCAAGTAACCGGACAGCAGATAGCGAGACAAAGACAGGCGTCAGGGCCTCGCCCTGGCGCCTTTCTATTTAAGGATTGAGTAACCGGCCGGAGCGGCTTCCCATACTCGGGATCGCAACTTGCGGGATGTGAGCAATTCTTGTCCTTGAACTCGTTCGCCGCCTTGATCACCACATAGGCCGGGCTGGTGATGAGATCGTGCGCCTTCAGCAGCCGATAGACCGAAGCCTCCGAGACGAAGTACTTTCGCTCGTCGGTGAAGCGCACCGCCAGCTCCCGCGGCGACAACTCCGGGACCTCCAGCGCCAGATCGATGATCTGGCGACGGACGTCATCGGGGATACGATTCCAGACGCGGTCCGGTCGGGAACGGTGGTCAGCCAGCGCTTCAGGCCCTCCGGCACGGTAGCGGTCATACCATCGGTAAAACGTGGCGCGCGGAATGCCGAGCTTGTCCAGCGTACGCTTCGCCGGCAGATGCGATTGCTCGACCAGCTCGATGATCTCTGTCTTCTCGGATGCAGCGTATCTCATGCGCCGTCCTCCCCATCCCCGCTCAGACTTTTTTTGAGCAGGCGATTTTCCAGGGTGAGATCGGCCACGACCTCCTTCAAGGCAGTGGCCTCCCGCCGAAGGTCCTTCACCTCGCCGGAGGTGGCGGCGCGGGCGGTGTCCCCGGCCAGCCGGCGCTTGCCGGCCTCCAGGAACTCCTTCGACCAGCCATAATACATCGAGGCGGCGATGCCTTCGCGGCGGCAAAGCTCCGAGATGCTTTCCTCTCCGCGCAGCCCTTCCAGCACGATGCGGATCTTCTCTTCCGCCGAGTACTGCCGGCGTGTCTGACGCCGAATGTCCTTCAACACTCGTTCTGCCGGCGCTTTCTCCGGCCCGGATTTCTGTTTCATCTGCGCTCCTTGCGGCTACGATGAACCAGAAATCCTCCCTCCGGGAAGTCCCTCAATTTGTCTCATGGGCGCTGACGGGGAACAC
>NZ_JBXAMO010000036.1:0-27002 GCF_058800725.1 Tardiphaga sp. GW822-FHT04G09 | reverse complement strand
AACCTCGCACTTCGCTGGCTTCATCCACCTCGCCGCAGCAATGATCTGGAACCA
Source organism: Tardiphaga sp. GW822-FHT04G09 (assembly GCF_058800725.1). NCBI lineage: Bacteria > Pseudomonadati > Pseudomonadota > Alphaproteobacteria > Hyphomicrobiales > Nitrobacteraceae > Tardiphaga > Tardiphaga sp. GW822-FHT04G09. The sequence continues at coordinate 26,948 of NZ_JBXAMO010000036.1, read as the reverse complement.
ATGAATGTCGATCGGCCCTAGCGCGCGCTGGAGGCGTGGGCATCCATGTAACAGGGCTTGTACATGCCCATCAGCTGGCGGCCGCGCAGGAAGATCATCTGCGTCTTCAGCCCGCCACGCCTGGAGATCCAGCGCCGGATCTGCGTCGGATACATCGAATACAGCATCTGGGTGGCCTCCGGATTGGTCACCGCACGACCATTGGCACCCATGTCCCAGGCGGCATGAAAACCGAGATTGGCATTGGAGGTAACGCAGATCCGGTCATGCGGAACCGCGCCGAGCACGATCGTACAGGCCGAGGCGCACAGGCCATCGATGATCACGGTTTCGCCGGAAGTGCGCAATCCCTGATACTTGTCGACATAGGTTCCGATCCGCCCGCCACGATCATCTGCGATGCGAACCACCGCATGACTTGCCGCGACGCCCGCGAACAGCAAGACCGCCGCCAGCAAACCCGTAACGAACTTCATGTCCAGCCCCAAAACCTGTCGATCCCGAATCTGACTGCCCCGATGATGCAGGACCGGATCAGCGTGTTGCCAGATCGTGTTTTTGTCCAGACGAGCGTGACGCTTCCAATGCGATTCAAATCGAGTGTTGCGCGCGGGATGCACCTCATTCCCTTGCAGTATCAATCTGAAACAGCACCGCCCTTCGCGTGCAATTTCCGTTGACCAAAGTTCCCGCGCCGCCTTCAATCTCCATTAACAAAATGGGGGAAACACAATGGCCGGTGATGCGGATGTCATCGTCGTCGGTGGCGGGCTCGCGGGCCTTGTTGCGGCCACGGAAATTGCCGATGCGGGCAAGCGCGTTGTCGTGGTCGATCAGGAAGGCGAACAGAATCTCGGCGGCCAGGCGTTCTGGTCGTTCGGTGGTTTGTTCTTCGTCGATTCGCCGGAACAGCGGCGCCTTGGCATCAAGGACTCTTATGATCTGGCGCTGCAGGACTGGCATGGCACCGCTGGTTTCGATCGCGATGAGGATCTGTGGCCACGGCGCTGGGCCGAAGCCTATGTCGCTTTCGCCGCCGGCGAGAAACGCGACTGGCTGCGCGCCATGGGTCACCGCGTGTTTCCCGTGGTCGGCTGGGCTGAGCGCGGCGGCTATGACGCGATGGGTCCCGGCAACTCGGTTCCGCGCTTCCACGTCACCTGGGGCACCGGACCGGGCATTGTCGAACCGTTCGAGCGACGCGCGCGCGAAGCACAGAAGAAAGGCCTGCTGAGCTTCAGGTTCCGCCACCGCGTCGATGCGCTCAGCGTGACCAACGGAACCGTCGATGGCGTCAGCGGTGCGATCCTCGAACCGTCGAATACCGAGCGCGGCGAAAGCAGTTCGCGCAGTGCGATCGGCGAATTTTCGTTGCGCGCGCAAGCCGTGATCGTCGCCGCCGGCGGCATCGGAGGCAATCATGATCTGGTGCGGCAGAACTGGCCGAAGCGCCTAGGCGAACCGCCGAAGCGCATGATCTCCGGCGTACCCGCCCATGTCGACGGCCGCATGATGGGTATCACGGAAGCTGCCGGCGCCCGGCTGATCAATCGCGACCGCATGTGGCATTATGTCGAGGGCATCGAGAACTGGAATCCGGTCTGGCCGAAGCACGGCATCCGCATTCTGCCGGGGCCATCGTCGATGTGGTTCGACGCCACCGGCAAGCGGCTGCCCGCGCCGTTATTTCCCGGCTCCGATACGCTCGGCCAGCTGCAATATATCCAGTCCACCGGCTATGATTACTCATGGTTCGTGCTGACGCAGGCGATCATCAAGAAGGAATTCGCACTCTCGGGCTCCGAACAGAATCCTGACCTCACCGGCAAGAGCTGGCTGATGACCGCGCGCCGCGCCACCAACAAGGGCGCACCGGCGCCTGTCGAAGCCTTCAAGGATCACGGCATCGACTTCGTGGTGCGCGACAATCTCGACGATCTCGTCAGCGCGATGAATGCGCTGACCGGCGACAATCTGCTGAAGCTCGACGAGATTCGCACGCAGATCGAGGCGCGCGACCGCACCATGGCCAATCCCTACGTCAAGGACGCGCAGGTGATGAACATCCACAATGCGCGCAAATATATCGGCGACCGACTGATCCGCACCGCCAGACCGCATCGCATCCTCGATCCCGCGCGGGGACCACTGATCGCCGTGCGGCTGAACATCCTGACGCGCAAGACGCTGGGCGGTTTCGAGACCGATCTGGACTCGCGCGTGTTCGGCAGCAACGGCCAGATCATGCCCGGCCTCTATGCAGTCGGCGAAGCCGCCGGCTTCGGCGGCGGCGGCATGCACGGCTATCGCTCGCTGGAAGGCACGTTTCTCGGCGGATGCTTGTTCACGGGGCGCACGGCGGGGCGCGCAGCGGCGAAGGCGGTGGTGTGATCGGTTACCGGATCACAGCCACCCATTGCGCCTGAACCGGACATACAGGTAGCCACAGATCGCAGCTATACCGCCCAGCACGGCGTAATAGCCATAGGCCCATTTCAGCTCCGGCATGTATTCGAAATTCATGCCGTAAATGCCGGCAACGGCGGTCGGCACCGCAAGAATCGCGGCCCAGGCAGCAAGCCGGCGCGTAATCTCGGTCTGCTGCGACTGCCCTGACATCAAGCTGGCTTCAAAGGCAAAGGCCAGGACTTCACGCAGCGAGTCGATATCTTCTTCGGCCCGTTTGACGTGATCCAGCACATCGCGAAACAGCGGCTTCATTTCATCGTCGATGAACAGAATATCGATATGTTCGAGGCGGTGACAGACATCGACCAGCGGCCCGACCGCGCGACGAAGCCGCAGCAGATCGCGGCGCAGTTTGTAGAGCCGCTCGAATTCGGCCCGCGTCAGCATGCGGTGCAGAACATCATCCTCGAGTTCATCGATCTCGGACAGGATGGCTTCGATGACCGGGCGATAATTGTCGACGATGAAATCGAGGATCGCATAGAGGATGTAATCTTCGCCGCCCGTCAGGTTGGCCGGACAGGCCTCGCACCGCTCACGCACTGCCGCATAGGATGTCGAGGCGCCATGGCGCACCGACACGACGTAGCCCTTGCCCAAAAAGATATGCGTCTCGCCGAAGGCGACGGTCTGATCGACCAGTTGAGCGGTGCGCGCCACGATAAACAGCGCCTCGCCATACTGCTCCACTTTTGGATGTTGATGTGATTTGAGGGCATCCTCGATGGCGAGCGGATGCAGATCGAATTGCGTACGCAGTTTTTCCAGCAGTTCAAGGGACGGCTCGAACAGGCCGATCCAGACCACGTGGCCAGGTTTCTGCGCCCAGACGCCCGCCTCCTCGACAGGGATGTCGGCAACGCGGCGACCATTGGCATAGACGCTGGAGGCGACGACACCGGGCACATTGCCGGCGGTTGCAGCGGAATTGGGAAATGACATTCAACGACCTTGTCTTAAAGCGCACCAACAGGCGCCCTCTTCAAGAACGGCCGGGGCGCCAAACCGTTCAACCGCGACGCGGCGCTGGTCGTCCGGAATAAAGAAAGTGCTGGAGCGGACGGAGGGAATCGAACCCTCGTATGCAGCTTGGGAAGACGAAAGCGGCCTGATGATGGCTGATCTCCGTGACAGGCAACCTATTGATTTACCGATATTTATCGGATATTTTACGGTTTCCTCGCTGAAACTAAATAATTCAACGTTTTTAGCTGTCGTTGTAGAATTGTTGTAGGCTCCGATGCCCGAAAAGACGCCCTACGAACGCCTCAACAAGAGGCTTTTGCCCACCGACGTGTATCTGGCGATCAAGATTTCCCGGACCCCGGGATCCGGAGCACGCATCATCGAGTGGAAGGATACCGAGTGCGCCGGGCTCACGCTGCGCATCACCAAGACCGGAGCTTCATGGCTGATCCGGAAGCGCGACCGGACGATCAGGATCGGGGAATGCAAGGACGTTCCGCTGACGACGGCCAGATACATCACGCATCAGGCGCGCGATGCGGCCAAGCGTGGACGGGACCTCAAGGTATTCGTGGAGACCCTCCTCTCGCTGCGGTCGCACGCCATGGAAGAGGACGGCTTCCGCAGCCAGGCCGCCTATCACGACGGCTCGGACTGGCGGACGGCGGACGAAGTCGCCGACGACAATTCTGAATGGGGGCGTCGCCGGCTCAAGGGCGACATCTATCCGACGTGGACCTGGCGGCGGATGACGGAGAAGTTTCTCGAGGACAAGCTTCCGGAATTGAAGGCCTCATACAGGCCGCAGTACCGGAAGTATCTGGAGTTGCCGGAATTCGCCCTGGTCAACGATCGGCCGGTTGCGACGGTCACCAACGACGATCTCGAAGTCGTCCGCGACCGCATGCTCGCGGCCTACGGCAAGTCCGCCGTGCATCGGGCCGTCAGGCAGGGCCGTGAAATGCTGACCTGGGCGTGGAGCTATCACGGCGCCAAGGCGGGCCTAAACAACACACAGTATCCCTGGTGGACCCGCTGGTCGGTGAAGTACAAGTCGAACGTGAGATATCACGAACCGACCATCGCCGAACTTGCGCGGACGATGGTCGTCGCCGACACGTTCCGCCATCTGTCCGACAAGGAACATGCCACCTATCCCGGGACGGTGGGGGCGCTCTGGGCCGCGGTACTCACGGCGCAGCGGACGGGGTCGCTGCTGGTTCTGCGTCCGGACCGCATGTTCGCTCCGGACCGCAAAGCTAAACTGCCCGGCTGGAAGATCGCCAACTGGAACCGCGAAGAGATGAAGGGCGGCAAGGACGGCGGCCGACCTCATGCGCTTCCCATTCCTCCGGAGGTACTGAAGGTGCTGGACGGGTTCTACAAGGACTCGGGCGGGAAATCGGAATGGATGTTCTCGGGCAGGGACCGCGACGAGAGGGTCAGCCAGGCCGCTTTGAACCTCCTGATGTACCGCCTGCAGGGACGCGTGTTCGATCATCGCGGCAAGAACAAGCCGGACCGGCCGGGCAAGCCCGGCCCGAAAGCGGCGGAGAAGGCAAAGAAGCGGGTCGACCTTTTCGAACACTACGGCATCCGTCCGTGGACGCTGCACGACGTGCGGCGGACGCTGGGCGCCTTCCTCGACGACAAGCGGCTCGGAGGCGCGGCATCGGCGATCCTCGGTCACAAGCTGCCGCGGGACGTCATGCCCGAGAGGGAGCGCATGGCTCCGGTGACGGAGATTCACTACAACTCTTCGCAGCGCATCGCCCTCAAGGCGGAGGGAATGGCACTTTGGACCAAGGCCATCCTCGCCGCTTGCGAGAAGGAACGGAAAGCGCTCCGCCGCAAGCCACGCCCTGCTTTGCCTGAAACGGCTGCGGCGTAAGCCGTGCCGTTAGAGGACGGCACGATGGAAACGCCGGCTTTGTCGGCCTTGACACATGGCGGGGCTGTAATACGTTAGGCCGGAATCGTATTACGGGAGAAATCGATGCCTTTGCCGGTCCAGTCGATCCGCGCCAAACCGGAGCATCGTGACATCCTCCAGAGCGTGGCGGAGTTGCTTCGCAATGACGGCGATGCGGACATCCGCCGCCTGCTCGGCAATGCTAAGCTGGTACCGGTCGGCCCTTTCCGAAACGAAGAGGCCGCGATCGCATTCCTCAGGGACCGGTTGGTGGCCGAGTTGAAGCCATCATCCATCTGGCTGTTCGGCAGTCGTGCGCGGGGGAATGCCCGGTCGGATAGCGACTTCGACCTATTGGTCGTCATGCCCGACGGACTTCCCGACTCTGACTACTCGCACCAAGCGGTCGCGCGGCCGATCGTTGCGTGCGGTCTCGGGTGCGACATCGTGCCGGTGTCGCGATCGACTTTCCTTCAGGAAAAGGACGATGCCGGCTCGTTCCTCAACGCGATCGTCTCCGAGGGACGCGAGATCTACCGCAGCCGTTCGCGGCGGCTGGAAATCGCCGGATGAGTGGGAAGGCCGAGAGCTTCATCGAGCTTGCCAGGAACGACATCGCGGTCGCACGGCTCGTCCTGAAGGTCGATCCCGGCAATGCGGCGTTTCACCTGCAGCAGGCTGCGGAGAAGCTCGCGAAGGCCGTGCTGACGATCGAGACCATCGCCTTCGGCACAACGCATCAGATCGGAGCGCTCGCGGCGATGCTTCCGGCAGACCACGTATTCAGGCCGGACCTTGCGGGCTTCGACGCGTTCAGTAGCTACGGCACATCGACCCGCTACCCGCTGCCCGGCGGCGGAATGCCGCGCCTTCCTTCTCAAGACGCCCTCAAAGAGGGCATCAGGGACGTTGCCAGCGTGATCGACGAGATCGACGATTTTCGTCGCGAGCGCGAGGCGTCGTCGCGACCCAGATGACCGTGCTCGCAAAAGTCCGTTCACCCCTCCGGGCGCCGCTCGGGCGGCCCCGGTCTCGAACCCCGGAACCGAATGACCGCTCACCTTGACGGACGACTGAACTCTCTTGGCTCGGCGCCGGAAGATGTGGAGACCAGGCTGAGCGCCATAGCTTCCGCGTTCGGGCTCGATTGGTTGCAGAACGGCGGCGATCATCCGCTGCAGGGTCTATGGCGCCGCCGGGATGCCTTGGCCACCTGCCAACTCGCTTGGTTCGGCGACGCCATCTGCGGAATGCGGCAGATCGATGAAAAGTGGACGCGACGCGAGCTTGCCAAGATCAGGAACGAACCGGCCAACAACCGTAAGGGCGCCGCGTTCGAACTGCTGGGTCTCAACATTTTCGCTCAGCGGAAAAAACACCGGATCGTGCCCAGCATCGGCCATAAGCCAGGCTACGACGGCACTATCCATTTCGCCGGCGGTGGACGGCTCGCGATGTCGATCAAGAACTACGGCGCTTCCGTCCACGAAAAGGACGCGCGATCCGAAGGTGCGAGACTGGAAGCCGCGTTCGTAGGTGAACTGAGGATGCTAGACCTGAACGGACTGGAACTGCGGGCGATCGCCAGGACGCATCCGACTCCGGCCGATTGGCGCAGGCTCGCTGCGGCGTTGCCTTCGATTCTGTCTGCTCCGGGCGGGCCGCCGGCGTCCGACGAAGTCTGGACCGCCTTCGTGCAACCTCTTCCGGATTTCGAAGCGCGCACATCCCCGAGCCTGTCCTATCAGATCACCGTGCTCGCCCGGATGCACCCGAACGAGCGGCAGAACCTGATAAGCAAGCTCGACGAAGCGTACGCCAACGCGCACAGACACGCCGCAACCGATACGGACCTATCCAGGGCAGTCCTGATCCACCTGCCGGAGAACGCCTCCGTCGCGAGCTGCGAGAAGTGGGCCAACGACTATTTCATCGATCGGCCCGACGGAATGATCGATCTCATCGTGTTCTACCAGCCCGCGGTCGTCGCGACGCCAGACGGTCAAGGCGGAATCGTTCACCACATGAGCTACGTGGTTGGTCCGCGATACGTGGCTTGGTCGAAGCCAGACGGCGGGCCACGGCGGCAACTGGAAGGGGGCTTCTACGTGGGGTCGACCAGTCCAGAACCGGCCAGGCTTTCGCTCCAGTCCGCCGATGGAGACGCAATCGCGACCGACGAGTTCTACGTCTTTCAAAGCGGCAGTTTGTATGTGGGCTTCGACGAAAGCCAAGACGGCACGTACGACGTCGTCGCGGGCAATCCCGCGCCCGGCATCCTGAAACGGCCAGCCATCTTCGATCGTCGCGGCATCCGTGGTCTGGATCTCGACGAGCTATTTGCGAGATATTTCCCGCCCACGAACGAACTTGTCATCCTCACGTGACGTGAACGGCGACCCATGCCGCCCCGCGGCAGCCTACGTCGAAACAACTCCGCTCCGCCCGAATGCACTTCGGGCATCTCACCTCGAGTCGAAAAGCTTCATGCGGGTCTAGAGGCGCCGCCTCCGTCCCGGCCCCGGCAAGAGCGCGACGCGCAGCTGTCCATCAGCTCGGCGAAGGGTCCGGCGCGCTCCGGATCTCCAGCGCAACCTCCGCTTGATCGCAATTTCAGATTGCGGTTCAATAAACGAACGTTGATCTTATGTTCGGGGGCATCAAACCATGCGACTTCTGCAAGTCATTTGCGTGTGCGTTTTCGGTTTGAACGCCAGTTTGGCGATCGCCGCCCCAGCGAAGACGGCCGAGTGGACCTTGATGGTCTACATGAACGCCAAGAACAATCTCGAGCCGGACGCGCTCGAAAACTTTAACGAAATGGCAAATCGGGGCAGCACGCCGGACGTCAACATCTTGGTCCAGATGGGAAGACCGCTCAAACACACCAGCCTGGCGGCCGAGAGCTGGTCGGGCGTCCTTCGATTCCGTGTCGCCAAAGATCAAGAGCCCGTGCCTTCGCAGGCTGTGGTGGATCTGCGCGGTAAGCCGGAACTATCGGACCTAGGCTCTGTCCCGCACCTCATAAGACCGACAAATACCCCAAAAGAGCGTCACGTACCTGCGAGCTGTTCGCATAAAAGCTTGTTTGGGATGGGGCGAGGTCGCCAGATTGTTGAAAGCGATCCGCGGCAGCAGCTTCAATTCGATCCGCACGACCACTCAAGGTGGGGTAGGGAGCAGTCAATTTCGGCGTTCATCCTCTAACCGATGCGGGACGGCCAACCCCATTCACGATCCGTGCGCAGCGATGATGTTGCGGATAGTGAAGGGTCGGGCGCGCTGGGCTGTTCAACGTAATAGTGCTTCACCTTCGAATGTCCGCTGAGATTTGGCGGTCGGTAGGGCGAGCGTTCATAATAGTGCTGAACCCCACCGTTGCTGGCGAAGCGTTCAAGAACGGTAGAATGCAGGTCCGCTTCCGGCTGCACTTCCCGAAAGCCCTCGGGCCATCTGAAGCGCCCGCCAAACCAACCCGGCTCGCGTTCGTCGTGCTGGGGGCCCAGCGGGTCGGGGTTCAATTGAAGGTATCGCTCATCGACCTTGATGCCGAAACCGTCTGGCGCATTCCCGTCCGGAAGATTTTTCGCAGCATGAGTCATCCATTCGAGCGAAATATCGGACAGACGAGACTCGTTCTCCGGGTAGCTGCCACCGATATCCGAATGATTGCCTGCAAACCAGATCTGCTGCAGCCAGTCGGGATACTCGTCAGGACGTACAGGTCCCGTGTTGTGGACGCCGCCCCACGGGACCCGCGCGAAATCGGCTCGATTCTCGTCGATCGACATGGCGTGCCGGGCGTACCAGACAGCGTTGTTCAGATGGAGATCATAGAATTGCATCTTGGGGGCAACCAGGTGAACCGTCTGCCAAACGGTGTAACCATCGAGGTTTCTGGCATACTTCAGATGGGTCCAGATGTATCCGATGACCGTAAGAACAAAAGCCAATGCAAGCAACCAACCGAAAGTCGGCCAGAGCGGAAACAAAAAGAACGACAGCGTGACGCTGACAAGAAAGACTGCCAGGACGCCGCCAGCGATCATCGCCATGGTGAGGGCTTTGCTGCCCAGCGAAGCGACGGTGTCGAACACCCCGATGAAGAACGGGATGGCGTTCGACCCGCCGTCGTGGTCGCTGCCGTACCGCGTGCGGAAACGTTGGGCCAAGGCGACGCGCTGGGGCACGTATGCCTTATCGTTGGGTGAGCTCACGTGCTGATAGATATGTTTAACGGCCTCACGTGCGATCCGCGTGGACGTAGATACGTCGCGACGCAGCGGGGATCCATCGGGCATTTGCGTCGGTACGCCGCACTGTCCCAAAGCGGCGGCAAGGCAGCGGACGGTGTAGGCGCCGCGACTAAAGCCGAACAGGAAAATGCGATCTCCCGGCTCCCACATCCGAATGATGGCGGCGTAACAATCAATGATGTTCGAGGTGATGCCAAGCCCTGTCACCTGACTTGCTAGATTGTGTAGCCATCGCCAGGCGCGCGCAACGAACGTCGCGCCGCCGGGCGGCTTGGACCCGAGCCCGGCGTCATAGAACGCCAACTGTTCCTTAGGATCGATGTTCGTGTCAGGACCGCAGCGGGTGGCGCGATAAAGCTTGTAAATGTTGGATCGGTTTTCGTCGAACCGGTAACCCCCAGCTTGGCCAGTACCGTCCGCAAAGATTAGGATGTTCTTCGGCAATTTTGATCTCCTATCTTCGTCGGTAGGACCAGGACGTGTCCCGCTCTTCCATCATATCACCGTCGGTGAAGGTCAGCAGCGTGAGAACTTCGTCGTTCGGAAGCGGAAACGTATGTTCGAGCATCATGTATCGCTCGGCGTCCCGCCGATCGAACCATGCGTCTGCACCGATCTTTCTCGGATGAGGCTGCTCGACCTTCGAACCGAACAATGCGTCGAAGGCGTAGCTTTCCCGGTCAAGATCCTCCCTAGGAAACCAGCGGTCCGGGACACATGGGGGACGGAGAAACCATCTCCGTCCTTTCTGCCCGTGGCACACAAGCATGGAATGAAACTTGTTGCTTTGAACAAGCCGGATCGCTGTCGCGGTGCGGCTCGCCTTGAACGCGCCTGCGATCTCGATGACCGTTTTCAAATTTAGGGACTTGTACTGACTGAGAACAGGCCCGAGGATGTAGGAAGGGAGCAACAGCTCCGAAGCGAACTGATCCGCGACGAATTCGGGACTTATCGCGCCCTTGCGAAGGCCGCCAAAGCTGCCGATCTCGCTCGGGCGACATACCAGAAGCTGACCGCGATGGTAGATCCAGTGGCCGATCTCATGCGCGACGGAGAACCGCCGCCTCTGAGGGGTCTTCCTGTCGTCAACAGAGATAATCGCCCTGTCGCCACATCCGCAGATCCGGGCCTCGCAGGATTTCAGTGGACGGTATTTGACTTTGGCACCGACGCTCCACGCGACGGTTTCGAGATCGATTTCGTCGGGCTTTTCTATCCCGAGCGACCGCAGCAAGCGCTCCGAAGCAGAGTAACTCATTATGCATCCTCCTCCCCCTCCCTTGGGATCGCTCCAAGCTCTAAAAAGTCCTCAAGAATTCCTTCTTCGTCGTCGTCCAGGTAGCCGGACTCGTTGCGGGCAGCCATAGTCAGTTTGCTCGCCGCTGCTCCGTTCCGCGCAAGGATTCCTCGCAGTCCGGCCTGAGAAGCCCCGCGCGCCGGTCTGGCCGGCGGCCTTCTCGAATCCAGCTCCATCTCCCGTCGGATCATCGTCATCCGCTGCCTGGCCACAGCATCCCCGCTTCGGCCATCACCGCCGCCGTTACCAGACTCCCGCCCGAAACGGTCGAGATAACCGAAACTCGCTCCAGCAGGCCCTCGGCAGCGAGACGCCTAAGGACACCCAAATGGAAGGCCGCGGCGCGCACGCCTCCACCTGACAGGGCAAGGCCGATGCGTCGGCCTCCGATCTCCGACACAGGCGGCGCCGTTTCTTTTTTCACGGTGTTGTCCATGCTAATTTCACGATCTCCGGGACGGTCGAAGTCCAAGGCCCCGGATCCGGAGAGCGATAGCTCGGGGGGGGGGGACCTTCGGCTGCGGAATTGTTTCACCACCAGCTTTGGCGCCATCTTTGACCGACGCGGACAAAAATCGTTTCGAACCGACTCGACTTTTGTTCTCTTTATGTTCTAATTCTCGCCATGAAGGATCATCTTGCGAGCTGGCGCATGTCGATACCCAAACAGATGGAAAAGTTGGCCATCGAGGCTGTCCGGAGAACGCCCGCTGCAGACCCCGCCGGCGCCGCTTCGGCCGATATGCCGCCCGAATACTGGGAAGCGGTCCTGAACGACCTCCATGCCGACGTCAGACCCACCGGCATTCCCATCCAACAGCGCCGCCTGTCGGAGATCCCCCGCCACGTGCTGCGCGTGAGTTGCCGGCGTTGCGACCGTGTCGTCGAAATCCAGACTGCTGAAGCCCTGCGGCTGTATGGGCGGCATACGACGTGGAAGGAGGCCGGGACCCGCCGTCCTCGACGACGGTTGCCGACAGCGGACAGGCAATCGCGATGATGACGGTTGCTGGCCGATTTTTGAGGCGCCCTGAGGCCCGGTTGCGCCGCCGTGTTGTCTGGCCAGGATCTCCGGATGGCTCCTAAATATCACCCGACGCCCCTCTCTGGAGGGGACCGCAAGGCTCAGAAGAAAGAGCTCGCCGGCGCACGCGCGATGACCACTGTTTTTGCCCGCCAGGCCGAGGAATTCCGGGCCAAGGGCGAAGCGCTGATCCGGAAGGCCGACAAACTGACCTGTGAAAGCTGGAACGAGAGGATGTGGGCCGACGGTGAGCCAATCGATCCCTCCCCGACGATCGATCAGGCGATCAACGGCGGATACCCGTGGCTCGAACTCGAGTGCTCCCGCTGCAAGACACCCAACGACATCGATCTGGCCGCGCTGCAGCGCCCCTCGACGACATTCGTGTATGATCTGGCCGGCAAGCTAAGATGCTGGAAATGCCATCGGGCTGGGAAGCGCCCCGCAGCGACATTGCTCCAATTGGCTGCGCGGACACGCTATGATGACGGCCGACGGGAATAGATATCAGGCGGACGCAGCGAAATGCAGCCCAATCATTCCGATTCAGAAAGAGCCTTGCAGCAAGCAGCACGCCGCAGGCAACGCTTGCTCTACTCGCTCAACGACCTCCAACAGGCTCTCAGCGCGTCGGCCTTTCTGCATGAGCTAGATGAGGGCGAAGAATACTCGAAGGTTGATCTCCGTCGTTTCCGCTGCTTCGAGACCACACTCGTCATCGCCTATACACGGCCGTTCACACAGTCGAAGGGCGGCTATCCTCCATTGACGATGAAGATGATCGACTTCCACCCGACGCCGGAGAATCGTGCGCTTCATGACCAGCTTATGCAGATGCGCAACCAGATCGTAGCGCACTCGGACGCCGCGATGATGAGGATGACCATCGCTCCCTTCGATATTCCGTTCGACGATGGCACACCGTCGATAAATTTATTTCAGGCGGTATTCGACGAAGGCGTTACGCTCATCGGCTCCCTTCTCTTGGAAACCGATGTACTCCTGCACGAGGTCTACAGCGCTTTGTTCCGGACGCTATTTAAAGATGTCCAGAAGGATCCGGCGTTATTTGACCTCAGGATAGACAGCGACGGAGCTAAACTAGCGAGAAACCTGCGTGTGTAACCTCTATTCGATGACGAAGAACCAGGCCGCGATCCGCAACCTGTTCAAGGTCGACCGGGACAGCGCCGGAAACCTGCCCTCGATGCCCGGCATCTTTCCCGATTATCCGGCGCCGATCGTGCGCAACGCTGATGGCCGCCGTGAACTCGCGATGGCGCGGTGGGGCATGCCGTCGTCGTCAAAGGCGCTGTTCGACGCCACCAAGAAGCGGGCCGCCAAGCTTGAGGCCAAGGGCAAGCCCATCGACTTCAACGATCTGCTTCGGAAGGAGCCGGACAAGGGGACCACCAACATCCGCAACGTGACCAGCAAGCACTGGAAGCCGTGGCTCGGGGTCGGGAACCGCTGCGTGGTCCCGCTGTCCTCGTTTAGCGAGTTCAACAAGGACGCCGGCGGCGACATCTGGTTCGCCCTCGACGAGAGCCGGCCGCTGGTCTGCTTCGCCGGCTTGTGGACGAACTGGACGTCCGTCCGGAAGGTCCGGGAGGGCGAGGTCACCACAGATATTTTCGGCTTCCTGACGACGAAGCCTAACGCCGAGGTCGAGGCGGTCCACCCGAAAGCCATGCCGGTGATCCTGACGACGCCCGAGGAGGTCGATGTCTGGATGAGCGCGCCGTGGGACGAGGCGAAGGCTCTCCAGCGGCCGCTTCCGGACGGTTCGCTTACGATCGTCGCTCGAGGCCAGAAAAAGGACGAAGGCGGGGCCGAGATATGACCGCCGCTCCAGACACAAGGCCGACGAGATCCATTCCGGACGCGGACCGATCGGCCCGTCCCAGGCGCGCCGTGGTGGGGGTGTCGGTCGGCGTAGGCGTGTATGGCATTTTGGACGCGTCGCCCCTGGACGGCCCGTCTGGGCACGATGGCGGGCTCGACCGGTGTGTTGGCGGGCCGTGGGGCTTGCTCGCTGCGGCTGGCAGGAGCCGACACCGTGGCTGACCTAGAGCCAGACGATGCCGACGAGCTCCCCGGCGCGGCGCCCTCGCAGCGGCAGCGCAAGATCATCCACGTCGACATGGACGCCTTTTACGCCTCGGTCGAGCAGCGGGACAATCCGGAGCTCCGGGGCAGACCGGTGGCCGTCGGCGGCTCGCGCGAACGCGGCGTCGTGGCCGCCGCCAGCTACGAAGCCCGCAAGTTCGGGGTCCGCTCCGCGATGCCGTCGGTCACCGCCAGGCGGCAATGTCCGGACCTTGTTTTCGTGAAGCCCCGCTTCGAGGTCTATAAGGCCATCAGCCAGCAGATCCGTGCGATCTTCGCCGAGCACACACCAGTCATCGAGCCGCTGTCGCTGGACGAGGCCTACCTGGACGTCACCGAGAACCTGCAGGAGATCCCGCTGGCGCGCGACGTCGCCCTCGCCATCCGCGCCAGGATCAAGACCGAGACCGGCCTCAATGCCTCCGCCGGCATCTCCTACAACAAATTCCTGGCGAAGCTGGCTTCCGACCACCGCAAGCCCGACGGCCAGTACGTCATCTCTCCGGAGACGGGGCCGGCGTTCGTCGAGACCCTGCCAGTCGGCAAATTCCACGGCATCGGTCCTGCGACCGCCGCCCGATTCCACGCTCTCGGGATCCAGACAGGCCTCGACATCCGCGGTCAGACGCTTGCTTTCCTGGAGGCACATTTCGGCAAGGCCGGCGTCTACTATTACTGGATCTCGCGCGGCATCGACGAGCGCCCTGTCCGCGCCAACCGCATTCGGAAGTCCGTCGGCGCCGAGAACACGTTCTTCCAGGATTTGACGGAATTCGACGCCATGGTCGCGGAGCTCCAACCGCTCGTCGATAAGGTCTGGCGCCACTGCGAGAACACCGGCAACCGCGGCCGGACCGTGACGCTCAAGGTGAAGTTCGCCGATTTTGAGATCATGTCGCGGAGCCGGTCCGTCCCTATCGCCGTCGGCAGCCGCGACGACCTCGAGCGCTTGGCTGTCGGCTTGCTCCAGGCTGTCATGCCGCTGCCTAAGGCCGTGCGGCTATTGGGCGTTTCGCTATCCGCGCTCCAAGGAAATCAGGGCGAGCAGCCTCAACTCGTCTTGGCAGTCTGACGTCGCCATATCGAGCGCTGCACTCAAATTGCAGCAGCCGCCAAACCTGACGTTGGGCGCCGCCGGTGCAATTTCAGATCTCATCCGATTTGCACTGCAAGAAGAACGATGTAGTCGCACCAGGGTGCTGTAAACCAGAAATTCTGACGGGCACTCTGCACTTATCGGTCGACTTTCGGACATAGGCAGGCGTAGGCTCCCCGCATCACCGTTCGGCCATTGGCATCAATCGGTGACTGAGAGCCTTGAGCTCCCGCCTGTCGAGTTTTGCAGGTGCGCCATGACACAGATTCCCCGAGCCCCTTTCAATTGCCACCTCGACACGTTTTCTGTCGGCGGAGCCGACAGCGCAATGAACGACGATCTATGCGCCTTCGAATTCCCTTGGTGCGAGGGCTGCCCGAAAGCCTGGAATCCCAAGAAGCTGCGGAATGACGACCCCGCGAAAGGGGCGGTCTGGAACGGGTGGATCAAGGGCATCGTCCCGCCCAGATGATAGGACGGTCCTAGGCAACATGCAGACGGCGATGGCGAAAAGTATTCCGTTAGCGCTCCGCAAGCTTGAAGGTATGAGCCACTTAACCGCCACTCGAGAAGCTGAATAGAATCGCGGCTCAAGCGCCCGTGATTTTCATGTTTTACCGCCGCTTCACTACTAGCGATTTCATCGCAACTTCAACTGCTGGACCGAGGCGCCACTTCGGGGAGAACGATATGGATCACTTCATCCACGCTGCGAATTTGGCCTTGTTCAAGAAGCGTCTCGAAGAGGTGACAGCCCCGGCCGAGCGGAAGATATTGTTGGAGCTATTGGCAGAGGAGCGGGCAAGAGTTCTGACGCCTAAACATTCTTGATGAGGCCCTTCAGGGCGACCTATGGGTTGTTTGAAGCTCTGTATCCCATGTTCGCGCCGTCCGCCGGTTCGTCGCCGGTTGCTTGATCTGCAGATAGACGGCCGTTCCGTAACATTTAAGAATAATGGTCGACAGGCGGGATTGGAGTGATGTTCGAAAGACACCTCGGGGGCCGCATGCTACATTAAGCCTTGGTAGCAGCGCTTCCGTCACCTAGAGCTCTCAAAGCATTCAAAATGACCGCGACGTCGATTACTTCTTGAATCAGGGCTCCCTGGACAGGCGTGATGTAGCCGAACGCTGCGACGACCATGCCGACTATCGAGAGCCCGATGCCCGCAAAGACGCCCTCCAGGGCGATGAGACGCGACCTTCGCGCGATCTCGATGGCGGGCACGATGCGGTCGAGATGATCGACAAGGATCACGACGTCGGCAGCCTCCGCGGAGGCCGCCGCTCCCCGGGCTCCCATCGCCACCCCGACATCGGCCGCGGCCAGCGCCGGCGCGTCGTTGACGCCGTCGCCGATCATCATGACCGGTCCGCTCTTTCGCTCGGACAGAACGACCAGGACTTTCTGGTCAGGGGTCAAGCCGGCGCGGACCGCATCAAAACCGAGGCCGGCCACAATGGTCTCCGCCACCTCACGGCGATCTCCCGTCGCCAGAACGACCCGTTCCACGCCGAGCGTCCGCAGGTGCTGCAGAAACGCTTCGGTGCCCGCCCTCAGTTCATCTGCCAGCCTAATCTCGCCCGCCCAGCGCCCATCGATGGCAATGGCGACGACAACGCCGCCGGCCGCCGCGTCGGACCGATCAGGACTTTCCGCGCCGGGCAACAATTTGGACCGAACGAACTTGAGGCCGCCGACCGCGACCTTTCGCCCTTCCACCACCCCTTCGACCCCCTCGCCGGGCGTCTCGACGACCTCGGAAGGTCTTGTCAGACTGAGCTGGCGATTCTGGGCTTCGGCAACGATGGTCTGAGCAATGATATGCTTGGACGCTTGATCTAGCGAAGCGGCGAGGCGGAAAACGTCGGCTTGATCGTCATTACCTAGAATATCTATAGCGACGACCTTCGCGCGCCCGTCGGTAAGCGTACCGGTCTTGTCGAGGACCAGCGATTGGATGCGGGCCAGCGCTTCCATCGCTTTGCCGCCCTTGATCAGGATGCCGTGACGGGCAGCCCGGGAAAGGCCGGACACGATCGCCACGGGTACCGCGAGGATCAGTGGGCACGGCGTCGCGATGACGAGAACGGCCACCGCGCGCACCGGATCGCCGGTGAAGAACCAGGCCAACGCAGCTATCAGCACGGTGACGGCGAGGAAAGCCAGCGCGAACCGATCGGCGAGCCGTGACATCGGCGCCTTGGAGCGCTGCGCCCCGTCGACCAGACGCACGATGCCCGCATAGGTACTTTCGGCCGCACGGTGCGACGCTGTGAGATCGAAGGCCTCACCCGCGTTCGTGGACCCGCTCATCACCGTCTCGCCGGCCTTCTGCTCGACTGGGATCGACTCGCCGGTCAGTGCGGATTGATCTAACACTGCCAGCCCGCTCGCCACCACGCCGTCGACCGGGACGACGTCGCCCTGCCGGATCAACAGGCGGTCGCCGGGCGCGACGAGGTCCAGCGCGACTTCTTCCAGGCCGTCGCCGCGATGCCGGACGGCGGTGCGAGGTACCCGTGCCAGAAGCGCGGTCATCTCGCGCCGCGCGTGGCGCTCGGCGTAGGCTTCGAGAAATTGCCCGCCGGCGTACATCAACGCCACCACCACGGCGGCCAGTTCTTCGCCGACAAAGAGCGCGGCGGCCATCGAGAGCAAAGCTACGATGTCGAGCCCGACTTCGCCGCGCCGCAGGCTCGCGACGATGTCGTATGACAGGACGACCAGCACCGGAATCGTGAAGGCGGCGAATGCGCTGTCTTGCCACGGCCCCAATCCGAGTGCCGGCAGCGCAAAGCCGAGCGCAACCCCGAACACCGGCAACAGCACCAGTAAGGACCGTATAAAGAAGCCGGCATTCATCTCGGGACCTCTCGGCGGCTGTAACTGCACCTGCGCGGCGGTACCGGTCAGATGTCTGCTGTCGAGATTGCCCCGGCGGGGACCGGGCCGGCAACTTTCACTGCGATGGCGCTTTGTCGCGCCGCGGCGTCAACCCGCTCGCTTGGTGAAATGCGGAAGCATTCGGACAAGCGTGCGGTCACGGAAAATCCAATGATGCGCGAGTGCCGCGCCCCCGTGGAGACCCGCTAGAACGACGAGCCCGTGAGCGGCGATTTCGTGCAGCTCTTTGACATTATGAGCGAACGCACGGTCCTTTTGCCATGGTGATGTAATTTCCATCAGCCCGAACAGCGGCAGGGCTTCGCCGCGCGCAAACTGAAGGACAATGCCGATAACCGGAACCGCGATAAGCAGCGCGTAAAGGCCGACGTGCGCCATTCGTCCCGCCAGTTCGACCCATCGCGATACCGAGGAAGTACGGTCGGCTCCTTCAGCCAACGGCATTCTGTCAAATGCACGCCAGCCCATCCGCGCGGCCATCAGCACTAGAATGGCAAGTCCGGTGAAAATATGAACGAGCAGACCGGACTTTCGCATGCCCCCAGGGAGCTCGTCACCAAGTATTCCAGACAGCCATGCAAGGGCGACGAAAACAACCGTCAGCCAATGCAGCGATTGCGAAACAGCGCCATAATCCGTGTTGGTGTTTCGTAGACGCATGAGCCACCTCTGTAAGTACACTAGCGCGCATTAGCCTCCCGCCATTGACGCAGATCAATAGCGGGCCGGCATATGAGCCGAATGATAACTTCGGTTGACTGGCGCCGCCGTCGCGCGACGAAGTCGTTGCGACTAGCGAGCTTGGTGCCATGCCGGCATCAGGATGCTATGGGCACAGCGCCCTTGGGCAGGAGGCATAGCCATCATCGATCCGATCGTTTTCAAGCTGGGCGCCGCCCTCGGCATCGGCCTGCTGATCGGCGTCGAGCGCGAGCGTCGCAAGGGATCCGGGGCAAGCCGCGCGCCAGCAGGTATCAGAACGTTTGCTGTCGCTTCGCTTGCCGGCGCGATCAGTATTATCGTCGGCGGTACGACGCTGTTGGCTGTCACGACGGCCGGCGTACTGGGCCTTGCCGCCATTGCTTACTGGCGCGGCAGTGATAGAGACCCCGGTCTCACGACAGAACTGGCTCTCACAGTGACGGTCATGCTGGGCGGACTTTCGATGGACAATACCCCGTTGGCGGGCGGCCTCGCCGTGGCGCTGGCAATCCTGCTGGCGGTGAAATCGCAGCTTCATCGATTTGTCAGTCGCATCCTCACCGAGCAGGAGATGCGAGATGCGTTGGTCCTCGCAGGGGCCACGTTGATCGTTCTGCCGCTGGTGCCGGACCGCCCGATGGGCCCGTATGGCGCCCTGAATCCGCATTCCATCTGGCTGATCGTCATTCTCATCATGGCTATCAGCGCCGCCGGCTACATCGCGGTGCGAGTCCTCGGCAGCCGTTTCGGACTTCCCGCAGCCGGCCTCGCTTCAGGGTTCATCTCAAGCGCTGCAACGATTGCAGCGATGGGCGTACGCGCGGCGAAGGCGGAGAACGTCCTACCAGCGGCGGTTGCCGGTGCCGTGTTGTCCACGGTCGCGACGGTCGTACAAATGGCCGTCGTTCTTGCGAGCACCAGCGTGGCGACCCTCGAGACTTTGGCCGTACCGCTGGCCTGCGCCGGGGTAGCGGCCGGCGTCTACGGTGCGGCCTTCACCGTGCTGGCGCTGCGCGGCGACACCGAAGCCAACGCGCAGAAAGGCCACGCTTTCAGTCTCCGGACGGCATCTATTTTTGCGGTGACCCTTGCCGCAATTCTGCTCGCCTCCGCAGCGTTGCAGGACCGTTTCGGCGAAAAAGGAATCATCTTCGCCGCGGCCATGGCAGGTTTCGCCGACACGCATTCGGCGGCGATCTCGGTCGCCTCACTGGTCGCGTCGGGTAAACTTGCCGCGCCCGACGCGCTGCTGCCTATTCTGGCTGCCTTTTCGACCAACACCATCACCAAACTCGTTCTGGCGGCCACAAGTGGCGCTGTCTTCGCCGTGCGCGTGATGCCAGGATTGATCCTGGTTGCCGTTGCAGCCTGGGCCGGTGCGTTTAGTGGCTTCCTTTCCAATTGATGGGCCGCGACCGGACCAATGACGGCGCATCCGCGCCGAACCGAGCAAACAAGACTGCAGTTCAGTGGTCCGTTTCGATGCTGCGGTCATCCAGCGTACCGAACTCGGTGACCGGCGTGATCCAGTAGACGAGCCGCGTCCCTGCGTAGGCGGTCTTGATGCGGGAGAGCAATTCGGCGGCCTGGACCTTTTGCAGGATGATCCGCACCAGGACCTGGTCGGCGTGGCCTTTCACCTGCTCGGGCGCCGAGGGCAGGCGGATGGTCGGGCCGAAGCCGGCACAGTCCGATGCGGTAAATCCCGACACCAGATCATGCTGGTCGCTGAGGAAGTCGAACAGTTCGTCGCGCAGCCGGCGGGCGGCGATCAGCGTCAGGCAGACGGATTCGACAGTCATACGGCCTTCCTCGCTACGCCGCCGAACCGGCGATAGAGAATGGGTAGAAGGATCAGGGTCAGCACCGTAGATGACAGCAACCCGCCGATCACTACGATGGCCAGCGGCTTCTGGATTTCGGATCCGGGGCCGGTTGCGAACAGCAGGGGCACCAGGCCCAGCGCCGTGATGCTGGCGGTCATCAGCACCGGCCGAAGCCGGCGCTGAGCGCCTTCTATCACGATGCGGGACTCGGCCACGCCGCGCGCGCGCAACTGGTTGAAATAGGACACCAGCACGACGCCGTTCAGTACGGCGATGCCGAGCAGCGCGATGAATCCGACCGACGCCGGAACCGAGAGATATTCGCCGGTCAACACAAGCGCAAAGACCCCGCCGATCAGCGCAAAGGGGATGTTCACCAGAACCATGAGCGCCTGCCGGATGGAGCCGAATGTGGTGAACAGCAGCACGAAGATCAGTCCGATGGCGACAGGGACCACGACTGACAGACGCGCGGCGGCGCGCTGCTGGTTCTCGAATTGCCCGCCCCACGTGAGCCGATAGCCCGGCGGCAGCCTCAGCTCGGCAGCCACCTTCTGCTGCGCGGCCATCACAAAGCCTACCATGTCGCGGCCACGGACGTTGGAGCGCACGACGCTCATCCGGGCGCCGTCCTCTCGGTCGATCTTGACGGGGCCGTCCACCCGGCTGATGCGGGCGACCTGGGACAGCGCCACATGCTGTCCGGACGGAAGCGTCAGCGGCAAGCTGGCCAGCATCGATGGCGCCTCGCGGGTCGTCTCGCTGCCGCGTACCAGGATGGGCGTGCGCCGTCCGTTTTCCAGCGCGGTACCGATTGTGCGGCCTTCGATCTGGGTGCGCAGCGAGGCGGCAATTCCGTCCGCCGCCAGACCGAGGCGGCCCGCCTCCAGGCGATTGACTGCGACCGTGTAGTACTGCGCGCCCTCGTTGAGCGTCGTATAGACGTCCTCCGCGCCGTCGATGGAAGACAGCATCGCCGACAAGGCGCTGGCGATCTCGTTGAGCCTGGCGATGTCCGGCCCGAAGATCTTCACCGCGACATCGCCGCGTACGCCGCTGATCATCTCCTGCACCCGCATGTCGATCGGTTGGGTGAAGCTGAGCGACAGTCCCGGAAAGTCAGCGAGCACGTGCCGGAGCTGCTGCAGCAGGGCGGCCTTGTCGGCCGTCTGGCGCTCTTCGGCCGGCTTGAGGACGAGAAAGGTATCGGTCTGGTTCGGACCCATCGGATCAAGGCCGAGCTCGTCCGATCCGGTGCGCGCGATGATCCCCGCAATGTCCGGGACCCGCGCAAGGATGGCGGCCTGGAGCTTGCCGTTGATCGCCACCGACTGATCGAGATTGATCGACGGGATGGCCTCCACGCTGATGATGATGTCGCCTTCGTCCATCGTCGGCATGAACGTCTTGCCGAGCTGGGTGTAGGCCACGCCCGACGCCACCAGGGCGACCACGGCCGCTACCATGACTTTGCGTTCATGGGCGAGCGACCAGACAAGCGCCGGTGCATAGGCGCGCGACGCCTGGCGGATCAGCCAGGGGTCGCGGTGTGGCGTAGCTTTGAGAAAGAATGACGCCGCTACGGGAAGTGCCGTCAGCGCCAGCACTAGCGAAGCGGCAAGCGCAAATATGATGGCCAGCGCAACCGGGATGAACAGCTTGCCTTCGAGCCCCTGCAGCGCCAGCAGCGGCAAGAATACGATGATGATAATCATCACGCCGGTGGCAACCGGTTCCAGCACCTCGCACACCGATCGGTAGACGATATGGATCAGCGGCGTCGCCTTGCCGTCGCGGTCCATGCCAAGGTTGCCGACGATGTTTTCGACGACCACTACCAGGGCGTCGATCAGCATGCCGATGGCGATCGCAAGTCCGCCCAGGCTCATCAGATTGGCCGACATGCCGACCAGACGCATCACGATCAGCGCGATCATGATGGCGAGGGGCAGGCTGAAGGCAATGATCAGCGAGGCGCGCCAGTTGCCAAGAAACAGCAGCAACAGCACGATCACCAGGAGCGTGGCTTCGCCCAGCGCACGCACCACGGTGCCGACGGCACGGCCGACCAGCCGGCTCCGGTCGTAGAACACGTTGATTGTCACGCTCTTTGGCAAGGACGGCTGCAACTCCTCCAAGCGTTGGCGGACGTCGCGAACCAACTGGCCGGCATTCGCGCCGCGCAGGCCGAGCACCAGCCCCTCGACCGTCTCGCCGCGGCCGTCGATGGTGACCGCGCCATAGCGCGTCAGCGCGCCGATCTGGACGCGGGCGACATCGTTGACCCGGATCGGAACGCCGTCCCTTGTATCGACGACGATGGCCTTGATGTCGTCGATCGAGCGAATGCTGCCCTCGATGCGGACGAGCGCGCTGTCCTCGCCCTGGTTGACGCGACCGGCGCCATCATTGCGGCTGTTGGTCTCGATCGCGCGCCGGAACACTTCCGACGAGATGCCCCGTGCTGCGAGGGCCTCGTTGAGCGGCACGATCTCGAACGCTCGGACATGGCCGCCCAGCGAATTGACGTCGGCAACGCCGGGCACCGTGCGCAGTGCCGGCCGGATGGTCCAGTCGAGCAGTGTCCGGCGTTCCGCCAACGATAGCTCGGGGCTTTCGATGGTGAACATGAACATTTCGCCCAGCGGGCTGGTGATCGGAGCGAGGCCGCCGGTCACGCCTTCGGGCAGGTCACGCGTGATGTTGGCCAGGCGCTCGGAGACCTGGTTGCGCGCCCAGTAGATGTCGGTGCCGTCCTCGAAATCGACGGTGATGTCGGCCAGGGCATACTTGGTCGTGGCGCGGAGGATCTTCTTGTTTGGCAATCCCAGCAGTTCGAGCTCGATCGGGACCGTGATCCGTTGCTCGACCTCCTCCGGCGTCAGGCCGGGCGCTTTCATGATGACCTTGACCTGGACCGGCGAGACGTCCGGGAAGGCATCGATCGGTAGCGTCGGGAGCAGCACGACGCCGGCGCCGACCAGCATCAGCACGCTCAATGCGACGAACAGGCGCTGCGATAGGGCGAAAGCAACCAGACGCTGAAGCATTACTCGCCAGCCCCGAGCCGAAGCAGGATGCCGCGCAATGCCGAAGTACTGCTGACGGCGACCTCGTCCTTGTCGGAGATCGCGCCCGAAATCACGACGTGATCCTGGTCCTCGGCAATCAGCGTCACCGGCAGCACTCGGAAGCCGCCGTCGATCGCTACGAAGACCGACGCCCTGTCGCCGCGCCGGACCAGCGCGCTGTAGGGGATTTCCCAAGCGCTTTCACCGACTGAGATGAAGCCGATCCGCGCTGCGGCGGTCTGCCCCGGCCGCAATTCGCCGGAATTCGGCACCTCGGCGCGCACCAGGACGGTCTGGGTCGCGGCGTCCGTCGTTTCGGACACCAGGATGACCTTACCCGGCACGGCATAGCCGTCGATCTCAACCCGCGCGCCTGGCCGGATCGCACTGATGTTGGAGGCCGGAATGGCGATCTCGGCCCATAGCACGGAAAGGCGCGCGAGCTTGACGAGCGGCGCCGCCTGCTCAACGCGCTGGCCAGGCGAGACCAGAATCTCGACAACCGTGGCCTGCTGGCGCGCGGCAACCGACATGGTCGCGGTTATAGCCGTCTCGGTGGTCAGCCGCGCGATGGCGGCATCCGCAAGTCCGCTGAGCCGCAACATCTGCCGTTTCTCCGCGACTGCGATGCTGGCCTGCCGAGCTTCCGCCTGGCTGGTCTCCAGCACGCGTTGGGGGACCGCCTTGCCGTCGAACAATTCGGCATTTCGCTTGAGTTGTTGCGCTGCCAGCACATCCTGCGAGAACGCTTGCAGATATTCGCGTTGCAGCGACACGAAACTGGGGCTCTCGAGGGTGACGAGCGGTCGGTCGACATCGACCCGGTCGCCGCGCGCTACCGACAGGCTGGTCACCATGCCGGCCACGGGCGAACTCACGACCCACAATTGCGGAGTAGGTATCACGATCTGGGCGGGATAGGGTAACGTCAGATCGTTTCGGCTCGATACTGGGTGGACCGATCGAATGCCAAGGGTCTGCACCTGCGCTGCGCTGATCTTTATATCTTCCTCGGCTATCGAGGCAGATGAGAGGCAAACGATCGTGACCGTTAGCAGCGTGCACGTTGTTCGGCGCCAGAATTGATGGCTCAAGCTTGCTTGATGGAAGTTAAGCATCATTGCTCCCAGTCGCTTAGGATCGGCTCCGGGCATTCCCGCAGTCGATCTATTCTGCCGGCTCTTGGCATGTGAAACGCAACAGTCCAAGCCATTCCGGAATGGACGCTTGTTCGCGGCTGAAACGCCGCCTTCCCCGCAGCCCGAGCCATCATTGCCGCTCGACAAACTGACGGCCGCTCCACCTTAAGACCTTCGTCTCGCCATTGACCCCAGAGATCTCGATGCAGGCGGCGTCATTATCATGAAACAGTCGAACGTCGCGGGCGTGCACGGAAAGCACACGGCGATATCGCCCCTTCATCGAGTAATATACTTCGTGCAGGCACCCATTGGATTTGCAAAGGACAGAGCGGGTGCCGCAACGAAAATCATCGAAATGAAGGGCGACGAGTTCACCGCCGGGAATCGAAAGATAGAGCGCAAACTGCTGAGCGGCGGCTATCGATCCTCCGCAAACGCTCTCCCATTTTCGTACGATAGTGCGAAGTCCCGGCGACAATCGCTCAAGATGGTCAGGCTTCCAATTGTCCTGCGCCACTCCACCGAACGAGAATGCGGGTTCGAGCATTCTCAACAAGCAAAGAAGTGCCAGCGTCATCGTGCCAATTCGAGTCACTGCAATCACTTTGTCCGGAGAAACAGGAAGTCGTGTAATCCAGCTTCCACCCTAGGGGGAAACGGCGATTGATACATGTCAAAAGCAGGATCTATCGCGCTAAGGGCGCTGGTGCTCATCAATCAACATGCGCCGCATTACGCCATCGCGATAGACGAAAATGTGCAGCAAGGCCGCCGATATGTGCAATACAATCACGACAAGCAAAGCCCACTCGGCTACTTGATGCCACCCCTCCATTAGCTTTAAGTCCGAAGCGCTCTTCGAAGCCAGCATCGGAAGCGGTACGATCGAAAAGAGCGACAGCGACCACCCGCGGAAAGAGGCGAATAGCCAGCCGGTCAGTGTGGTCCCGAGCACAAGTGCATAAAGCAGCCAATGGACGGCCTCCGAACTGACGCGCTGCCATCCCGGAAGCGAACTTTCCGGGGCTACGGGATGCGTAATTCGCCAAATCAAGCGAACCGCGACGACCGCCAGAATAAGAATGCCGAACGAGACGTGAAGCGACATGGCGGCGCCGGGCGGCCCGGCGTGAATGTCGGGCATGAACCAGCCGATCGGGAATTGAACGAGCAGAAGTACCGCCACCGACCAATGTAGGATCTTTGCGGTATTCCCATAGTGCAAGCGTCTGTCCATGATGCTCTTTCACGCGTTAGATGACCGCACACGACGTCGCTCGATCGTCATGCAAAATGGCAAGCAGCGGACGAAAGGTCGGGCTGAATACAGCAACTGGTTGCCGTAGCCTCGCGCCGACCTACCGACTGCCTGTCAGAACTATCAAGCGTTTCGCACGTCGAAACGATCGAGCATCATCACCTTGTCCCACGCTTGGACGAAATCCTTGACGAAATGAGCATGCCCGTCGTCGCTTGCGTAGACTTCGGCAATCGCCCGGAGCTGACTGTTCGAGCCAATAATGAGATCGTTGCGCGTTGCGAAGAACCGCAATTCTCCCGTGGCGCGGTCGTCGAGCGAAAACTCCAAGTCCCGCTCGTCGCGTTTTTTCCATTCGTAGTCCATGCTGGTGAGCACGGTGAAGAAGTCGTTCTTCAGAACACCTACCCGGTCCGTGAAAATGCCGTTGGCCGAACCGTCATAATTGGCCCCCATCGCCCGCAAGCCACCGACCATTGCGACCCATTCTGGCGCTGTCAGAGAAAGCAGATGCGCCTTGTCGAGGAACATGTCCTCCGGGGCGAGATCCGGCGCTATTTCTGAAAACCGTTCATCAGCGTAATTTCGAAATCCGTCGACCACGGGCTTCAGCCATTCGGACATCTCGATGTCCGTCAGTTCCTGCGTGGTGTCTCGGCGCCCTGGCGTGAAAGGCACGACTACGGGTACTCCGGCATCCGAGGCCGCACGCTCCAGCGCAACGCAGCCACCTAGGACGATCAGATCGGCAAGCGATACCCGAACATCACCACGCTGCCTGCCGTTATAATCGTCGACGACGCCGCGTAGCGCTGCGACCACCGGCACAGTGCACGATGACGTAATTGCGGTCAGCGCTCGAGGCGCGAAAGATCCGTTAGCATTGAGCCCTCGCAATCAACCGATTCG
>NZ_JBXAMO010000035.1:0-36138 GCF_058800725.1 Tardiphaga sp. GW822-FHT04G09 | reverse complement strand
GGGCGAGCGCTAAAGTTTTGCTGAGGGCGGGTTAAAGGGCGCTTGACAACAGATCGCAATTAAAGGGCCGATTGACAATGGGTGACATTGCGTTCAGCGTCGACGGCCTTCAGTTGAATTTCGCGGATACCGTGACGTACCGCGGCATGATGTTCACGGGGGTCCCGAATCTTGTTTGGGTCTTCGGCTACTTCCGAACCAGTTGGACTATGAGAGCCGATCTTGTCTCAGATTTCGTCTGCCGACTTCTCACGCACATGGAAGACATCGGTGCTGGTCGGGTGACGCCTCGGTTACGTGCAGAGGACAATAACATGTCGCTCTCACCGTGGATCAGCCCGGAAAATTTCAATCCCGGATATCTGAGTCGGTCGATCCATCTCCTGCCGAAATGCGGAGACAGGGCGCCTTGGTTGAACAATCAGGACTATTGGACGGAAAAAGACGAGTTTGCGGCGATAGATTACAACGAGCCCGCGCTGTTCTATGGCGGAATGTCGAGGGGACAAGCCTCTCATCCGAACGGGTCTTCGCGGCTTTTGAGCGAGCGATAATTGGGATACGGGGGCTCCCGCTGGTATCCATCCGATAGATGGCAGGCCATAACTCTGTCGATTTCACAGATTGACCAAGCGCACCGAGTCTACCCGCAGCAAACAACGTTGACAGGACAGACAAGGACGATCGCTTGCTAATGAGCCATCGGTTAGACGAGCGAAGAGGTCAATGATCGCACCATGTGAGTAGACCGACGGGGTCGTTTCACATTGCTTGCGGCGGAAGCGTCAAGCGCGTTTAGCCAATGTTTCGGCCCGATACTCGATGATCTATTAAGGATATCCCGATGACGTTGATCGAATCAAACTTCGAGGCGGCGGTGCGCCCCTTTCGAGTGGATGTTACCAAAACCACGATCGACCGAATCCTAAGTCGCGTTCGTGACGCACAGTTCCCGGACAGGCTTGACGGGAACGATTGGCGTTACGGTACGGACTGGGATTACATGAAGGCACTCGCTCACTATTGGGCAACGCAGTACGATTGGCGGAAAGCGGAAGCGAGCCTTAACCGGTACCCGCAGTTTATCGCCCGCGTGGACGCTTACGATATTCACTTCTATCATGTGAAAGGACGTGGACCGCGACCGATGCCTCTTCTCCTCACTCACGGGTGGCCGGGTTCAGTTGTCGAGTTTATTGAAGCTATTGGACCGCTAAGCGATCCCGCGAGCTTTGGCGGGTCGCCTGACGATGCATTCGATGTCGTAGTGCCATCGCTGCCGGGATTCGGTTTTTCGTCAAAACCGCCGGGCAAGCCGATTGGGCCTGCGACCACGGCCGCCCTATGGGATCAACTTATGACCGGCGTGCTCGGCTACTCGCAATATGGAGCTCAGGGAGGCGATCTGGGAAACACCATTCAAGTCCAGTTGGGCCGCACGTATCCAAATTCACTAATAGGGTTGCATTTCAACGGTATTGCAGCTGTCGCTGCGCCGCTGCCTCCCGAAAGTGAGCAAACTCCCGAAGAGCGCGCCTATGTCCGAGAACTTGCCGACTACAGGGCGAGGGAGCTGGACTACAATACCGAGCAACGCAACAAGCCTCAGACCGTAGCGCTCGCGCTCAGCGACAGCCCAATTGGCACAGCAGCGTGGATTGTCGAGAAACTCAAAGGCTGGAGCGACTCGCCTACGCTAGAACCCGTCTTCACCAAAGACCAGGTGATCACGAATCTGATGATCTATCTTGTCACGAACACGATCGGCACCGCTGCCTGGTTCTATCGCGGACTTTCCGAGGATGCCGGAGCCATTGAAGGTAAAGTCGCTGTACCAACCGGATTTGTCTCGTCACCGCACGAGATGACTCTCCTCAATCCGCCGAGAAGTGCACTGGAGCGCAATTTTAATTTGGTTCATTACACCAAGATGGCGCAAGGAGGCCATTTTGCATTTTGGGAGCAGCCCGATGCGATGGTCGCAGATGTCCGGAAATTTTTCAGAGCGCTACGTACTTAGCTGGGAAACCACTGCGGCGTCTCTCGCGGCTCTGCTGTGACGGTGTGGAATACGACATTAAAAAATTGCAATCCTGCCCGCGGTCATCACAATGAAATCTTCCGGATGAAGGGTGTTTACCAGGAAATGCTCAGAATGAAGCTTGTTCGCTACGGAACCGAAGGGTATCGACCGATGATGATCGCGAAGTCGCTGCTGATGCAGTTCGCAAAACCCAACGATTAATGAAACAGCCTGCATCAAACCTGTATCAGCCGGAAGAGTACTCGCCTGGGTCTATGGTCGGAGACGACGCCACCTCACTCCCTACGGTTGCCGGCGATATCGGGACCATGGTTTTCCATCCGGTCGGGACGGCAAAAATAGGCGTCAATATGGATCCGCTCCCCGTGGTAGATCAACGCTTCCGCGTCGTCGGTTTGATCGACTGCGCATGATTGACGCATCTGTCATGCCGACAATGACTTCGGACAACACGAACACGCCAACCATTATAATTGCGGACAAAGGTGCGGAAACGGTCTAGCAAGACGCTCGCTAATTTTCCCCAATCCCATTTGCGTCTTAGAAGCTTTATCCATTACGACTTTTGCGCACTACAAGATTCTCCAACCCCTCCCTGGAGAAGGCAGCAGGCAAATGTTATACTGCAGTATCACTTGGCCGGCGCATGCTCGCGCCGGCCACTTTCTTTATGTAAGTGGTTCCTTGCCGATTTAGCGCCCCCAAAGAATGTGCAGAGGCGCTATTGATACTGAGGTAAATCGCGGTCCGCCTTGGAGTGACGCAAATGTCGTTCGGCAGTGGCTTCGCCATGAGCAGAACAGCATAGTCAGACGTTGTTATCACCGTCGTTTATGCCATAACGGCTCGAGCAGCCTTGAGCGAGCAACACAATTCGCACCTGATCCAGCGATGCCCACAGCTGTTCACTCCAGCTCAGCTTCTTAGCGGTCAGTGTCACGCGAGACTGCGCCGGGATCAACGCGAGCCGCCGAACGCGTCCACAACAGCGAGAACTGCGCGTTCACGCCGGCTGGGTTCAGGTGTGACCTTGCCACGATCCTTGTGACATTTCGGTCGGTCAGGGGCGCCTTGAGCTAGATCTATCGATGACACCGGAGCGAATTTCCCAAGCCATGTGCCTGCGCAGGGCGCTGGGGGCCGCTAAAGATTTTTGGGAAGATAATCTATGAAATTTCTGAGATATGGCGTCAAAGGCGCCGAGCGCCCCGGGCTGCTGGACGCGCAAGGCCGTGTCCGAGATTTGTCGGCCATCCTAGATGATATCACACCAGAGGTCTTGGCAGCCGACAAGCTTTGCGACTTTGCGCATCAGCCACTTGAGGACTTACGAGTTGTGCCGACGCCGATCCGCCTTGGCGTGCCAATCGCAGGGATAGGCAAGCTGGTGTGCATCGGCATGAGCTACCGCACTTCAGCGATGCACCTGTGCTCGTCTGACTGAGCATTAATCAGTGAGACGATTGATTCCCGGATCCAGCGTTGGCCGTTGTGTCCGTGATTGCGCTCGTGCCACACCATCCCGATGGCAAAGCCTTCCACCGGTAAAGGCGCGTCGACCAACTTGAAGTCATCGGTACGGTTCGAGACTAGCCGCGTCGGGACCAAAGCCACGAAATCGGACTTTGATACGATTTCCGGCACGAACAAAAACGAAGCTGCGGACAGCACCACGTTGCGTTTATGCCCGAGCGTAGCCAAAGTGTCATCGACCGGGGTAGCGAAGCTGCCTCCCCGAAGGGAAACTATCACATGATCTAGTGCGACAAACTCCTCGATCGTAATGCCGTTTCGTAGCCCAGGATGGTCTTTTCGTCCGATAAGTACATAGTGCTCGTCGAACAGATGCTTAGTACGGAGGCTCGGCGGAGCCTCTCGTGGCCTCATGAGAGCCAAGTCTACGTCGCCGCGAGCCATTTGAGCCTCGAGCTGCGATAGATCTAAATTGCGCACTGCAACCCGGACCCTCGGTGCCTTGGTCCTTAAATGCACCAGGAACGGTTGGACGACGGCGGCTTGCACGTAATCCGTACAGGCGATGGTGACGGTGAGCTCGGCTCGCGCAGGATCAAAGTTCCTGCGAGTGGTGACGGTAGCACGAACCTGATTGAGTGCTTGGCGCAGCGGATCAAGAATTTCGATCGCGTTGGCGGTAGGCGTCATTCCGCGTTGTGCAGGAATCAACAAAGGGTCGTCAAAAATACTCCGAAGGCGAGTCAACTGAGCGCTAACCGCTGGCTGACTAAGGTGCAGGCGAGCAGCCGCTTTTGTCACGTTCTGCTCAACCAGCAGCGCCTCTAATGTGACTAGGAGATTGAGGTCCAATCGCTTGCTATCCATAGGATAGATAGTAGCCGTGCACTCTTGTGATTTCAAACATTACCGACGGCGACCATTCTGCTTACGATAAACCATTTTGGTACTCACTGGTCTCGCGCAAATATCTCAAGTCGCCATGGGGCCCTGGTACTCGACTGCAGGGGCGGCTAATGCTTCGGAGCAGCATATGTGCCATTCGGATGAACCGGGCGACGATAAACCCGGGGCATGGTCGAAGGTGCGGCGATGAAGGAGTTGAGACTGCATGCTCCGTCGGGCTCGATCATCTAACGATGGTGGATGTTAAAGCATCAGATCTTCCTGCCCCAGCGAAAATAGAGTGCGAATTCGTGCAAGTCCGCTCAACTGGCGTCGTCGAAGCTATCGGCGAGGGTCTCACAAAAATTCGCGCAGGCAACCTCGTCCGTGCTTGCTTTCTCCGACGTGGCAGGACGGCGCTCCCGCTGTCGCGGACTTCGTGAATACGCCGCGTGACGGCGTCGACGGCTATGCGCTCGAGTTGGCAGTAACGCCGGCAACTTGGTTTAACCGATCGGTCAGCATCCGGTGATCGCAAGATAGAGAGCCGGGATCGCAAAATAGGCCAACTTCACAGACGTGCGACCGCGAAATCTTCTCACTGCCATGACTTTCATCGGGAAGCCTCGGGGCGCATCGCGCCGGAGATCAATCGAGCTACCTCCGACCGGCGCCTCTCGACACAGACGGGGCTAGTGAGGTCGAGATCCAGCAGATGTGAAAGCGTATAGGAGTTAGAAAAATAGAACATGATTAAAGACATGATGGAAAGCCACAGCTGTTCCGGCTCGATATCACTGCGGATCGAGCCATCCGCTTTCCCTCGTGCGAGTATAGAAGCGATTGCTTCTATGGTGGGGCGATTGATTCTGCGGATCTTCGTTTTGCGAAGATGGCGCCCTCTGTTTCTGTTCTCATCGGAGATCACCGAAATGACGTCTCGGAATTGGCTAAGATGTCCAAAGAGAGTATCGACGAGTGAGTGAAGCGCCTGGTCGGCCGGCAGGTGCGGAAACCAGAGGTTGTCGTCTACGCGATGGCAAAGTTCGTAGCAGTATTCCAGCGCATGCCGATACAAATCGTCCTTGTCAGCAAAATAGTAGTAGATGGCCTGTTTGTTGGCCTCCGCCGAGCCCGCGATATTCTCAATGCGTGCGCCGGAAAACCCATGTTCGGCAAATTCCTTTATTGCGGCTTCAAGAATTCGTTCTCGCGTTTGCGGCCTAATTTCTGCAGCGTTGCCAGGTGCTGACTTTGTTTTTGCTTTCCGCACAAGCTCGCTCCTTTGGCTCTACCACCCCATTCAATTATTAAGTGATTGTCATTACAGCTTGAATCTGTCAAACGATGTAAAAACCAAACGGTTGGTTGACATTTCGATGATGCTGTGTTCTTTCGCGGTCAAGATCGGGAAGACATGCCAAATGATTGCAGCCGATTGAGCATGGTTTCCGTTGGCTCGCATCCAAGTGCAGATATGTGGTGCCGCTGTCCTTCTAGTGACGATTGTATCTACCAGAGTTCTCGGTCGCGGGTCGGCTCTTGGTAGGTCCGCCTCGGAGTCATAGCGCACCCGATCTTTTGCGGCACGTTATCTGACTGGGCGTGCAGTGGCCGCACTGAAAGGCATGGTGCTCGACAAACGCCGCCTGAAGCTAAATGCGACCCGTAGCGGCCGGATCAGACCACAACCAGTTAACCTCTAGAATGAGACTTACCCATGGCCGAACCAATTGTGAACCAGATGCTGTCAAAGCCGTTTACGAAGCGAACGCTGGCCCACACGATCCCCAAAGCAGAGATCATCGCCCCGACCGGGTTCATCGACCTGACCGACTGGCTATTCCACGTGGACGAGTGGGACTACAAAGCCTGCACCCCGACGTCCCAAGCCCACAAGTCGGCCGCGTTCACGCACGCGCCGGACGGCCGCCGCATGTCGATCAACGTGGAGGACTTTGGTCAAGCTCTGATCGTGGAACACTACGTCGAGGACATCAGCGAAAAGCTGCACTGCAAAGTCGCCTCCATTCCGACGTGCTGATCGGGCGCGAGTACACGACCGTCGAAGCCATCTGGGAGATCACCGCAAAGCCTGTGGAGGGAGACCGCCACGAGTTCATCAACAACTGCCTTATCAATACGACCCCCGAGTACGATGCCTACCTCGAAAAAAAAGGCAAATCCTACAAGTCCGCACGGGACGAGTTTCAGAAGGCCCTCGAGGCCCACTGCGCCGAGGAGACGCCGTACTTCGCCGCCTCGATCCAACGACGGGCCTTGAGCAGCAGAACTCTGCCGCAGTAGCGGACTCGGCAGCTTCATGGCCTGCGTGTTCTCGTTTCGACAAGTTGCTGGCCGCCTGACCGCGACCGCAGACCACGAAGCGATTCAGCGCTCAGATCGGAGGATGTTATGAAGCTTTTTAGGTATGTCGATGCTGGCATGCAACGCCACGTGGTGGTCGCGACTGAATGATGTGAGCCTCGAAAACGATCATGGACGTCGCCGATAGTTTCTGCCGACCCATCGCCAGAAAGAACACGAAGCCAAAGGAGCTAACACATGCGCAGCGAGAATCGAGCCATTACCGTTATGGGGCATGCGAGGGCGAAAAGCGGCCACGAAGTTGATGTACGAGCAGGCCTCCATGCCTTCATTGGCCCTGCGCGACAGGAAGATGGTTGCATTTCATATGAGCTGTTTGAAGACGTACAGTATACTGGCAGCTTTTATACGGTTGAGAAATGGGAAAGCCGGGAGGCGTTAGACCTTCATGTCAAGAATCAACAGCCTGACATGGAAAAGATTATGCCGTGGCTGAGCGATCAAATTCGCATCAGCGTTGTAAAGCCTTTAGATTAGCCCATTAGGGTCACACCAGTTGCGGCCAGAGCTGAGCAACCCCGGCGTATCCGGCTTCGCCTTAGACGTGGACCCACGTCGGGCGACGTGCCTCGTTCTGCCTCATCGACGGCATCATTGAGGCCACACGCCGTTCGCCCCCCCCCCCCCGCGCGGCACGGGACGACCGCGATCTCGGCAGCTAATGGCGGCGCGATGCGGTGACACCCGCCGCCAAGCCTGCTCCCATAGTGGCGGCGCATTGCCAGTTCACCGATCGAGCAGCGGGGTTCCGGACGGACGGCCGATCGCGGGGCCCCGTCAAGCGGCCACTCGTCTGCTTCCCGAGATGATCGTCAAAAGAAGAAACGCGTGAACGATCGGCCTTGTCGGACCGCTACGCCTTGGTAAACTTCCTTCCGCTGATCGGATTGCTCGGCGTGCTGATCTGCCATGAGAGCCCGTCTGGCCCGCTTACGGGATTGGACCGGCCTCACCGAGGCACGCAGTCGAGATCATCGTGACCGCGGCTCACAGATAACAATTTAAGATAGGCCGGTAGGTGCCGTAGCGGCAGATGTTGCCCGACATGACAGCGTCGATGACCGCGTCGTTCTGCTTGCGATCGCGGTCCAGCAGCGCCCGCCGACATGATCTGAGTTGGCGCGTGGTCGCCGGTGCACTAACAGGCATTGCCAAGGCCAGGTCGATCTCGCCGCGCTCCAACTGCGTGGCGAGCGCCAGCACGTCCAAAGCGCGCCAAGCGATGCGGACCTTGGGCGCCTCGGTCTTGAGCGCGACTGAGAAAGCGGCTGAGCAGAGCTAACTGCGCATAGTCGGTCGCGGCGATGACCAGGGCAGCCTCAATGGTGTCAGGTTGAACAGCATTCCATTTGCCAAAACCCTGCGGACTCTTTCCAGCTTCATGCAACGGTTGCTGAAGCTCGACTGCGCGCTGGGCAAGGACCATCCCGCGCTGGGCCAGAATGAGAAGGGAATCGCCGAGGGCGTCGCGAGGCCGCGCCAGCCGGGCCGACAAGGCAGTCTGGCTAAGTTTCAGGCGCCGGGCGGCACGCGTGACGTTCCCTTCCGCCAAAAGGGCTTCGAGGCGTGACGAGTAGGCCGAGTCGAGGTCCTTGGTATCCGCTTCATCGATAACTGCAGGCAAAAGGTTCGATTTCAACATCGGCACGTGAAGCCCATATGGCGAGTGGGCTCGAGTTTTTCGGAGCCCTCACCATCGCAAGAACGGCGTTGCAGCGCAGGAGCCTTCCGCCAATCGAACTGATTTCCGTCTAATCAGGAGAGTAATCA
Organism: Tardiphaga sp. GW822-FHT04G09; assembly: GCF_058800725.1. Lineage (NCBI taxonomy): Bacteria > Pseudomonadati > Pseudomonadota > Alphaproteobacteria > Hyphomicrobiales > Nitrobacteraceae > Tardiphaga > Tardiphaga sp. GW822-FHT04G09. The sequence goes on along the minus strand of NZ_JBXAMO010000035.1, from coordinate 27,578 downwards.
TGCGCGCGCCGCCTTTTATCCCCGACCAGATGCCGCCGGATGTGCGGGCTCTGCATGAAGACATGGCCAGGGTCGCCGATCATCTGACGGATTACGTCATCAAGCGCGAGGACGGTGCCCTCGTCGGCCCCTTCGCACCGATGCTGCGCTTCCCGAAGTTCGGGGGGCCGGCGTGGGCCTTCACCAAGGTGCTGCTCGAAAACTCCAAACTGCCCAAGCTGGCGAAAGAGGTGGCCATCCTAGTCACTGGGGCGAGGTTCGACTCGCGCTTCGAGCTCTACGCCCACGAGCGTGTGGCCGCGCAGGCGAGCCTGAGCGACGACAAGATCGCCGCAGTCGCAGCCGGCCAGCGCCCCGCCGATTTGACCGAGGAGGAGCAGGCCGCCCACGACGTCGCCGCGGCCCTGAGCGCCGGCAAGCAGCTTCAAGAGTCCACCTACCAACGTGCCCTGAAGGTGTTTGGCGAAGACCAGACGGCCGAGCTGGTCTACCTAGTGGCCGGCTACGCCCTGATCTCGACGCTGCTCAACGCCTATGACGTCTCAGTTCCGGGGCGTGAGGAGGGTCTTCCGCGTGGATGAGCGTGCGGGTTGGACGTCGGGCGCATCGGCGGGAAGCTTTGTGGCCGGATTGGCGATAAGCGGTCTGATGATCGCCACGGAGCTGCAGAGCGGACAAGCCTTCGGACCCGATCGCCTAGGAACGGGCGGCGTCGAGCGCCTCGGGCTGAGCACGCCTTCGACGAAGGCCATGCTGGGCTTGGCTAAATAGTCGGGTGTCCAGGCGGCGCACTTGGCGCTGTCGGCGATCGCGATTGTCCTGCAGTGGCTGCCGTCGCGCAGCCGAGGAGCACCTAAATGAAAGCCATCCAGGCTCATCCTCAACAAGGGCTCGACGCCTAATGTTGGTGGACCTTCCCGACCCCGGCGATCCCGGCCCGAACGCCATCCGCGCGCGGATGCATGCCAACTCGCTGAACTTCCACGATCTCGGTGCGGTGACGAGACGGTCGCCAGCCGCGGCGGCCCGCATGCCCCATGGCGGACAGCGCCGGGGTGGCGGAGGCGGTCGGCTCGGAGGTCGCTGAGTTCAGGCCTGGCGACCATGTCGTGTCGACCTTCTTCCCAACCTGGCTGGACGGTGAGGCCACCCTCGCCGACTTTGCCACCACACCGGGCGACGGCATGGACGGCCTCGCCCGGGAGGTGGTGGTCGCTCCGGCGACTCCCTTCACGCGCCCCCCGGCCGGCTGGAGCCATGCGCTGCCTGTCGTGCCTGTCCTGCATGACGACCTGTCCCTCCGGCGTGAACTACTTGCATCTCGTCGACCAGGTCCGGGTCCGGATCGAGCAGCGCTATCAGCGGCCTCTCGCCAGCGCCTGCTGCGCCAAGTGCTGGCGTTCGTGCTTCCGGACCCGCAGCGCTTCCGGATCAGCATGCGGCAGACGCAACTCGCCCGGCCTTTCGCCGTCTTCCTGCCGACGCCGCGCCCCGCAGCTAAGCCCGGTCTGATCCAGCGCCTCAAGCGATGCTGGCGCTGGCCCGAGCCGTCTGCCGCCGCGCGGCGCGCTGCCGGGCAGTGTTCGCGGCATCAGGCAAGAAGCGCGGCCGGGTCGCGCTGCTACAGGGCTGTGCCCAGCAGGTGCTGGCACCGCATCAACCAGGCCGTTATCAGCCTGCTGACCCGCCACGGCATCGAGGTCGCCCTGGTGCGGGACGAGCAGTGCTGCGGCGCGGTCTCCCATCATCTCGGCAATGACCAGGATGCGCTCGCGCGCGCCCGCGCCAACATGTCGGCCTGGCAGACGGAGGCTCCCGCGGTCGTCTTCGCTCTGCGTTCGATTGATTTTCCTAGGCTGATCCGTTGACGATTCTCGCAATTCTTCAGCGTCGGTGTCGTTGATCGCAGTCGCCCGGCGCAACTCGGCCCTCCGTCGGAGGATTCGCTCTGCGACCATCGACCGTTTGCGTTTCACGGCACGTGATCTCCTCCGGGAGCGCCTGCTGCGCGACAGAGGGCCGATCACTCTCAATCCGCCAACGCGGCACGAGGTAATCAATGGGCGCTCTCGTCGACGAAACCGGATCTAAACGCTCTGGAAGGGCCATGGGCAACCCGGGCGCGACGTGACTGCGGTTATTGCTTCGAGATCGGTTTGCATCGACGTGTCAAATCGCCCTTGCTCCCGACCTAGCGACTTTCCTCGCTGTTTTCTAATAGTCGGCCGAATACACAAGCAGCCGTGCCCGCCGCGCCGTGCTAAACCAAACGGTTGGTTGACATTGATCAACACTCGTGCAATTGTTCTGGCGAAAATAGCAGAACCGCGGGCGATGGATATATCGCCGCCTCAAAAGGGAAACCGTATGAGCGTAAGTTCTCAATTTCTATCGCGCGCCACTCGCGGGGCTGATCCGGCCGAATGGGACGCCCGAGTGGCTCTCGCCGCTTGTTACCGCATGGTCGCGAAATTTGGCATGGATGATCTAATCTACGGCCATATTTCGCTGCGTGTACCTGGGCATGGCGACCAGTTCCTGATCAATCCCTACGATCTCATGTTCGACGAGATGACCGCCTCCCAGTTGATCAAGATCAATCATGATGGCGAGAAACTCGATGATACGCCACACGAGATGAATCTGGCGGCCTTCGTCATCCATTCGGCGATCCACAAGTCGGGTGTGGACGCCGCTTGCGTCCTTCACACGCACTCTGACGCAAGCATTGCCGTTTCCGGGCAGGGAGAGGGGCTGCTGCCGTTGAGCCAGTTCGCAATGCGTTTCTACAACCGGCAGGCTTTCCATGACTACGAAGGCGTTGCAATCGACCTCGACGAGCAGGCTCGTTTGGTGCGCGACCTCGGCCCTCACAAAGTCATGCTTATGCGCAATCATGGAATTCTGACCGTCGGTCGCACCCCAAGCGAAGCATTCATGCTTCTCTACTACTTCGAACGCGCTGCGCGCGTGCAGTTGCAGATGCAGGCTTCTGGGACAAAGCTCGTGACGCCACCGCACGATGTCTGTGAGAAGGCCGCGCGACAGTTCTGGGATCTGCAAGGAGGGATCCTCGATCCGGGCGAGCGCGAATGGCCAGCTTTGGTGCGGCGGCTAGATCGTGATGACTCGTCTTACCGCAACTGATCCGGATGCGTTGTAGGCGTGTACGAGGTCGCGTGGTGGGGAGCGAACCTCCTTCGGCCGCCGCGAGCTGCGCCAAAATTAGTCTCGCATAGGGCCTCGGATCGCCACCCGGAGCCATTGCTGGCTACGCCTTCGTAAATCGACCTATGAACTTCCAGCGAGAAGAGGAAAGAATATGATCCGCAAGACAGATTTCGTGCCGCGGGGCGTTGTTCCAGCAGCGTTGCTTCCGTTCTTCGACGATTTCTCGATCGATGAAGCGAGCTTTCGGAGCCATCTGAGGGACATTGCTGCGGTCGATGGGCTATCGGCAGTCACGGTGAATGCTCATTCGACGGAGGTGTCGTCCTGCACGGAAGACGAGCAGCGTCGGGTGATGGAGATTGCGGCCGACGAAATCGGAACGAAGTTGCCGATCGTTCACGGTATCTGGGCAGACGGTAGCCTGGAGGCCGCTAGAATTGCGCGCAGTGCCCAGGCAGGCGGCGCGTCGGCTCTGCTGGTGTTTCCTCCAGCTCCGTTTACGCTGGGGCAATCGTCGGAAATGGTGTTGGCCCATTTCAAGGCGATCGCTGATGCGACGGACCTTCCGTTGATCGCGTTCCAGTATCCGTTGTCGACCGGCCAGGGCTACCCGATGGCGACGCTCGCGAAGCTGACGGATCAGGTTCCGAGCATTCGCGCCATCAAGGACTGGACGCCCGCGGTTCCTCAGCATGAAGCAACGATCAGGCTCCTGCAATCCCGCAAAAGCCCGGTCAACGTGCTGTCGACCAATAGCGCCTGGCTCTTGAGCTCGCTCGTGCTTGGCTGCGCCGGTCTGCTGTCCGGAAGCGGGAGCGTCATCGCGGATCTGCAGGCGCAATTGTTCCGCGCCGTGCAAGCCAACGATCTGAAGGAAGCCCGGCGGCTGAACGATCTCATCCATCCGGTCGCGAGCGTCTTCTACGCCGATCCCTTCGTGAACATGCACAACCGGATGAAGGAAGCCCTGGTTCTGCTCGGGAAGCTGCCGCGCGCCGTCGTTCGGCCGCCTCTCGTGAAGCTCGATCAATCGGAGATCGAGAGGATCCAAGCCGCCCTCGTTCGTGCCGGACTGTTGGGCGCAGAAGCCAAGCGAAGCGCTGCCTGATTTCTCTTACCACTCCAGGCGCCGCCCCTGTGAGCGTGGTTTGATAACGTCTCTTCCGCGATGCGCCAATTCCATTTCGTACTCAGAACGGCAGACACTACGACGGTCAGCAAGTCCTCAAACCAGGGTTGGGGTCAAGCGAGTGCGGCATGCGCGTCTATCTCGTTCAGCAGGAGATCCAAAAGGATGGAAGGCGCAAGCGGCCGGGAATAGTCTGGCTCTCGAGTTTTAGTCCTATCGTCCGTTGGCAAGTTCAAGCCACTGCCGGCTTCCGTGGGAGAGCTTGGCAACCTGGCTGTCGGCATTCTCTGCAAACTCGTTCTCTCTCGCTCCGAGCTTTGCATAATTGCCCGCATATGATGCTCGACTGATCATCGGGGGAGAAATCCGCGCGCAATTCGATACCATGCTATTGGGATATGCATGCCGGCCCTGGCCCGTCGTAATCGCTTTAAGCCTTGCGTTGCGGTCCGCAGATCCACTTCGGCCGAAGCGTTTCCTTATGCACTATCAGTGTTCGCAGGGCGAAATCGCGTTAGGTGTCCGGCGCGCCGCGCTCTCCCGTTGCTGGCAGTCGCGCAGATTGGTCTTGTCGAGGCGCCTAATCTGAGTTGTGGCAAGTCGGCTCCATCTCCCGATATTGTACGTATCTCCCTGAGCCCTATCGTCGAACAGCTCGGGAAATAACCATCGCGTTTGAGCTGGGAGAGTGCCAAAAAGCGGCCGTCCGGGTCGCAACGCCGAATTCGACCGGAGCTGCGTGGATTCAGCGGATGGATATCGATCTAATCAGGTTGTTCGCCTCGGTCGTCGACGAGGGCGGAATTGCCGCCGCGGCGCGAACCCTGGATATTTCGCCGTCTCTGGCAAGCCGCCGCATAGCGGCCCTCGAAGCTGAGTTGGGCGCGCAGCTGCTCGTCCGAACGACCCGTTCCATAGCGACTACGCCGGCGGGCGCCGTACTTCTGAATTGGGCGCGCGGCTCCATTTCGGATTGGGGGCGGATCCGCGACGAGATCGGGGCGATGCAGGGGCGTGCGGCTGGCCTCGTGCGCATTGCGACGAACGATTACGCGGCGGTCGAATACCTTCCCCCTATTCTCGGCGAGTTCATCGAGTTGCAGCCGGACGTGCGGATCGCTGTGTCAATTGCCCAAGAACCGGCCCGCTTACTCGATGGACAGTGCGATCTGGCCATCCACGCGGGACGCCGTCCTGACGCAGAGCTGGTTGGTCGACGGATATGGGAATATACACGCCGGCTGGTCGCCTCGCCGGCGTACCTCGCACGACGAGGTATACCGCGAACGCTGTCCGAATTGACGAGCCATTCATGCCTTACGCACACGGTCAGCGAGCCATCCGAGTGGTATTTCGAGGACTCGGAACGCAAGCTGATACCACTCAGAGTCCGATCGCAGCTGTCCGCCGACAGCTGGACGATGCTACTACAGTTGACCCTATCCGGAGCTGGCATCGCCAGATTATCGGATGCTCTCGTCCGCGACGCGATAGCGGAGGGGCGCCTCGTGGAACTATTCCAGGAATTCCGATCGGTTTACCCTGACGGTGATCCCCCGGCGATGTGGGTATTGGCCGCGCATCGGGATCCGCCACTGCGCATCCGCCTGTTGGCGGATCACATCGCCGGACGGATGCTCGTCTACCGAGAAGACCAACCCCGGTAATCCATTCGTGCAGAATCTGCACGGAGCTCGGTTATCTCTGGCGGCTACACAGGGCTGTCAGATTTCATCACTCTCCCCGCCAACGACAATAGGATGATCTTCGGGGAGGGGTTTTGTCTCACTTCATCGCAGCGGACACAGGCGGAACGTTCACTGACGTTGCCGTCTACGACGTGACCAAGCAAAAGATTTCGTTTGCGAAATCGCTCACGACCTACGGCGATCTCGTCGACGGAGTGGTTGCGGGCATCGACGAGGCCAAGGGCGAATTCGCTCGCGCGGTCGCACTGAAACACGGCACCACTCACGTCATCAACGCGTTTCTGCAGCGCAAGGGTGCACGGGCTGCGCTCATTTGCACCCGCGGATTTCGCGACGTGATCGAACTTGCCCGCGGAAACCGTCCGGTGCCGTTCGATATTGCTGAACGACGCGAGGCGCCACTGATTTCGCGTGCCTTTCGTTTCGAAGTGACCGAACGGATCTCGTCGAACGGAGCGGTGATCGAAGCGCTCGACGAGAGCGAAGTCGTAGCGTTGGCCTCTATGTTGCGCAATGCGAGCGTAAGTGCAGTCGCGGTTTCGTTTCTCAACGCGTACGCCAATCCCAGTCACGAACAGAGAACCGTCGATATTCTCAGCGAACTGCTGCCTGGCGTCTATTTTACGTCTGGCTCCGCATTGTCTCGCGAATGGTTCGAGTATGAGCGGTCGGCAACGGCTGCGGCAAACGCCTATGTCGGGCCTGCGATCGCTGCATATGCCGCAGGGTTCACGAACCGCCTTCGTGAAAGAGGTTTCGACGGCGATCTGACGATGATGGGATCCAACGGCGGCATCATGTCCTTCGATGCGGCGGTCGAGCGGCCGGTTGCTCTTGTCGAGTCGGGCCCGATCGGCGGCGTGATCGCGGCTGCCGAATATGCCCGCGCACTAGGGTTGGACAAGGTGGTGGCCTTCGATATGGGAGGAACCACGGCGAAGTGCGCGCTCGTGGAGAAAGGTTCGTTCGCAGTCCAACCTACCTACTGGGTCGGCGGCTATGTTCGAGGTTTTCCTATCAGAAGTCCCGTGCTCGACATCGTCGAAGTCGGAGCGGGCGGCGGTTCGATCGGCTGGACCGATACGCAGGGGCGCTTGCGGGTCGGACCACGGAGCGCAGGTTCCGAACCGGGGCCGGCTTGCTTTGGGCGCGGCGGCACCGAACCGACCGTGACGGACGCCAATCTTCGGTTGGGACGCATCGGTGGCGGCAGTTTCCTCGGTGGTCGTCTGTCGCTCGATGGGCAAGCCGCAGAAGCGGCGATCCGTGATCGCGTCGCGATCCCGCTCGGTTACGGAAGTGGTGAAGAGGCGACCACGCGCGTAGCGCACGGCATTCTCGATCTCGCCACGACTCTCATGGCCGGTGCCGTGAAGGAGATCACGGTAGCGCGTGGATACGACGTCCGCGAATTCGCGCTACTGGTCTTCGGCGGCGGCGGACCGATCTTCGGCGCCGAACTTGCCAGAAGTCTCGGCATAAGACGCGTCGTAGTTCCACCGCAGCCGGGCAATTTCTCGGCATTAGGAATGTTGATGGCGAGTGCGCGGGTCGATCTGGCGCAGAGCATCATTGCGGATCTTTCCGGACCCGGTATCGTGACGCTTCTTTCGGTCCGCGACAAACTACGCAAAGACGTCGAACTCGAAGCGGCCCGCGAGTTCACCAGCAAGCCGATAACATATCAGTGGCGAGCGGATATGCGCTACCGCGGCCAGCGGCACAGCATCCCGGTCGATTTTGTTGGCGACCCATCCGCAGATGTTTTGAGGAAATCCTTCGAGGCGGCCTATGGCCAGCGTTTCGGGCGTGTGCTCGGCGAAGACTTCAAGCCGGAAGTGGTCGGTTTGCGAGTATCGGCGGAAAGTCCCGGCGACCGTCCGTCGCTGACGGTTTTAGCTCCACAGTCCGACGACGCCTCTGGACCTCCTACGCCCGCATCGCGCAGGCCAATGCACCTGCGGCCAGGTGGGTGGGTCGATGCGCCGGTGTGGAAGCGCGACGTCCTCCCCGTTGGGTGGAGCACGACTGGACCGGCCGTGATCGAGGAGTACGGCTCCACCACGCTAGTCGGAGACGGCGATGTCGCGACTGTCGGACCTCTCGGCGAAATCATCATACAGGTTGCTGGACACGGAGTGGAACCATGAACGTCTCTATGCCACGAGTCGTCATAGACGGTGATCCGATCGATATCGAGATCTTGCGACACGAAATCCTCTCGATCCCCAATCAGATCGAGAAGAACATTGAGCGAAGTGCCTTCAGCCCGCTCGTGCAGGAATACAAAGATTACTCCGTCGGACTCGTAGATCCCAGCGGATCGTTGATCGCGCAGTCGCGGGGAAGCTTGCCGATCTTCGTCGCCAACGCGCTCGGTACCGGCGTTCGAGAGGCGATATCGGTGCATGGCGTAGAGAATCTCGTGCACGGTGACGCAATTCTCACCAACTCAGCTGCGACACTCGGGCAGCATCTAAACAATGTCGTTCTCCTCACTCCAGTGCGTGAGGACGGAGCGGCAAACGGTTCATTGCTTGGCTTTTTTGCCGTCCTAGTCCACTGGATCGACGTCGGGGGCTCGGCGCCCGGCTCGAGCACAGGCACGGAGACTACCGACGTTTGGCAAGAAGGGATTCAACTCCCGTGCGTCCGGCTCCTAAATGCCGGTAAGCGCGTAGAGGACGTGTTTCGACTTTGCGCTGTTAACAGCCGCTTTCCGAAATTGTTGCTCGGCGATCTGGAAGCTCAGTTGGCGGGCTGCCTGCTTGGACGAGACATGCTGCTCGACATCGCGCGAAGGCGGGGAGTCGATCTGCTTAACGCAACCTTCGACAGTATGCGGCGGCAATCCCGCGAAACCGCAGCGAGCGTCATTGCCGGAATTCCCCCAGGCGAGTACGTCGCCGAAAGCTTTCTCGATGGCGAGGGCAACGGCACTGTCCCGATCCACGTCAAAGTGCGCAAAGCCAACGGACGCTTGATCGTTGACCTTTCCGGGCTAGGTCCGCAGATGCCAGGGCCGTCCAACGCCGGGCGAAATGGCGGTGCGATCGCGGCAGCACGTATCGCGGCGAAGTATCTTCTCACGCCTCAGGAGCCAGTCAATCAAGGCGACTTCGATCTGCTTGATGACGAAGCCCCCGACGGCACCTTTCTGACAGCCCGAACGGGTGCGCCTATCGGAGGCTCCGGAAATACGGTGCCCACAGTCGTGGACACAATTATGAGAGCCATGGGAGAGGCCGTGCCCGCCAACGCTATGGCCGCCCATCATGGGACCTACGGCGTTCACACCATCTTCGGACATCTACCCGATACGGGCGAGTTGTTCATCTGGATACAGTGACCGGCGGATGGGGCGCCACTGTCGATGAAGACGGGGCATTTCCGCTTCGCTCGAATGCTCACGGCGACGTTCCCGATATTCCGATCGAAATGCAGGAAGCACTCTATCCATTCATGTTGACCAGAAAAGCGTTGCGGCCGGATAGCGGCGGCGCCGGAAGGCAGCGAGGGGGGCTCGGCGTCGAGAAAGAGTATCGAGTGATACACCCCTGCACGATCAGCCTCATGTTCGAACGAGGCAAATGCCCACCGTGGGGCATGGCGGGCGGTCAAGCCGGACAAACCTGCTTCGTCGAAGTGCAACGCAAGGGCGGCACCGAGGTCCGAACCTGGAAGGGAACTTACGCTCTCGGCCCCGGTGACCGCATCCGCATCGTTTCGGGCGGAGGAGGTGGCTACGGACCGCCCTACGAACGCGAACTTCTACGCGTGCTCGCAGACGTCGAAGCGGGATATGTCAGCCGCGAGAGCGCCTTCGAAGATTACGGCGTCGCGTTCGGATCCGAAGGCGAAGTCGACCGAGATGCGACGCGGGAAAGGCGGAAAGCCCTCAAACATGCATCACCACACCCATGATGGTCATAAAAGAGAGAGCTGATGTGAAGATTGCTACGGGTATTAACCGGTGTGCATTGCTCATCATCGGCGGGCGTCCCGCGTTTCTGAGTTGCGGACGCGCCGCGGATAATTGGCCCACGCGGAACGTGCAGGGCGTGATGGGATACGTGGCGGTCGCAACAAACTCACCGCTCTCGGAGCGGAGCCTCTCAAGCTGGCTCCCGACGTTTCACACAAGGCATGAACAGCGAAATTGCTGTGTTTGCCCAACTCGCGGCGACGATGGGCATTCCTGCAGATCACCAATCAAGGTGGCCGCATGATCCCACTGATTTCTCAACTATTAGAAGTGATGTCGAAAACAAAAATCAAACACATCCTAACCTAGGAAATCCTATGAAACTCGCAACGTTCAGTGTTCAAAACGAACGCCCGCGCGTCGGTCTGGTCGATGCGGAAGCTCGGCTCATCCACGATATGCTTGCGTTGGCCAATTCTACCGAAGGTATCGATCCGGCGTCGTTCGCGTCCATGATGGCTTTGATCGAGAGTGGCGAGGCGGGGCTTGAACACCTTACCAAGCTCGCCGAGCGTGTGAGGCGCGGGAACGTCGATGGACTCGCCCTTTCCGATGTCGCGTTGCATGCGCCGCTGCCCGTGCCTTCACAAATCCGCGATTGCTCGGCGTTCGAGCAGCATGTTCGTGACGCACCGGTCGGCATGTCCCGACTGAAGTCATCGCTCGGGATCGGAGATGAGATCTCGCACTCCGAGGTTCCGGCAATCTATAGATCCCAGCCAATTTATTACATTTCAAATCGCTTCGGCGTGACCGGACCGGACACGTCGATCGAATGGCCGCGATACAGCAATGTAATGGACTTCGAGCTTGAGGTCGCAGTCGTGATCGGGCGTCGCTGTAAAAACGTCTCCGTGGAGGAGGCCGCCGACCAGATTTTTGGCTTCACGATCCTCAACGATTTCTCCGCTCGTGATCAGCAAGCCAAGGAAATGATGGGCGGCCTGGGGCCGACCAAAGGCAAGAGCTTCGATTGCGGAAACGCAATGGGACCTTGGATCGTGACCAGCGACGAAATCGGCTTGCCGCTCGATCTCGAGGCGGAGGTACGCGTCAACGGTGAAACGTGGGCTAAAACGCGGACCAAAGGAATGCTTCATGGCATCGCGGAGATGATCTCGTTCATCTCCGCAGACGAGACCCTTCACCCCGGCGAGGTGATCGGTACCGGGACTGTCGGAGGATGCTGCGGCCTAGAGATGGGACGATTCCTCCAGGACGGCGATGTCGTCGAGCTCAACGTGGAGCGTATCGGCACTTTGCGAAACATCGTGAAGCGCCAAGGCTAATATGCCTTCGAATTAAACAAACTAATAATACCGATAGGAGAGGCAATGAACGAGGATTTGGAGAAGGCGACGCTGAAGCGCGTCATGTGGCGGCTGATCCCATTCATGGGCACTTGCTTCATGATCAACTGGTTGGATCGCACCAACGTGGGATTCGCCGCTCTGACCATGAACAAGGACTTGGGTTTCACTGCGACGACCTTCGGGACGGGCGCCGGCATCTTTTTCTGGGGCTTTGTACTATTCGAGCTTCCGAGCAATCTGGCACTTGCCAAGCTCGGCGGGCGAATCTGGATCGCAAGGATCATGATAACCTGGGGGCTGCTGGCCGCAGGGATGTCACTAGTGCAGGGGGAATATTCCTTCTATGTCGTGCGCTTCCTCCTGGGGGCTGCCGAAGGCGGGTTCTACCCTGGCTCTGTCTATTTCTTTAGCCAGTGGGTGCCGCGCAACTATCGCGCTCGCGTGTACGGATTGTTCGGAGCCTGCGGTATGGTCTCATCGGTCATCTCCGGACCGTCAGCTGGCTACATCCTTGAGATGAATGGCGTGCTCGGGCTGACGGGATGGCAGTGGCTCTTCATCATTGAGGGACTGCCCGCCACGATCCTCGGTATCGCCTGCATCTTCTATCTTCAGGATCGACCGGAGCAGGCGAAATGGCTGACCGAAGAGCAAAGGTCTTGGTTGGCGGGCGCATTGAGGTCCGATCAGGCAGGGGACGCAGGTCAGCCTCACCTTTCCGTTCTGAAGGCTGCGTCCGATCCTCGCGTGCTGACGCTTGCGGTCTGCTACTTCTTTTTCGGTTTCGGTCTTTACGGCGTGAGCCTTTGGATGCCTCAAGTGATCAAGGAGTTCGGTTTCACGAGCGTGCAGATCGGCTATCTGAGTGCAATGCCGGCCATCTGCGGGATTTGCTGGATGACTTACTGGAGCTGGCATTCGGACAAAAAGAGCGAGCGGCGCTGGCATCTGGTCATCACCGGAGTGATCGCGGCTAGTGGCCTGATGCTCGTCGCTTGGCAATCGTCGAACATCTATCTGGTAATGCTAGGCTTCTGCATGGCTTCATCCATTTACGTGGCGTTCCTGATTATCATGACTTGGCCAACCTCCGCGTTCACTGGGTCGGCAGCTGCGGCTGCCACCGCAGCTATTACCTCGCTAGGAACATTAAACGGCTATTTCGGAGCGCAGATGATCGGCATATTTCGCGATATGACCGGTGACTTCAGCTTGGCGATGCTCTTGACCGCTTGCGGTGTCGCAATTGGGCCGCTCGTGGTGGCTACTTTTGGCGGATATCTAAACTCTGCAAACTATAAAAGCGAGAAGACGATCGTGCCGGGGGCTGCCGTTATCAATGAGCGGGCGGTGGGCCCGTGAGGTAACGATGGCGACAGAACCGTCTACGGTTCTTGTCGCCGAAGGCCTAAGCCATCCACGCGACGTCGAAAATCCGGTCCGTCGTATCGGCGGGGAGGCAGAGGCGATCGCAACGGACTACGGTTCGGCTCGCTGGCCGATAGCTCTACGCAAATACAGGGCCATCGGCACATGAACCCGTGTACTTGTCGCACGAGTTCACCGCGTAAAGCGGACATCGAAGAAGCGAGGAGCAGTCAAAGCTGACAAGCGGACCCATTTGTTCGGTGTGCGGAGGTACATGGCGTGGATAAACGATCGCTGCCATGTAGCCCCCGGTCCGAGCGAAAAAGCTCTTCCGTGCCCCATGCTATCGGACGACGACCTGTCTCTGAGCTCCGAGGCCCTCGATGCCGAGCGCCATTACATCGTCTTGAGAGAGAAATGTCGGCGGCTTCATTCCTAGCCCGACACCAGGCGGTGTTCCGGTGGTGATCACGTCGCCGGGCTCCAGAATCATGAATTGAGAAATATAGGACACCAGAAATCCGGCGCTGAAAATCATGGTTTTCGTCGAGCCGGTCTGCATACGCTTGCCATTGACATCGAGCCACATGTCCAGCTCCTGCACATCGGGAATCTCGTCAGGTGTGACAAGCCAAGGGCCGAGGGGGCCGAATGTCGGGCAACCTTTGCCCTTGCTCCAGCTGCCGCCGCGCTCGTTCTGGAAGTTGCGTTCCGACACGTCGTTGCAGATGCAGAATCCGGCGACGTAATCCATCGCGGCCTGCTCGGTAACGTAGGAAGCCTTCTCGCCGATCACTATGGCGAGCTCGACCTCCCAATCCAGCTTCGTCGAGCCGCGCGGAATGATGACATCATCATTCGGACCGACGATGCATGAAGGCGCCTTGTTAAAAATGATCGGTTCGGCTGGAATGGCAGCGCCGGTTTCGGCGGCATGGTCCGCGTAATTGAGACCAACGGCTACGAAGTTGCGGACATCGCCGACGCATGAGCCGATCCGCTCCGAAGCGGACAGCGCAGGCAGGTCGGACAGGTTTGCCCTCTTGAGCGCTGCGATGCTGGCCTGTCCGAGCATTCGCCGATCGATGTCGGGCACCAGCGAGGACAGGTCGCGGATCACACCTGTGCTATCGATGGCTGCGGGTTTTTCCTGGCCGGCGGGGCCAACTCTCAAAAGTTTCATCAGTGATTGCCTCTCTATTTCTATTCTGCGGCATTGGAAAATTTGCCCCCGGGATCAAGACCGGAGGCCGTGATGGCGTCGCGGAGACGCGACAACTCGAGTGCGGACAGTTTGACCAGCGGCGGGCGCACCACGGCGCGATCGAGGCGCCCGAGCATGACCAGTGCCTCTTTCATGCGGTTGTGCATGTCGAGGAAGGGCGGCGCGTAGAACGCCTGCTGCAGTGGGAACATGCGATCGTTGACCGCTTTTGCCGCGGCGAGGTCATTACGTTGAACGGCGTCGAACAATGCCACTTGCAGATCGGCGACAACACTGCCGGCGCCGGAGAGCAGTCCTTTCGCGCCCATGGTCAGCGAAGACATGAGCCATGAACTATGCGTGGTCAGAACATTTACCGGCTTCGGCAGGTTCTGGAACGTGCGGATATGCCGTTCATGCAGCATAGCGTCGTTGCACCAGTCTTTGATCGCCTTGATGTTGGGAATTGCCTCGAACAGCGCAAGCAAGGTGTCGAACGTGTAGTCGACGTCGCTGGAGGCTGGATACTGGAACAGGATCAGCGGCAGGTCGGTCGCATCAGCGATTCGGCGAAAATGCGCGATAGCCATTTCCGGGCGCAACTGGCCGCCGAGCGAAAACACTTGGCTCGGAAACACGAGCAGTGCCGAAGCGCCGGCACGGTCGGCCATCCGCGCAATCCGGGCCGCATCCTGCGATCCATCCGTGTAGATGCCGCAGATAAGTGGCACCTTGTCACCGACTTCGTCGAGAGAAAAGGCCAGCATACGCTCCTGCTCGTCCAACGAGCAGGCATGGACTTCGGAGGCGTGCCCGTTAACGGTGACGGCCGTCACGCCGGGCGTCAGCGCGCAATGCGCCAGATGCCGGCGTGTTTCGTTCTCGTTGATCGAGAGGTCATCGTTGAACGCCGCAAGCGTCGCCGGGATAACGCCAGACGGGACGTAATTTGCGAAAGCCGGCATTGTGGTCTCCTTTTTTAAGTTCGAAGGCACAGCGGCCTTTTGCACCCGCTTCGAGATCAGGACAGGCTGAGAAACGATTCCACGAATTTCGGATCGTCCAGCAGGCTCGCCGTGGTTCTCGCCATCTGGATTCGGCCGGCCTGCACCACATAGATGCGGTCGGCTATGGCCGTAGCCAGCTTGGCGTTCTGTTCGGACAAAAGGATGGTCAGTCCCTCGTCGCGCAAGCGTGCGAGCGTGCGGCCGATTTCCTTGATGATCACCGGCGCAAGTCCGATCGAGGGTTCGTCGAGGATCAGAAGTTTCGGAGACGCCATCAAGCCCGAGCCGATGGCGACCATCTGTTGCTGACCGCCGGACATGGTACCGACCATCTGAGTGCGGCGCTCGACTAGGATCGGGAACAGACGATGCACGCGCTCCATGCGGCGCGCGACCTCCGCCTTGTCGCGGCAGAGATAGGCGCCGACCAGCAGGTTTTCGTGAACCGACATCATCGGAAAGACGCCACGCACCTCCGGAACGAGCACCAGACCATCCGCCAGACGATGATCGGTCGCGACGCCAGCGAGGGACGCGGCGCCGAACCGCACATCGCCGGAGGCCGGCGTAACGAGACCGGCGGCGACGTTCAGCAGCGACGTCTTGCCGGCGCCGTTGGGGCCGATGATGCCAACGATCTCGCCCTTGTTCACGGTCAGATCGACACCGTCGACGGCGAGAAAGTCTCCGTAGCGGACGACGATTTTCTCAAGCTCAAGCATCGCCAGTCCCCAGATAGATATCGATAACTTCGCGGTGGCGAAGCACGGCGTGTGGGCTGTCGTCGACCAACTTTTTACCGTTGACCAGCACAACGACGCGATCGGCCAGTGACGTGATGACCTTCATCGTGTGCTCGATGATGAAGATGCCACATTCCTCGCGCAGCGACTGTATGAGCGCGATCATGGCCCGGATCTCCTCCGGATTGAGCCCGCCCACCGGCTCGTCAAGCATAAGGAGTTTCGGCTTCGACATGAGTCGCGTGGCGAATTCCAGCCGCCGGCGGTCATAAAGACCCAGGCCGCCCGCTTCGCGACCGAGATCGACGTTAAGCCCCACGCGCGCCAGCGACGCTTTGGCCAGATCGATCGACTCGTTCCTCGATATCGTACGAGCGAGCGAACCGGCGAGCACGTTGTCAAGTACCGTCAGCTTGTCGAAGATCTTGACTGCCTGGAAGGTACGAGCGATGCCGGCACGGGCGACGAGGTGCTGCGGCTTGCGATAGATGGTGCTGCCGTCCAGCCTGACCTCGCCGCTGTCCGGCTTCAGCGTTCCGCTGATGACGTTCACGAAGGTCGATTTGCCGCTCCCGTTGGGACCGATCATTCCGAGCAGCTCGCCTCTGGCTTGCGCGACGTTGACCTCTGACAGCGCTTTCAGGCCACCAAAGGCTTTTGAGATGCTGACGGCTTCCAGCAGTTGTTCGCTCACGACCGCGCTCCCCTCTTCAGCACGTAGCCATAGATGCCCTGCGGCAGGAACATAGTGACGAATAGGATTGCGACGCCATAGATGACGTCTTTGATCCAGGTGTATTGCACCAGCAGATAGGGAAGCGGCGCCAGCAGGAGCGCGCCGAGCAGGGGGCCGATCAGTGTACCGCGTCCGCCCATCGCGACCATCAGCCAGATGTTGAGGCTGATCAGCACGTCATAGGCACGCGGCGAGGCGAAACCGATGTAATGCGCGTAGAGACCGCCGCCGAGGCCAGCGATGAAGGACGAGATGATGAAAGCCGCTGTACGGTTGAGTGTGACATTGATGCCGAGCGCGCGAGCGAGATCTTCATCCTCGCGAATGGCGATCAATGTCCGTCCAAAGCGCGTCTTCATGGCGAAGGCGATACCGGCCACGGCAACGACGACGAACAGGGCCAGCACCAGCTCCATATAGGGCGAGGCGATCGCCTTGCCATCGAAGCCGGTTGGGCGCGGCACCGAAGCGATGCCGGTGTCGCCATTGGTATAAGCGGGGAAATAGACGAAGGCGATGGTGAGGGCGGACTGGATCACCATGCCTGACAAGGCAAAGTAGAAGCCGCGCAGGCGAATGGCCGGCAGACTGAGGAGAAGCCCCAGCGCGGCGGCGGCTGCGCTGCCAATCGGGAGCGCCCACCAGAACGACATGCCCTTGGCCATCACCAGATGCACCGTGGTGTAGGCGCTGACACCGGCCATACCGGCATAAGTCAGCGGGATGAGGCCGGTGAAACCGTAGAGCAGATTGAGGCCGCTGGCCCACAGCATGTGAATGAGCGCGATGCCGATAATGAAGACGAAGAATCCGTCGTGCAGCGTGAGTACTGCCGCAAGCGGTGCCGCCACGACGAAGGCAATGATGAGGGCTCTCATTTGGCGAACAATCCACTTGGGCGGACGAATAGCATCGCAAGCATCGCGAGCAGATAGGCGAAGGTGGCGACGGTGGGATCCGCGAAAACGCTAACGATGGCCTGGGTGAAGCCGAACACAAGGCCGACACAAAGTGCACCGATGACGCTGCCGGGGCCGCCTACGATCATGATCGAGAAGGTGATCAGCGACATCGTCCAGCCGACCGTAAGATCGAGTGCGAAGGCTAGTGCGAAGAGGATGCCGCCCGCGGTCGTGATCATTGTGCCGAGCAGAAATGCAAAACGGTAGATCTTGAGCGTGTCGATGCCACGCAGCCGGGCGGCCTCGCGATTCTGGAACACGGCTCTCAGCCCTCGGCCGATCCGGTGCAGCCGCAGAAAGGCGACCAAGCCGCCGAGCACGCAGGCCGCGAGCAGGAACGCAATCAGGCGCGTGTTTGAGATAGGTACCGGCTCGATCATCGCAAAGCCGGTGAGCGGGGATGTAACCTGAAACGTATCACTGATCTTTCCGATGGTGCCGGTGTACACGCCGCTCAGGATTTGGGCGATGCCGAGCGTGATGATCAGGTAGCTGATATTGCGATCCTCGAGCGGATAAAACCGCTTGAGGATGAACACCTCGGTGGCAAAAGCGAGCGCGGCGATGATGAGGAACGTCGCCGGCACGGACACCCAGAGCGGCCAGCCATATTCCGTTCCGAACAACCAGAACAGAAGTCCGGCGCCGAGAAAGACCTGACCGTTGGATGCCTGCGGAAGCAGGATCGTGCCGTGGATCAGCGACAGGCCGGCGGCAACCACCGAAAAGATGGTGCCGACCAGCAAGCCGGATGTGATGACGGAGAGGAATACGAGTATGTGGTCTTCAGACATGAACAGAAGCAACCATCACGATACGAGTCCGGAACAACGAATGTTTCACTTCACGAGGTCGTAAACCGGCAGGACTTCGGGCGACCATTCCATGTAGTTGATCTTGTCGGTCTTGAAGTCGTCCTTCGCGAGGCTCTTCAACTGCATCAGGTACATGTATTCGATGCGGGCACCGTTCTGGTCGAACTTGATGGGGATGCCCGTGGTGACTTCCTTTGTGTCGGCGCCGCGCAGCGCCGCACGAATCCCGTCACGTCCCTTTGCGCCCTTGTCGACGAGCTCGGCCAGGAGATAGACGGTCGAGTAGCAGTAGTTCTCGGTGTAGCCCGGCGGATAGTTCTTCAACTTGCGGAAATTTTCGACAAAAGCTTTGCCCTGTTCGGTCAAGTTGGGAAGGTTGTGGTCGAAGAAGGTGCCGAAATACGATCCCACCGACCGCTCGCCCCAGGTCATGATCTGTTTGGTCGAGCCGTAGGGGTGATAGATCTGCTCGGGCTTGAAACCGACTTCCAGCATTTGGCGTGTGAGTGTCGCGTCGAACGCACCGCCGCCCGCGACGATCACCATGTCGGGCTTCTTGGCCTTCATCTGTGCCGTCTGCACTGTGGCGTCGGATGCGGTCTGCGGGAACAGCATTTCGGAGACGATGGTGATGCCGTCCTTGTCCGCCTGATATTTGAGGCCGGCGAGAATGGCGCGGTTCACGGCGAAGTCGCTCATCATCACGCCGATCTTGGCGCCGGGCTTCATCTGCTTGATAAACTTGATGGCGGCATAACCCCAGCCGACGGCGTCTGGCTCCATGCGGAAGGTCTGCTTGGTGCCCGGCTTGGTAAGCTGCGGGAATGCCGCTACCGGCATCAGCGTCGGCAGTTTCGCCTCTTCGGCATAACCGTAGACCGCGAGCGAGACGTCCGCATTGGTCGGTCCCGAGAGGATGTCGACCTTTTCCTGGGTGTCGAGGGAGCGCGACACGGCGGCAGCCTGCGCCGGGTTGCTCTGATTGTCCTGGACGATCAGTTCGATCTTCTTGCCCTTCGCATTGACCTCGGACTCTGCGAGTTTGGCGCCGTCGAGACATGCATTGCCAAAAAATGTCCAGACGCCCGACAGTTCCTGATTCCAGCCGACACGCAGTGGCTGGCTGGCCGCGAGAGCAGGTGCCGAAAGAACAAATGCAGCGCACAGCGCTGATGACGCCCTGAGGGCCTTGAGCTTCTTGGTCATGTCTTCTCCCTAATCGTTTTTGTTTTGATGGATCAGATGCGGTAAATGCGCGCCGCCGTATCATGTAAAATGGCCGTCTGCTCTGCCACTGAGCGATCGGCAATCGCCTCCCGAAATGCGAGATAGAGCGATCGATAGTCGGTCCAGAGTTTCTCGATCGGGAAGTTGCTGCCATACATGCAGCGGTCGGCTCCGAAGATGTCGACGGTTTCCTTGATGATCGGCGCGACGCCATCCGCCTTGTAGGCGTGGACGAATGTGCCGAGGCCCGACAGCTTGGTGCTGACATTCGGCTCGGCGGCGAGCAGCTTCATGCCGTCGCGCCAGGTGCTCCATCCCGCGGGTGAGAGATCCTCGAGCATTCCCGCATGTTCGAGGACGAAGTTAATCTTCGGAAAAGCGCGGGCGAGGGCGGCGCCGTCTTTCATCTGCCCCGAGAAAACCTGAAGTTCGAAGAGTAGGTTGCGATCGGCGAGTTCGGCCATGCCCTTACGCCAGACCGTGTCATTCATCACATCCGGGCGCGCAGCAAAACGATATTGGGGATTGTCGTGCCAGTGCAGTTGTTGGCGGATACCCCTGATGCCGGGGATCTCGGCATAGGCATCGAGCAGTGACGTCAGCGTCGGAGATGCGAGGTCGGCATAGGCAACGCAGGCATGGGGCCACCCCGTTGCGTCGGCGACCGAGCGGACCCAGCGTGCTTCGGTCAATTCGCCGTCAGGCGGCCAATTCGTCTGCACGTAGATGGATTTGACCACGTCGCAGGTTTCGAGGTCCTGCTGAAATTCCTCGATGGGGTAGTCGCGGCGAATAGGGCTATAGGGGCCGAAAATGCGAGGCACTTCCGGTCCGTTCAGCCATGTCAAATCTGCCAAGCGCCAGATGTGGTGATGCGCGTCGATCGTTTTGATGGGCAAAACCATCGGAACCTCCTAATTTTTGTGTACATTACGGCAAGAAAATATGTCGTCAAGCATTTTCGAAAATCTAGCGTGTATGATAATAGAAGCCATGTTTTATGCGAGAGAACAATGATCAGCAATGTTGGAGCCGCGAAGACCCTTGCCGAAAGCGCCTATCTGCGCATCCGAGATCAAATTCGAGACGGATCATTGGAGCCAGGTACGCGGCTGCGCTTCGCGGAATTGCAGGAACTTTGCGGGATGAGCGTTACTCCGGTGCGCGAAGCGCTGGCGAGATTGACATCGGAAGGTTTCACGATTGTGGAGGAAAACCGGGGTTATCGCGTCGCGCCGCTATCGATTGAGGAATTGCGCGATATCGCAAGCAGTCGGCAGTTGATCGAAGGGCAGGCCCTGCGGCTTTCCATCTCCAAAGGGGGGGCCGAATGGGAGGGAGCCCTGGTCTCTGCCCACCATCTCATGCAACGCACGAAACGCACCACGGTGGGTAAGCCGACGGTGGTCGATGAAGACTGGAATTTTCGGCACGCCGTCTTTCACCGCACGCTGATTTCAGCGTGTGGATCTCCCATCTTACTATCGATCTGCGAGGGCCTCTTCGACCGGGCCGACCGATATCGACGCCTGTCTTGGGCGATTCCGAACAATCCCAGGGCGATCGAGGAGGAGCACAAGCTCATCTTCGAACGAGCTCTGGCCCGTGAGGTAGAGCCAGCGATCGAAATCCTTTGCCTGCACTTCGAACGGACTGCCCGACAAGTTGAGGCGTTTCTGCTCGACAAGGCTCAGCCGAATGTCAGCATGTAGAATTCGACGTTGGCATGATGACCGGCTATGCGTATCCCGCCACCCGGTGCGCCTAAGTCGAGCTCGTAGCGCTGATCGAGGCGACGTTTCCGGTCTCTCTCTCGAAAAAAATCTACGGCGCCAACAAATATTTGCGCATGTTATCTGCCGCTGTTCGACGCGCCCAACGGCTTGGCGGAGGCGCTGACCGCCGGCCGAGAGCGGATGTCCGCGGGCGAACCCGACGATGTAGACGCCGAAGCAGAGCAGGCCGATGCCGACGACCTGGCCGAGCGGCGTCCTGAAGAAGGCGAAGGCGCCTGCCACGGCGGCGCCGAGGGCGCCACCGGCAGTTCGGAGAAACGTAAGGGCGGCAAACATCAGGTCGCCTCCGCGTCGGTGCCGGCGTGAACGCCGGTGCGGTGGTCCTCGAGCCGGATGATCCGGATCTTGCCGGCGTAGTGCACGGCTAGACCGCCGAAGCCCAAACTTGACGCTGACGCGTTCATAATAGTCGTCCTGCAGATCCACCATTGCTTCTTTATAGGCCTTCTTCTGATCTCGCCCTGTGCCATTTGCTTCGGCGGTCTTTTCCGCGGCCCGATGTCCCGGGTGAATGCCCGAGATCGGAAGGCGACGATCAAGGGAGAGCATCGGGACGACGACGAAGTGAATATGTGCGCGCGCCTCGTCGAGATGTTGAACGACGGTCTTCAGGTCGTCGCCCCACTGACGCCTCAGCCATGCGACTGCTTCGTCCTGCCATTGCCGGTAGCGCTTCCATTTGGCCGATCGTTGAGTGAGTTGCAGATCCTCGACGTGTGAAAACCGAATGATGTTCTAAGCGGTACGGAATGGCATAGCGTAGCTCAGTGCACGTCAATCAACTATTTCTTCCCTTGGATATCTTTGCAGACGGATAGCAAGCCCGGAATGCAGGGATTGATGTTGTCGGACCGCCAAATCAAAAGCTGATCGATCATTGGCGGATTTTCGATTTTCTTGAAGATAGCTCCCTTGACCAGTGCTTTCTGCATTGATGCGGGCACCAGCGCTACACCAAGGCCTTCCGCCACAAAATTTACGATCGTCTGTTGCAGGGACACCTCGAGGGAGATTTTCGGTTTGAATCTTCCGACTGGCATCTTTGAACAATGCTGTCGTGCAGGAATGGCGCTTGAGTTTGCGGCACGATGAGAAAATTTTCGCCCGAGAGATCTCGTATTTTAAGCCTTCGTGCCCGAGCCAGCCGATGATCCTGAGGAAGGACGATACTCATAGGCTCGCGCAGAAGCAGTCTAGATAAAATATCAGAACCGTCGATGCCGGGAAAGCTGATCCCGCAATCGATACGTCCTTCCTTCAATTCGCGATCAAGAACGTTCGGCATCATTTCGCGAACGCGAAAATCCACGCGCGGAAAAGCCGCTTTGTATAATCGCGTTAGACTGGGCACCACGCTGTAGGCCGCGGACATCGTGAAGCCGAGGTCAAGCTGCCCGGCCTCTCCACGACTGGCAGCCTTGGCATTGCGCTGCGCGTGGTCCGCAAGACGCAGCACCTCCTTGGCATCGAGAAGCAACTGCCGGCCTGCAGGTGTCAGTGTCACGCCCTTGGGGCCTCGGTTGAAAAGTTCGATCCCCAGATCTGCTTCGAGCGCCGCGATCTGACGCGAAAGCGGCGGCTGGGAGATGTGAAGGCGCTCGGCAGCCCGTCCGAAGTTGCCGATGTCGGCCAATTCGCGGAAATAACGGAGTTGGTTAAGAGTCATCGCCATACCTTCAGGGTATCACATTCTCACAAATACGTATTGGAAATGTATGGAGATATCGACGTAGGTGAATTCCGTCATCAGGAATTTCTCCATGCTCGCCACGATCCTCGCGGTTTGTCCGATCTTCGCCATCATTGCTGCCGGATTCGCCTCCGGCAAACTTTCCTTGCTCGGTCCTTCGGCCAGCGTGGAATTGAACCGTTATGTCATCTTCCTGGGGCTTCCAGCGTTGTTGTTCGAAGTCATGGCTGGAGCGCATTGGGCCGCGCTCTGGCAACCGGGATTCGTTGCGGCCTTTTCGATTGGCGCGTTCGGAATGTTCGGCATCACGCTCGCGATGCGCATGAGAAGCGGGCATCCTCTTGCGGACGCGACCATAGACGGTCTCAACACCGGCTATGCTAATGCTGGCTTTATCGGGTTTCCCTTTGCCAAGCCATTTTTGGTTCGGACAGTTTGCCCTTGGTCACAGTGGGAGCCGTCCTGACGGTCTGCGTGTTATTCGCTGTTGCGCTGATCGCGATCGAAGTCGGATTTCAAACGGAATCCCGTCCCCATCATCTTGCGCTCAAAGTGGGCAAGGCTCTGGCTCGAAATCCACTGTTGGTGTCCCCGATTGCCGGGGTTCTATGGTCTGCCACCGGACTGCCTATTCCGGCACAGATTGTAACGTTCGTCCACATGCTTGCCGGAAGCGCCACTCCATGCGCGCTCGTTTCGCTCGGCTTGTTTCTTTCCGTCCGGCACGGCAATCAGAAAAGCATTGGTTTGGCCGCTATTGTGTTCACCGGGCTGAAGCTTGTCGGTCAACCTCTTCTTACGGGTCTTGTCGCATACGGCCTGCTGCATCTGCCGCCGAAAACCGCTGGCATTGCTGTCATGTTAGCCGCGCTGCCTACAGGGACAGGCCCGTTCATATTAGCGGAATATTATAATCGGGAAGCAGTGACGACCTCACATACAATCCTGCTATCGACGATCCTCTCGATCATAAGCTTGGCAGCATGCATGATCTTTATCAGAGGATATAGCGCTCTGGCGCCGACATAGGGCCGCAAATGGATGCGGCTCTATGGAATCAAATTCCAGGCGAGCGCGGCACAGCGCACTGCTAAACTATTTGGGCAGACCCAGTTCATGCATCACAGCGGCCGCTTCCTTGATGGCATGGTTCGCTGCAGGAACGCCGCAATAGATCGCCTGCTGAAGCAGGATTTCCTTGATATCGTCCGGCGCGAAGCCGCCTTCAGTAAGCGCCGCGCGCACATGCATCCGAAATTCGTCCCATTGCCCCGGTGCCAGCATGGTGCCGATCACCAGCACGCGGCGCGTACGTTCGTCGAAATGCGGCCGGGTCCAGATTTCGCTCCATGCGTAGCGGGTGATGAGATCGAGAAATTCGGCATTGAATGCGGTTTTGCCTGCGGTGGATTTATCGACCCAGGCATTGCCGAGTACCTTGCGCCGTTGCGCGGTGCCTTTGTCGCGGTGTAGATCGTCGTCCATCGGATTGTTCTCAGCGTTGGGTTAGGAAGCCGACCACGGCCTCGGTGAAGTTGTGCGGTTGCTCGATATTCGAGATATGCGCCGCATCGAGCAGGGTCATGCTTGCATTCGAAATATGGCCGCGAATGAAGACACTTGCTTCCACCGGCGTTGCCGCGTCGTGCTGTCCGGCGATCACCAGGGTTTGGGCCTTGATGCGCGGGAGGAAATCGCGCTGATCGAGTTTGCTCAAGGCTTCGCAGCAGGCGATGTAACCCTGCTGCGGGGTGGCGATCAGCATAGCTTTCAGGCGGGCTACGATTTGCGGTTCACGCTCACGGAAATCCGCCGTGAGCCACGCGGCGATCACGGTATCGGCGATGGATGCAATGCTGCCTTCATTGACCGCCTTGATACGATTCAGCCAGTTGGTCGGGTCGGGATAATAGCAAGCCGTGTTGGCGAGGATCAGTTTCTCGACCCGATCCGGCGCGTTGGCCCCGAGCCATTGCCCGACCATGGCGCCCATCGACAATCCGCACCAGTGCACTTTCTCGATGTTGAGATCGTCGAGAATCGCCAGTACGTCCTTGCCGAAGCGTTCCATCGAATAGGGGCCAGCGGGAACGCCGGACTTACCGTGGCCGCGGCGGTCGTAACGGACCACGCGGTATAGCGTTGTCAGCGCCGCCATTTGCGGCTCCCACATTTGCATCGTTGCGCCGAGCGAATTCGACAGCATGATGGTCGGTCCGCCGTCGCGGCCTTCGACCGAGACGTTGAGCAGACATCCGTCGGCGTCGATCATGGGCATGGGACTTTTCCTCGTTTTTATGTGTCTTGCGATGCAAGCAGCCGGTCGATCAGCGCCTGCGATGACCCCTGATAGGACATCGGCTCGAACAGGCTATCGAGTTTGCCGGCATTGAGATGGGCCGTTACGCGCGCGTCCTTGCCCAGAATGTCGCGAAGATGCTGTCTGGTCTCGATGGCCTTGCGGCTTGCGGCTTCGACGATGTGGTGGGCTTCGCTCTTGCCCACCTTTTCCGCCAGCGCCATCGACACGGCTTCAGCCATAATAAGGCCGTGCGTCGAATCAAGATTAGCGCGCATGCGCGCGGTATCGACCTCAAGTCCTTCGGCAATCTCGGTAATGGCAGCGAGCGCCCCGGAAGTAATAAGCATCAACATCGGTAACGTCGGCCATTCGGCATGCCACGGTCCGGCGCTGCGCTCGTGATCCTGCACCTGCGCCGCGAAAATCGTCGCCGCGAGATTGGGCGCCATGGCCGCTGCAGCGAGCGCGGTGGCGGCAGCGACCGGGTTGCGCTTGTGCGGCAGGGTCGATGAGCCGCCTCGGCCTTCGCCGGCAGGCTCAAATGCTTCCGCGACGTCGGTCTGCATCAGCAGCGAAATGTCGCGCGCGATCTTGCCGCAGGTGCAGGCGAGAATTGCGAACGATGACGCAATCTCCGCGATGCGGTCGCGGTGGGTGTGCCATGGCGCGTCTGGCAGGGCGCTCGACAGCATGGGTGCCAGCAGGGGCGAAAGGGATGTGCTCATGTTCACTCTTGATGCCACTCAAACCGTGATCATCAAGGGATGACCTGGACCTTCCCCGCATTATGGAAAGATAACCAGATCTCGTATCTTCAGCTAAGCGTGAGAATCTCATCAAGAACGGGACGGAGATAGCTGCGGAAGTGGGGGTAATTCTCGGACATCGGAAAGTGACCCAACTTGGTCATTACCGTAAACGATTCCGCGATTCCGTTTCTGGAACGCTAAAGACACTAACCTCAAAGCAGGTTTTATGCATCCGCGCGCTCGCTCCCACGGAGGGGGCGCGTGCAATGCGGCTTGACACATCGGCTGTCAAATAAGATTGTCCATGTAAATGAATTATAAATTCATCTAGCGAATTACGGAGAAAACAGTGCGCAAGGTCACACTAAGCATCGTCGCAGCTCTTATTGTGCAGACGGCCCCTGGTCTGTCCGCGCCGCAATAGGACCCGGAGTCACGGATAAGGAAATCAAGCTTGGCCAGACGATGCCGTATAGCGGACCGGCGTCCGCGTTTGGCGCATATGGCCGCACGATGGCTGGCTATATGGCGATGATCAATGCGCGCGGTGGGATCAACGGCCGCAAGATCAATTTGATCTCTCTCGACGATGCTTTCAGTCCGCCGAAGACAGTTGAGCAAACCCGGCGGCTGGTTGAGGGAGATGAAGTCTTGGCCATTGTCGGGCAAATGGGAACGCCGACGAGCATGGCGGTGTCGCGTTACTTGAATGGCAAGAAGGTGCCGCAACTCTTCATATCATCCGGCAGTCCGAACTCGACGATGCGAAAAGCTTGCCGTGGACGACGATTTTTTATGCGTCTCAGGCGGTAGAAGGCAGAATCTACGGCCGTTACCTTCTTCAAAACAAGCCGAATGCGAAACTCGGCATTCTTTATCAGAATGATGACTACGGCCGTGGATACGTCGCGGCACTGAAAGAGCAGTTGGGCGAAAAAGCTGCGACGATGATCGTGAAGGAAATTCCGTACGAGCTGACGGAGCCGACAGTCGATTCTGCGATTGTCTCTCTGAAGGCAAGCGGAGCCGACACCTTCTTCAATGCGTCGACTCCTAAATTTGTTGCTCAGGCTATCCGTAAAGCTCATGAGATCGGCTGGAAGCCCCTTCACATCGTGCTGACCGCGGGAGCGCAGATTTCATCCACATTGAAGCCAGCCGGCATCGAAGCATCGACCGGAGTCGTGACATCGATTTGGCTGAAAAGCGTCGACGATCCCGTGTGGGCGAACGATAAGGGAGTTCAGGACTTTGTTTCCTTCATGAAGGAGTGGGCGCCTAACGAATCGGTCACCGACACCATGAATGGCCTCGGATACTCGACTGCTCAACTCATAATCCACGTTCTGGAAAAATGCGGGGACGATCTAACCCGTGAGAACATCATGAAGCAGGCTTCAAATCTTAAGGACTTGCAGCTTCCGCTTTTCATTCCCGGCGTCACCATCAACACGTCGCCCGACCAGCGGACGCCATGGCGCTCCGCACAAGTCGTTCGCTTCGACGGAGCCGGTTGGGATCCTCTGGGATCATTGGTTTCAGTGTCTGATCTGAAGTGAGTTCATCCGCGGGACGGCTCACAAGCCTTTCTTGTTGGATTGTCCGTCGTCAGATAATTTGAGACTGATCAGGCAATTCGAGAAGGGAGGCTCTGGCTCATCAGGGGTTAGAG
>NZ_JBXAMO010000034.1:0-37441 GCF_058800725.1 Tardiphaga sp. GW822-FHT04G09 | reverse complement strand
TTCGACACCCCGAGCCTAACAGGCTCAAGGCGAGCAACGCCTACTTCACAATTTCAACAGCGACCGGGACATCCCCGGATTTGGCATTGCTGGCGCAATCTTAATTGCTGCAATTGGCGTTGCCATACGTGGTATCTTTGCGCCTTTCTTCTGACAGGCAAAAATAATGCTATGAATGAAAAATCATCACAGGACAGCGCCCCAGATCGAACGGAACTGCAGGATTTGATCCTGCTCGCATTGGCCAAGCGCGAACAAATGCATGCCGACGAAATGCTCCAACCGTTGCCAGCGCCTCGAGACCGTCTTGCCTTCACCGGAAACGTCTCCAAGATTGCCCGCTTCGAAGGATGGCCTCATGATGCAAATGAAATCGACGCTGCAGTTCGGCGCCTAGCCAGCGCTGGAATGATCGTAACGGATGAAAGTTCTGCCGATCCCAACCTTACTGGTCATTCGGCACGGCTACATCCGAATGGGTACGCTCGCGCTGCCTCGGTTTCACGTAAATATCTAGGGCATCCGCTGGCGAACTTCAGCCGAGATAAAACCTTTGACGAGAATGGCACCGGTCAAGTGGAAGTCGATTTTCTCGGCGAACGGATCGTAATCGGATGCGTGGAGGGCGAAGAGGAGCGTGCTATCCAGCATGCGCACCGCTTCGAGGTCGATACGGGCGAAGTCCTTAAGGCAGTTTCAGGCCTCGACAATGTACGAGCGATGCTCATGGCTGGCGTCCATGCTCACGAGCACATCGAAGAACTAGAGTCAGAAGTACGCGCGACCGCACCTGCATCAGATAGAATCGTTAGCTTGGATCATAACTCGGTTGCATATCAATCGACAGTAAGGGCGATGGACCGGCTGATTGTCATTGTCGGGACAAGCAATGTTTATCGGGAGCGCGAGCCGGACGATCATGAGCGGCGGCTGGCCGAACTCGAAGCTGGCAGGCGCCTTCTTGGAAGCAGGTGGCTCTCACTTCACACTCTGAAGGCTGCGTTGCTTGGGACAATAACTTATCTTGCTGCCAAATTCGCCGACGCTCCTATTGGAGAAGCGGCAACCGCAGCGTGGAGCGCGATAAAGATACTCTTGGGCCTCCATTGAATTCGACGGCCCGGACGTCAATTGGCTTCAGTCCATCGAAAATCGACGTATCATCAACCAAATCAAACCCGCGCAAGCTGACGGCTGGAACGAGTATCCGATTTCAGCATCTGCTCACCGCCACCCAACGCCGTGACAAAACACGCGATGCTGGATCGACGAGCATTTGGCGGTCATCGGGGGCAACGTCGTGAGAACGGAAGTGAAAGAATAGTAGAACCTTCGTGCACAGGATTTGCACACGCCTCTCGTCTAACCATTTGATTTCTATGAATTCTCTCCCCAATCCATCATCGGCGCGACGGAGAAACGGTAGTCCTGATACGTCAATCGTCCAATCCATCGTCGAGAGGAGCTGTTTCCGACCATATCAGAAACAGCCATCGAGTTCAGCATGCCGGGTTTACCCCTTGTACTCGTACAGCAGTCGCGCGCGGATCGTGCCTTCGAGCGCCCGGATATCCGCCAGCACCCGCTGACTGTCCGCAGCCGAAGCATCGGCATCGAGCACGACATAGCCGACATCGCTGTAGGACTCGTAATATTGCGCGGCTATGTTGACGGCGTGACGCGCGAGCACTTCGTTGAGCCTTCCGAGCATGCCCGGCAGGTTGCGCTGGACCTGAATGAAGCGCGTGCCCGACGGGCGCGCCGGCAGCTGCACCTGGGGGAAATTCACGGCGCCCATGGTCGAACCGCTATCGCTGTAGTCGATCAGCTTCCGTGCGACTTCGGCGCCGATACGCTCCTGCGCTTCTTCGGTAGAGCCCCCGATATGCGGCGTCAGCAGCACGTTCGGGAGGCCCTGAAGCGGCGTCACGAAGCGCTCCTGATTGGAGCCCGGCTCGACGGGGAATACGTCGACGGCAGCGCCCCGCAGCTTGCCGTTGCGCAACGCTTCGGCGAGCGCGTCGAGATCGACCACCGTGCCACGGCTATTGTTGATGAAATAGGCGCCGTTTTTCATGGCCGCGAGTTCGTCACGGCCAATCATGCCCTGCGTTGCCGGCGTCTCCGGCACATGCAGGCTGACGACATCGCTCTGCGCCAGCAATTCCTGCAGGCTAGCGACCGGCTCGGTGTTGCCATGGCGGAGCCTGTCGGTGTGATCGTAGAAGATCACGCGCATGCCCAGCGCTTCAGCCAGGTTGGAGAGCTGCGAGCCGATGCTGCCGTAACCGATGATGCCGAGTGTCTTGCCGCGGACCTCGTGGCTGTCATTCGCCGATTTGTCCCAGCGCCCGTCATGCGCGGCATTGGACCGCGGCACGATCCGGCGCAGCAGCATGACGATTTCGCCGATCACCAGCTCGGCAACGCTGCGGGTGTTGGAGAACGGCGCATTGAACACGGGAATGCCGCTGCGACGCGCAGCATCGATATCCACCTGGTTGGTGCCGACGCTGAAGCAGCCGACACCGATAAGCCGGTCCGCGGCATCGAGCACGTCCTGCGTGATCTGAGTGCGTGAGCGGATACCCAGTATATGGACCCCCTTGATGGCCTCCTTGAGCGCTTCGCCATCGAGCGCCTTCGGCAGGCGCGTCACGCTCGAATAACCGGCCGCCTCGATCAACTCTACCGCGCTGTCGTTCACGCCTTCGAGCAGAAGGATTTTGATCTTGTCTTTCGGGAGGGAAAGCTGCGGCAAAGGCAGGCTGTTCTTGGTCACGGTCGCGGCGTCCTTTGAGAGCAATGAATGAGACAGAAACCACGCTGGAGCGGTAAAGCCCCGGTTGGTCCGGCTCACATCGTCTGGTCTGATTTGGCGCCTGTTTAACGTCACCGCAGCGATCTTGCTACGGGTATCTAACTCCTTGAAATCACTTATCTCTGATCGCAGGCCGCCGACGATCCGACTCCGGATCGCGCCGCGGCCCGCGAGAACCCGCGAGAATCTGGATGGCCTGCGCGCCCGCGCGCTCCCCAGGGAACGGAACAGCGCCCGGGAAATTGTCAGTGCACGGCGCGGACAGCGCGCTTCCCCGACCTCATGGTGCCCCATTTCCGATCTCGCCCCCGATACCACCGAGCATGCTGATTTGCGCGGCGGGCGTTCGCCGTGGTTTGCCGGCCTGCAGTATGCCCCCCGCCAGCCCCTCACCGAGGACATCGCATGCGATGCGCTGATTGTCGGCGGCGGCATCACCGGAGCCCTGATGGCCGAGCAACTGACCCGGCAGGGACTGGATGTGATCATTGTCGATCGCGAATCGCCTGGGCGCGGCAGCACGGCGGCGAGCACATCGATGCTGCTCTGGGAGATCGATCGCTCGCTGCATGAGCTGACACATCTTTACGGCTATGAGCGCGCCGCACGTGCCTATCGCGCCAGCTATGACGCTGTCCATGGATTGGAGGCACTGGTCCGGACACTCGATCTGCGCTGCAACATGCGCGCCAAGGACTCGCTGTATCTGGCAGCGGGCGAAAGCGCCAAGGAGCTGATCAAGGAACACGCGCTTCGTGAACGCGCCGGCCTGCCTGGCACACTCCTCGATCACAAGGCGCTGCTATCCGAATATGAGGTCGCACGCGCAGGTGCTATCATCTCGCCGGGCTCGGCAGATTCCGATCCCTTGCAACTGGCTTTGGGGCTGGTGAATGTCGCGATGTCGCGCGGCGCGAGACTGTTCGAAGCCGAGACGGCCGCCTTCGCCTCAGCGGGCCGTTTGGTCGGCGTTCAGTTGACCGATGGCCACACCATCGAGGCGCGTCACGTCGTGCTGGCCACTGGTTATGTGATGCCCGACATCGTGCAAACCACCGTCCAGAAGCCTTCATCGAGCTGGGCGATCGCGACGAAACCGCAGCCGGACAGACTCTGGCGCGACGGCGTGCTGATCTGGGAAGACAGCAAAGATTATCTCTACGCCCGCACCACCGCGTCCGGCCGCATCATCATCGGCGGTGAAGACAGCGGCGAGATCATAGATCCCGATGCACGCGATGCCCTGATCCGAGCCAAGGCGGGCGCGCTGAAGGAGCAGCTCGCAGCCTTATGGCCGCGCGCCGAGCTTGCGATCGACTACCGCTGGGCCGGTACCTTCGATACCACCCGCGATGGCCTGCCGCTGATCGGCCCGGTGCCAGGTCATCCGCATGTGTATGCCGCCTATGGCTATGGCGGGAATGGCATCACCTTCAGCTATCTCGCAGCGCAACTGATTGGCGGACTGATCGCGGGCAAGCACTCTCCGCTGCTCGACGACTTCGCGCTGCAACGCGATATCGCCTGAAACTTAGCGCGCTCGACTCGGCGAATTCAGCTATCCCATGTGATCAAAACGCAGGCGGTGAACGCTCCGTTTTGCGTCAGCGATCCTGATTGACTTCCAAAAGACGATTGTTAGCATACAAGTGAATTTTGGCCCTCCTGCCCGGGGTTTTTCCGCATGAAGCCGGCGCCGTTCACCAGGCACGTCCCACGCACCGTGGATGAAGTTGTGAGTGCATTGGCCGAGTTTGCGCCGCTCGACGGCCGCATTCTGGCGGGTGGCCAGAGCCTGGTGCCGATCATGGCGTTCCGCATGGCGCGGCCTGCCCACTTGATCGACATCAACGAGGTCGACGGGCTCGACCGCCTCGCTGTCGATGGCGACCATCTCTCGATCGGCGCGCGGGTGCGCCACGGCGCGTTCCACAAGCCCGTCATCGACGGGCCGCTCGGCCGACTGCTCGCTTTCGTCGTCAGCCATATCGCGCATTACCCGATCCGGATGCGCGGCACATTCTGTGGCAGCCTCGCCCATGCCGATCCCGCATCGGAATGGTGCCTCGTCGCGGCAACGCTGGACGCCCAACTGGTCGTGAAGAGTGTGCGCGGCGAACGCATTGTGCCGGTCACTGATTTCCTCGAAGGCATCATGTCGACGTCGCTGGCCGAGGACGAGTTTCTCGCCGAAGCGCGATTGCCCTTGCTGCCAGATGACACGAAATTCGGCTTCTACGAATTCAGTCGACGCGCCGGCGATTTCGCGATGTCTGCAGCGCTCGTCACTTATCGTCTTGTCGATGGCGTGATCGCCGAGGCCCATCTCGGCATCGGCGGCGCCGAGGATCGTGCACGGCGGATCAGTGAGGCCGAAGATGTCTTGAACGGCAACCCGCCCTCGCCGGACCTGTTCGTCGCCGCCGGCGAAGCCGCAGCGAATGCGATCGAGCCGCTGGAGGATATCCAGACCACTGCCGAATATCGCTGCGATCTGGTGCGTGCCGTGACGCGGCGCGCGCTGGAGCGGTCGGCGCAATGACGGTCCACACCAAGGGCACGGGCACGACCTGGGTCGGGCGTTCGATCCGCAGGCTCGAGGATCCCGCCCTCGTCACCGGCCGCGGCCGCTTCACGGCGGATATGCCGGCCACGCACTGGGTACGCTTCGTCCGCAGCAGCGTTGCTGCCGGAACGATCAAGAACATCACGGCGCCGGAGGGCGCAGGCATCGTCACGGCCAGGGACCTCGCGAAGTTGAAGCCGATCCGGCCGATGCTGAGCAAGTTCAACTATGTCGCCGTGGGTCAGCCGATCCTTGCCGATGGCGTCGTGCGCTTCACCGGCGAGTCCATCGCCGCCGTCTACGCGCCGAGCAAGGATCAGGCAGAGGACATCGCCGATCAGGTCGAGGTCGAGATATCCGAAGGCGCACCGCTGATCGACGCGATGGATGCGCTTGCGGAGGACGCTCCGCTGGTTCACGCCGACACCAAACACAACGTCATCGTCGAGGGTCGCATCGCGACGCCCGGCTTCGAGGATGTCTGGAAGACCGCACACAAGGTGCTGCATGTCGAAGCGCGCTCGCGCCGGCAGAACGCGACGCCGATGGAAGCCCGCGCAGGCCATGCCGTCTATGACGGATCGACCGGCCGCGTGACGCTGACCTGCACCACGCAGATGCCGCATCTGACGCGCACCGCTGTTTGCGACATCCTCGGCATTCCCGAATCCGAACTGCGCGTCGTCGCTCCCGATGTCGGCGGCGGCTTCGGCCAGAAGATGTCGCTGGCGCCGGAATATGTGCTGCTGGTCTGGCTGGCGCGTAAATTGCGCAGCTCCGTGGCCTGGACCGAGGATCGCCGCGAAAACCTGATCGCAAGCTTTCACAGTCGCGACCAGCACGTCCAGCTCGAAGGCGCCTTCGACAAGAGCGGAAAACTGCTCGCTTTGCGCGGCGATATCGTCGCCAATGTCGGCGCCTATTCCTGTTTCCCGACCACCTGCGGCGTCGAGCCCTTGATGGCGCTGGCCGAGCTACCCGGCCCTTACGATGTACGCGCCTATGATTGTCGTTCGCGCGGCGTGATGACCAATACCTGCCCGATGGCGCCCTATCGCGGCGTGTCGCGGCCGGTGATCACCTTCGTACTCGAACGCTTGATGGACAAGGCTGCCGCAACCTTCGGCATAGAGCCGACTGAATTGCGTCGCCGGAACCTCATCGACAAATTCCCCTATACATCAGCGACCGGTCTCGTCTTCGACGACGGCAGCTACAAGGAGACGATGGAGATGGCCATCAAGGCCATCGACCTCGATGCATTCCGCAAGCGCCAGAAGATCGCACGTGATGCGGGCCGCTATCTCGGCATCGGCTTTGCCACTTTCTCCGAACGCACCGGCTACGGCAGCCCCGCTTTCGCGGCGCGCGGCATGGAGATCACGCCTGGCTTCGAGACCGTGTATCTCACCATCGACCCTTCGGGCTTCGTCGAAGCGCGGATCGGCTCGTCGCCGCATGGCCAGGGGCTGCGCACGTCACTGGCGCAGATCATTGCCGACGAAATCGGCATCGATCCGGAATTCATCAAGGTCGTTCACGGCGACACCGATCGCTCACCCTATGGCTGGGGCACCTTCGCCAGCCGCTCGCTGGTGCTGTCGGGCGGCGCCAGCCTGCTCGCGGCGCAGAAGATCCGGGCCAAGCTCCTGAAGATCGCGAGCCATCTGCTGGAAGCTGCACCCGAAGACATCACACTGCAGTCCGGGTCCGCGCACGTCATCGGCACCGATCGCTCCGTCACCATCGCTTCGATGGCGCGGGCGGCCTATCACCAGACCCATATCTTCAAGGGCGAGATCGAACCCGGTCTCACCGAAACTGGCACTTACGATCCATCTGGTACCTTCTCCAACGCATGCCACGTCGCTGTCGTCGAAGTGGATATCGAGACCGGCCGTGTCGAGATGGAGAAGTTTCTGGTCGCGGAGGACGCCGGGCTGATCATCAATCCGATGATCGCTGACGGCCAGGTCCATGGCGGGGTGGCGCAGGGCATCGGCAACGCGTTGCTGGAAGAGATCATCTATGACGAGACCGGTAACATCCTGACCAGTACGCTGGCGGATTTCCTGCCGCCGACGACGCACGAAATTCCCGAGATCGAGCTGCATCACATCGAGACACTGACCGGAAATTCGATCACCAAGGCCAAGGGCCTCGGCGAAGGCGGCGCCATCGGCGCGCCGGCAGCGGTGATCTCCGCAATCAACGATGCGCTCTCGCCATTCGGAATCTCCATCGACGAAATGCCGGCAACGCCGCAGCGCATTCGGGCGGCCCTGCGCAGCAGCGGAAAATTGCCAAGCAACGGAAAAATTGCATGAGCGACAAGACCGACATCACCCTCACCATCAACGGCCGGTCCCACGCCATCCGCGTCGAGGCCCGACGCACGCTTGTGGATGCCATTCGCGAGGATTGCGGCCAGACCGGGACGCATATCGGCTGCGAACACGGCGTGTGCGGTGCCTGCACCGTGCTGGTCAATGGTGAGCCGGTGCGCTCCTGCCTGATGTTCGCACAACAGGCCGATGGCAAAGAGATCCGCACCGTCGAAGGCCTCGCCGATGGCGACGAGATGCATCCGATGCAGCGCGCCTTCATGGAGAACCACGGCCTGCAATGCGGCTTCTGCACGCCCGGCTTCCTGATGCTCGCCGTCGGCGTACTGGAACGTGAGCCGGATATTTCCGACCACGATCTGATCGACGTGCTGTCGTCGAACCTGTGCCGCTGTACTGGCTATCAGAACATCATCAAGGCGGTGCGCGCCGCCGCGGTGGAGATGCGTCAATCGTGACTGCTGCCGCCAAACCGAGACTGGTTGGCCAGTCCGTCACCCGCAAGGAAGACGGCCCGTTGCTGCGCGGCCAGGGCAAGTTTGCTGCGGACATCAATTTCCCGAACCAGCTTTATATGCGCGTGGTGCGTTCGACTTACGCCCACGGCAATATCGTCTCGGTCGCTCTTGCGCCGGCTCTGGCAATTCCGGGCGTTGTCGCCGCATGGAGCTTTGCCGATGTCGCCGAGATTCCGCCGATCGATTTCCGGCTGACGCGGCTGGAGCAGCTCGCGGCCTATCGCCAGACCATTCTGGCCAAGGACAAGGTGCGCTATGTCGGCGACCCCGTCGCCGTCGTATTCGCCGAGGATCCCTATCTCGCCGAAGACGCTGCCGAGCATGTCGGGGTCGAGATCGAAGAACTGTCTGTGATCCTGCATGCCGATGGCGAGATCGGCGAGTTCCGCGATGGACTACCCACCGAGACGGCGTTGATCAAGAAGGGCTATGGCGACGTCGATGCGGCCTTTGCCAATGCGCATGCCGTAGTCAGCCTCTCGCTCTCCATCGGCCGCCATTCCGGCGTCCCCATGGAGACGCGCGGCGCCATCGGTCGTTACATCGCCGAGACCGACATGCTGGAAATGTACGGCGCTGCGAAAGTGCCGCACTGGAATCGCGACCAGCTCGCCAAGATGTTCGGTCGCACTGCCGAGAATACCAACCTGTTCGAAGGTCATGTCGGCGGCGGCTTCGGCGTACGTGGCGAATTGTATCCCGAAGATGTGCTGGTGTGCCTCGCCGCCCTGCGCCTCGGCCGCCCGGTGAAATGGATCGAGGATCGCCGCGAGAACTTGATTGCCACCAATCACTCGCGGCAACAGACCCACCACATCCGGGCCGCCATCGATCGCGACGGAAATATTCTGGCCATCGATAACGAGTTCTTCCACGATCAGGGCGGCTATATGCGCACCCATGCCGCGACGGTGCCAGACCTCGCCGCCGCGATGTTGCCCGGCCCCTATCGCATCCCCGCCTATCGCGTGCTCGGCCATATCAGGCTGACCAACAAGACGCCCGGCGGGACCTATCGCGCGCCCGGCCGCTATGAAAGCACCTTCGTGCGCGAGCGGCTTCTCGATGCCGTGGCAGCCGAAGTGGGCATCGATGGCGTCGAGGTCCGCCGCCGCAACCTGATCGACAAGAGCGAAATGCCGGTGACACGTGCTCTGGAGACGCTGGGCACCGATATCGTGCTCGACTCCGGCGACTATGCCAGGCTGCTGGATAAGGCGCTCGACGGCGTGAGCTGGACGGACCTGCAGACGCAGATCAAATCGCGCCGGCAGGCCGGCGAACTTGTGGGCGCCGGCATCGCCATGTTCGTCGAGAAAAGCGGCCTCGGTCCGTACGACGACGTGCGGATTACCGTCGGTACCGACGGCCTCGTGGAGGTCGTCACCGGCGCCGCCTCCGTCGGCCAGGGCGTCGAGACCGTCATCGCGCAGATCTGCGCGGAGACGCTCGGCGTGACCTATGACAGCGTCAACGTCATCCACGGCCAGACCAACCGCATCGCGCGGGGCCTCGGCGCCTTCGCCTCGCGCGTCACCGTGATGACCGGTGAAGCCACGAGGCTTGCCGCGCTCAAGCTGCGCGACAAGGTGCTGGCGACGGCCGCGGAACTCATGCAGCTCTCGACCGACGATCTCGACATTGTCGATGGCGAGATCATCCGCAGCAAAGGCGGCGTCGGCCCATCCATGGGACTGCCCGAGATCGCCAAGGCACTGGCGCCCGGCGCCCGGGTGCTCGGCGACCGCGAGCCCGGCCTGTTCGCCGAAGCGTCGTTCGAATCCAAGCACATGACCTACCCCTACGGCGTCCATGTCGCCGTCGTGTCGCTCGCCCGCGATACCGGCGGCATCAGCGTCGAGCGCTATCTCGTCGCCTATGACATCGGCAAGGCTGTGAATCCCATGCTGGTGGACGGCCAGATCGTCGGCGGAGTCGCGCAGGGCATCGGCGGCGCGCTCTACGAGGAATTCAGCTATGACGACCGCGGCGAGCCGCTGGCGGTGACCTTTGCCGACTATCTGATGCCGACGGCACGCGAAGTGCCTGATGTTGAAGTTATCATTTCCGAGGATGCCCCCAGCCCGCTCAACCCGATGGGCCTCAAGGGCGCCGGCGAAGGCGGTGCCAATGCCGTCGGTGCTGCGATCGCAGCAGCTATCGACGACGCGCTTGGCCAGCCCGGGGCCATCACGCAGTTGCCGGTCTCGCCGCAGCGGATTAAGGCGCTGCTCAATAGCAAGGTCTGATCAGGTAATCTTCTTCAGCAATCGTGTCAGCGTGCGCTGCTCTTCGGCCGTCAATGGTCGCAGCGTCTTGGCGCTGACTTCAGCGGCAACCCGGATTGCGGCATCGACCACACGGGTGCCCTTCTCGGTCAGCGACACCGCACGGCGACGGCGATCCGTGGGGTCGCTTCCGGTCGTGATGAAGCCGCGCAGGCCCAGCCGATCGACCACGCCCTTGATGGTAGCCGCGTCGAGATAGACCAGGCGACCGAGATGGTTCTGCGAGCTTGGACCAACCTCATACAGCTTCGCCAGCACCGCGAATTGCGTCTGGGTCAGATCCTCGATCATATTGGACATGAAGATGGAGGTATGGCGCTGCATCGCCACGCGCATCAGGAAGCCGACCTGGGAGTCGAGGACATAGTCCGGGGCCGGCTCCGTGGCCGGAAGGGCCTTCAGCTTGCTCGGTTTCTGCGCCATTTATTCCCCGACGATCTCTCTTGCTAGTTATGAACGATCTTCGGTTGCCGCGACAGTTGAAGTTTTGGTCGTTACACCGTCAAATAAGCCCGCTGAATGTCAATATTCTCCGCCAGTTCGGCCATGGTGCCATTCCATTGGATCTGGCCCTTTTCGAGGACATAGGCCCTGTCCGAGACCAGTTCGGCGAAATGCACATTCTGCTCCGACAGCAGGATCGACACTCCGGCCTTCTTGAGTTCGAGAATGGTGTTGGCCATCAGTTCGACAATCAGCGGGGCCACCCCTTCGGACGGTTCATCGAGCAGGATCAGCAGCGGATTGCCCATCAGCGTCCGCGCGACCGTGAGCATCTGCTGCTCGCCGCCGCTCATCCGCCCGCCCGGCCGGTTCGGCATTTCGCCGAGATTGGGAAACAGCGCCAGCAGCTTCTCCTCGGTCCAGACCGGCGCCGGCACGCCGTCGCTGAACTTGCGCGGTGGCTGACGGCCGATATCGAGATTTTCCAGCACCGTCAGATCGGAGAAGATGCGGCGGTCTTCCGGGGTGAAGCCAAGGCCAAGTCGCGCGATCTCGTAAGGCTGTCTTCCGGAAATATCGTGGCCGTCGAACCGGATCTTCCCGGAGGACTGCGCCATCAGGCCCATGATCGCCTTCATGGTCGTCGTCTTGCCGGCGCCGTTGCGGCCCATCAGTGCCACCACTTCGCCGCGCCCGACCTGCAGGCTGAGATCATAGAGGATCTGCGCAGCACCATAGGACGCGCCGAGATTATCGACGGAGAGCATCGGAGTACTCATCAATGAGCCTCCGATTTCTGGAAGGTCTTGCCGGTACCGAAATACACTTCCCTCACCTGCGGATTGTCGCGGATCGACTTGGCGTCGCCATCGGCGATCAGGCGTCCGCGCGCCAACACAATGATGCGGTCGGCAAAGGCAAACACCACATCCATCGAATGTTCGGTGAACAAGACGGAGATGCCCTTCTCGATCACCAGACGCTTGACCAGCGCGATCAGGTCGTTGCGCTCCCTGGGCGCCATGCCGGCCGTCGGCTCGTCCATCAGCAGCAGCCTTGGATCGTTGGCGAGCGCAATGGCAAGCTCGACACGCTTGACGTCGCCATAAGCCAGTTCACGGCTCGGCCGATCGGCGGCGTCCTGCATGCCGACCTGGGCCAACAGTTCGAGAGCACGTTCGCGGTGCAGCGAGGATGCCGGCTTCCACAGCCGATAGACCTCATTGGCATGGGAGATCAGCGCCATCTGCACATTCTCGATAACGGTCATCGAGTTGAAGGTGGCGGCGACCTGAAAGGTACGACCGATACCAAGGCGCCAGATGTCACGTGGCTTCTTGCCATTGAGCTTGGCGCCTTCGAACCAGATCTCGCCGGAATCCGGCGGCAGCTGGCCGTTGATCATGTTGAAGCAGGTTGACTTACCGGCACCGTTGGGACCGATCAGCGCGAGAAACTCACCGCGCTTGATGTCGAACGAGACCTCATTGACGGCACGAACGCCGCCGAAGGATTTCGACAGGGAGCGAATGGCGAGGTCGCTCATGATGCGGCCTTTGATGTTGTTTTGCCGCGCGAGATCAGTTTGACGAAGCCGCCGACGATGCCGCTCGGGAAGGCGAGTACCAGCAGCAGGATGATGCCGCCGAGCAATGCGCGCCAGTACTCCGTGGAACGCATCATGAAATCCTGCAGCACCGCATAGACCGACGCACCGACGATCGGGCCGGTCAGCGTCTGGATGCCGCCCAGCAGCACCATCACCAGACCGTCAATCGAGCGGCTGACGCCGATGGTCTCCGGCGAGATCGATCCCTTGGCAAAAGCGAACAGCCCACCGGCAATGCCGCAGACTGCGCCGGCAATGGCGAAAGCGAGCCAGTGGACGCGCTTGACGTCGAGACCGATAGCTTCGGCGCGCAGCGGGGAGTCGCGCCCTGCCCTCATCGCGTAACCGAATGGCGCAAACAGGAATTTACGGAGCAACAACACGCCGAGTGCGGCCAGAGCGAGTGTCAGGAAATAGAATGCCTCACGGCTGTCGAACGGCGCGGATGGCCAGACGCCGAGCACGCCGTTGGAGCCACCGGTGAGTGTTTCCCACTGGAACACGGCCGCCCAGACGATCTGGGCAAAGGCGAGTGTGAGCATTGCGAGATAGACGCCGGATAGTCGCACGGCGAACCAGCCGAACAACAATGCTCCGACCAACGCCAGGACGGGAGCCGCAGCCAGCGCCAGCCCCATCGGGGCAGCAAACCATTTCACCAGCAACGCAGCGCCGTAGGCACCTAGCCCGAAATAGGCCGCATGGCCAAACGAATGCATGCCGCCCGGCCCCATGATGAAATGCAGGCTGGTGGCGAACAGCACGGCGATCAAGACGTCGATGCCGAGCACGAGCGTATAGGGCGAGCTCTTGGCGATGAGCGGCAGGCAGACCAGAACGACAAGCAGGATCAGGCCCGCAATCTTCGTGGCTGGCGTCGCGGGACGCAGCGGCTCTTCAGGCTCAGCCACGCTGCGCACAGCCACCTGCTCCCGACCGAGCAGTCCGTAAGGGCGCGCGATCAGCACGGCCGCCATGACGAGGAATTCCGCAACCAGGGTGAGCTTCGAGAAGTTCACCGTAAAGCCGCCGAAGTTGACGATGCCGAGGCCAATGCACAGCGCCTTCACCTCGGCGATGATGACCGCCGCAAGATAGGCGCCCGAGATCGAGCCCATGCCGCCAACCACAACGACGACGAAGGCGTCGCCGATGACGATCAGATCCGTCGCCAGTGTTGCGGGCTCGCGCGCGATCTGCAGCGCGCCGCCGAGACCAGCGAGCAGCGCGCCAAGCGCGAACACGCCGGTGAACAGCATGGCCTGATTGACGCCGAGCGCGCCAACCATCTCTCGATCCTGCGTGGCCGCGCGCATCAAGCGGCCGAAGCGGGTCTTGGCCAGCGCCAGATGCAGCATCCAGAGCACGAACGGGCCGACGAAGATCAGGAAGATGTCGTAAGTAGGCAGCCGGCGACCGAGCACCTCGATGGAGCCGGTCAGGCCTGGCGCGCGCGGCCCGAGTAGATCCTCGGGGCCCCAGATCCAGAGTGTCGCGTCGTTGATAACCAGCACCAATGCGAAAGTGGCAAGCAGCTGGAACAGTTCGGGCGCCCTGTAGATTCTGCGCAAGAGCAGGATCTCGATGGCTGCACCAATCAGGGCCACCAGCAAAGCGGTCAGAACAATGCCGCCCCAGAAGCCGACGGCACCGCCGACCTTGGTGGCGATGCTGTAGGCGATGTAGGTCCCGATCATATAGAGGGACCCATGCGCGATATTGACGATCCGGGTGACGCCGAAGATCAGCGACAACCCGGCGGCCACGAAGAACAGGCCGGACGCAGCGGATAGACCGTTCAGCGCCTGAAACAGAAACGCGTTGAAACTCATCGGAGGAATCCCCCTCCCCGCAATGGGTGCGCGGGGAGAGTATCAACGGCGATCATCGTCGTGCTTCCTGTTACTCGGTCGCGGGACGGAGCTTCTTCACTTCGGCGTCGCTGGGCAGCACCGTTGCACCATCGACATATTTGAAATCGCTCATGGTGCCCTTGCCGCCTTCAAGCGCGATCTTGCCGACATAAGCCCCCATCGTCGCCTGGTGATCGCTGGCGCGATACATGAATGGACCGAACGGGCTGTCGAGTTTCAGACCTTCGAAGGCAGCGATCAGCTTGTCGGTGTCGGTCGACCCTGCCTTGGCGATACCGGCTGCCAGCGACGTCATGGTCACATAGCCGACGATCGAACCGAGGCGCGGATAGTCATTGTACTTCTTCTGATAGGCTGACAGGAAGGCGGTGTATTCCGGGGTCTTGATCTTGTCCCAGGGATAGCCGGTGACGATCCAGCCGACAGGCGCTTCTTCCTTCACCGGATCGAGATATTCAGGTTCGCCCGACAGCAGGCTCACGACGGTGCGGTCCTTGAACACGCCGCGCGTGGTGCCCTCGCGTACAAGCTTGGAGAAGTCGGCGCCAAACAGCACGTTGAAGATCGCATCGGGCTTCGCATCATCGATCGCCTGCACGACGGCACCGGCGTCGACCTTGCCGAGCGGCGGCGCCTGTTCGGTGACGAATTCGACGTCCGGCTGTTGCGCCTTCAGCATTTCCTTGAAGGTCGCGACCGCGGCCTGGCCGTATTCGAAATTCGGATAGACCAGCGCCCAGCGCTTCTTCTTCGCGGCAACTGCGGCCGGCATCAGCATAGCAACCTGCATATAGGTCGTAGCGCGCAAGCGGAATGTATACTTGTTGCCGTTCTGCCAGGTGATCTTGTCGGTCAGCGGCTCGGCAGCGAGGAAGAACACTTTCTTCTTGCCCGCGAACTCCGTCACCGCAAGCCCGATATGCGACAAGAACGTGCCGGCGATGATGTTGACGCCCTCACGCGTCACCAGTTCGTCCGCCACACGCACCGCATCACCCGGCGTCGAGCCATCGTCGCGCGAGATCACTTCGAGCTTCTTGCCGAGCACGCCGCCCTTGGCATTGATCTGTTCGATCGCCAGCTCCCAGCCCTTCTTGTAGGGATCGAGGAACGCGGTCTGTGTCTTGTAGCTGTTGAGCTCACCGATCTTGATCGTGTCCTGCGCGAACGCCGCATGGCCGAACGAGAACGTCAGCGCGCCGGCCATTGTGCCGGCAATCGCGAGTGAGTGAAGGGAACGAGCCGTCATCATGATCGAACTCCGTTGTGATCGACGTTTGCGATAGAAAGTGATTCTCGCCGAAGCCTTCGCAAGAAACGGATCAACCGTTCGCCCTTGCGTCGCTTGCAGCCCCGTGTTTGCAACGCGAATTAGTTTGTACGCAAATAGTCCGGCGCACCCTCTTTGTTGTCAAGGCCGGTCTTGGTGCAACATGCCTAGCACATCGCCGAAGTTTTGATCATCCGATGTCAGCCGATACGCGCGCATCTGCGACCGAATTTCGCAGAGCCGCGCGGCAGCGATATTCCGCCGCCGCGCGTTCCATTTTGTCGACTACCGGTCGCGGAAGCGATCCATCAGTGCTTTGTCCTGACCGCCATCGATTTCGATCATGGTGCCGTTGGCCATCTGCACCAGAGGCGACGCGAGCATAACGACCAGGTTTGCAACTTCCTCGACTTCGGCGATGCGTCCGAGCGGGATCGAGTCCGGCGCCAGCTTGTCGGCTTCCTCGTAGGAAATCTTCATATCGCGCGACATGGCGTTGACGAGGCCAGCCCAACGCTCGGTGCGGACCGGACCTGGATTGACGGCGCAGAACGAGATGTTGTGACGACCATACTGGCCGGCGAGCGACAGGGTCATGTTCTGACCGGCGGCGTTCGCCGCACCCGGCGCGATTTCCCAATAGGACGGCTTGACGCCGTCATTGCCGATCAGGTTGACGACACGGCCGCCGCCCTGCTTGACCATGATCGGCAGCGCGTAGCGCAGG
This sequence comes from Tardiphaga sp. GW822-FHT04G09, assembly GCF_058800725.1. Lineage (NCBI taxonomy): Bacteria > Pseudomonadati > Pseudomonadota > Alphaproteobacteria > Hyphomicrobiales > Nitrobacteraceae > Tardiphaga > Tardiphaga sp. GW822-FHT04G09. Next base: position 20,979 of record NZ_JBXAMO010000034.1, on the reverse strand, counting down.
CAGCGGACATAGCCCATGAATTTGAGCTGCAGCGCCTGCTCCCAGTCGGCTTCGGTGAGCGTCTCGATGACGCCGCCCGGTGCCGAACCGGCATTGTTGATCATGATGTCGACGCTGCCGAGCTCCTTGGCAGCCTTCTCGACGAAGTTCTTGGCGTCGGCGTCCTTGGTGAGATCGGCTGATATCGCGACCACTGTCACGCCGTAGGCGTTCCTGATCTCTTCGGCGGTCTTTTCCAGCGGCTCCATGCGGCGGGCGCAGATGGCGACATTGACGCCTTCCTTGGCCAGCGTCATGGCAATCGCCTTGCCGATACCTTCGCTGCCGCCGGTGACGAGAGCGCATTTGCCTTTGAGTTGGAGATCCATGTGCGTGTCCTTCTGAGGTTGGCGAAAGTGGAAACGAAAATTCGTCGGTGGATCAGCTTCCCGTAAAGCGCGGGGGTCGTTTCTCGGCAAAGGCCTTGCGGCCTTCGGCGTAGTCGGCGCTGGCGTCGGCCGCGGCATAGAACTGTTCGGCTTCAGCCAGGAGTTCGGCATTGTTCGTGCTCAGTGCACGAATGGCAGCCTTGGCCGCCTTGATCGTCAGCGGCGCATTGCCGGCGACCTTCCTTGCAAGCGCGCCAGCCAGCGTTTCAATGTCAGCCTTCGGCGCAATGACATGCACCGCGCCCAGCGCATGAGCGCGCATTGCGGGCAGACGATCCGCCGTGAACAATACCTGCCGCGTTGCGCCGGCGCCGAACACGCGAATGAAACGCGCGATGCCACGCGGATCGTAGCCCAGACCAAGCCTGGCTGCAGGTACCGCGAAGAAGGCGTCATCCGCAGCGACGCGCATGTCGCAACTCGCCGCGACGGATGAGCCGGCGCCCATGCAACCGCCGAAGATCATTCCAATGGTCGGCTGCGGGATCGCCTCGATCGCCAGGCAGGTATTCTCGACGAGGTCGTCATAAGCGCGCGCGTTGCCCTCGCCTGATCGGGCCGTCGCGAAATCCGAGATATCCGCACCGGCGGAGAACATCAGCTCGCCCTCGCCGCGGATAACCACGACGCGGACATCCTTGCGCGTGGCAACCTCGCTAGCAAAGACGGCGATCTTGTTCCACATCACCGTGGAGATGGCGTTACGCCGGGCCGGATTGGCGAGACGCAGCGTCGCGATCCCGTCCGCAATATCGATGATGATATCGCCGGGCATGCTCATCGCATCACGCCGCTGGCTTGTGTGACATCCAGCGACCGGACTCGGCCGCCGGGAAAAGCTCAGCAAGCGCCGCATTGAAGGCCGCGGGCTCTTCGCTGGTGATGGTATGGCCGGCACGCGGCAATACCAGGAGACCTGCTGTCGGCACCGTGCGCTTGAGGAAAATGCTGGGATCGAGGCACCAGTCGTCCTCGTCACCGACGATGATCAGCAGGGGCGGCGTGAACTTCTCAAGCTGCGGCTTCATCTCCCACAGCATCGGGCGCTTGGCCTGCAGCTCGCGCATGGTCAGGGCATGACCGACCGGCGAATGATCGGCCAGCATCCGCGCGAATTCGGCAAAACCGCGCGGGTCCTTGTTCTTATGCGTCTGGCGCGTCGCACCATCGGCGTAACGCGCCGCAGCAATCGGAAAATCGACAGTCTCGAACATCTTCGCGGTTTCGCGCGAGGCTGCACGGCCCTGCTCCACAAAGGCAGGATCCGGACTGGAGCCATAGCCGCAGCTCGCAGCCGTTACCGACAAACAACGACCGGGATAGTGAATGCCCACATGCAGCGCGGTAGACGCGCCCATGGAATGGCCGACGATATGCGCCTTGTCGATGCCAAGTGCATCCATCAGCGCAATGACGTCGTCGCGCGCGATGTCTTGGCCGTACCGCGCAGGATCGGTTGGTACATCCGATGGCGGATAGCCGCGCTGACTATAGGTGACGCAACGATAGGAGCGCGAGAAGTAACGAAGTTGCGGCTCCCAGGTGCGGTAATCTCCCGCATATTCATGGACGAAAACCACAGGACTCCCGGTGCCGACTTCCTCATAATAGAGTTGCGTCCCGTCGGGCGTCGTCACGTGCGGCATCAAAGCCTCCTGCAGTCAGAGCAGATTTCATTTGCACACAAACGAAATGCTAGTAGCGTTATTTCTCGACTGCAAGAGGATTTAGTGGATTCAATTTTGGCATATCATTTGCTTACAAACGAATATCGCACCGCCGCATAAACCGATCGAAAAGCCACGCGCCACAACGTTTCTTGAGGAGATGTCATGACCGGACTTTCGCGACGAGCCTTCACAATGGGCACCGCTGCTACGCTGATGAGCACCGCGCTCACAACAAGCTCGCAGGCGCAGGCGCCGACAAAACTCCGCGTGGGTAGTCTGACACTTCCGGTCTTCGCACCGATCATCGTCAACATCATGAAGGCGCAGAAGTTCGATACCAAGAACGGTTTCGAGGCAGAGGTTCAGGTCTACCCTTCTTTCTCCGCTTATTATGCGGGCCTCGCCACCGGCGAAATCGACACGCTGATCGGCGGCCCCACCTACTTCCAGAAGCTGCGCCTCGAAGGCGTGCCGCTGCAAATCGTCGCAACCGGCGCAACGCTCGCCGATCTCGTCATCATCACCAAGGACCCTGCCATCAAGTCGCTCGCCGACCTGAAAGGCAAGCAACTCGCTGCCGACATGGGCAGCGGGCAATTCCAGATCCTGTCGATCTACGCAAAATCCAGGAAGATGGACCTCGCCAAGGACATGACATTGGTGAACGCCAACTTCGCGGTAGCCCGTGCGCAGCTTGCCGCCGGCCGCGTGGATGCCGCGATGATCATCGAGCCGATCGCCACCATGATGATGAAGGACGATCCGTCGCTGAAGATCATCTTCAACGCCAATGACGGATGGAAGGAGATCGCGGGCACCACCGGCTGGGAGCTGGTCTACGCCATGCGCGAGGACACCATCAAGAAAGCCCCGGACGCGCCGAAGAAGTTTGTCGCCGCCCTGGCCGATGTCACCAAATATCTGCGCAGCGATCCCGATGGCGCCGACAAGATCGCGGTCGAAACTGTCAAACTGCCGCCTGGCATCCTGAAGGAAGCCGTGCTCGCCAAGCGCTGGGACTTCGACGCCAAGCCGGCTTGGGGCGCCACCGAACGCAAGAGCATCTGGGATACGTTCGAGCGCGCGGTCGCCGCCGGCTTCCATCCCAAACTACCTGACGAAGCGATCATCTATGCCCCCTGACGAGGCCCGCACTGCCACGCCGTTCGAGGAGCCCCGGCGGAGCCTGATGATATCCAGTCTACCGCGCGAGACGATCATATCGATCGTGCTCTTCGCAGCGGTCTGGCAGGTCATGTCCTATCTGGCGCCGTCGCTGGGTATCCCCGCTTTCGCGATCCCGGGCCTCGGCCGCATCGCACAGAGCCTGACCAAGATCACCCCACTCGACGTCGCGGTGACGCTCGGCCGCGTGCTGCTGTCGCTGGTCGTGTCCTTCGTCATCGGACTGCTGGTGGCAGTGCTGATGTATCTCTCGGACGGCGTCGAGAAATATCTGCGCCCGATGGTGCGTATCCTGATGGCCGTGCCAGTGGTCTCCTGGATCCTGTTCGCGGTGCTGTGGTTCAAGGGCGTCGAATTCCGCATCGTCTTCGTGCTGGTCGTGGTCTGCGCCCCGGTCTTCACCGTCGATGCCCTCGACAACATGCGAGAGGTCTCACGCGACCTGAAGCAGATGATCCGCTCCTTCCGGCCGACGCCCTTGCAATTCTTTCACAAGCTGATGCTGCCGGCGATCACACCGGGGATCATCACGAGCTGGAAGATCACCCTCAGCCTCGCCATTCGCGTCGTCACCATCGCCGAACTGGTCGGCGCCGTGACCGGCATCGGGCATCAGCTTTCGGTCGCCCAGGAACTGTTCTCGGTGGCCGACGTGTTTGCCTGGACCCTGGTACTGGTCGTGCTGCTGTTCCTCCTCGAAGCATTGCTTGTCAGGCTCGAAACTCACATATTGCGGTGGCGGGCATGACCGGAGCTTCAGCGCCTATCGAGATCGCGCAGTTGCGCAAGGTGTTTCGCCAGACCACCTCCGGCCAGTCGATCACGGCCATCAACCAACTGTCGCTGCGGATCGAACCCGGTGAACTCATCGCCATCGTGGGCAAGACCGGCTGCGGTAAGTCGACTTTGTTCGATCTGCTTATCGGACTCGAACATCCCACTGCCGGCAGCATCACCATCGGCGGCAAGACGCCCTATGACGACTTCAACGCCTTCCGCGGCAAGATCGCGACGATCTTCCAGCAGGACCGCCTGTTTCCGTGGCGCTCCGCACTCGACAACGTCAAGCTCCCGCTCGAACTGATCGGCCTCGCCGAGGATATTCAGCACGAACGCGCCATGACCTGGCTGAAGCGTCTGGGTCTGGAGAACTTCGCCAATGCCTATCCGCGCGAACTTTCCGGCGGCATGCGGCAACGCGTGGCCATCGCACGCGCCTTTGCCGTGCAGCCGGAAATTCTGCTGGCGGATGAATCCTTCAGCGCACTCGATGAAGTCACCGCCAACGAGCTGCGGAAAACGTTTGTCGAACTGGCACGGGAATTCAAATCCACCGCGATCCTGATTACGCATCAGCTTGAAGAAGCCATGGCCGTGGGCGACCGCATTGTTGTGTTCGGCAAGTCGGCGGCGCTTTTGGCGGACGTGCGAATGTCGGACTGGGATCGTGCGGACTATCCCCTGCTCCGCGAGGCGATTCAGAATACGCTGCAGGCAAACGCGCCAGATGCGAGACTGAGGCGCTAGACAACGATGCACCGACCTCTCACGTCATGCCCGGGCGTGTCCCGGGCATCCCACGACTTGGCCGCTAGTCCAGACGGACGTGGATGGCCAGGACGAGCCCGGCCACGACGGTGTGGACCTAAACTACATCACCCCATGATCGCCTTGGCGGCATTGCCCATGGCTTCCACCGAGGCATCGCCCGTATCCGTGAAGCACAGGATACGGCACGGGCATGACTCGAGTCCGTCATAGCGCCACGGGAAGGCGCCGATCAGGCAGCGCTGGTTCAGCATCAGCTCGATGTCGCCGCCGATATTCTCCCCATGCAGCAGGCCTTCCTGGAAGGCGTAGTTGTGGAACGGAAACATGTCGGCAGAGACATGCCGGCCCGAGAGCTTGTGCGTGTATTCGAAAGTGCCGAAGAATTCAGCCGGCGTCTTGCCATGCTTCTTGGTGAACTGCGCGGCGATGTCGGGGCGCATATTGCGAATCGAGGTGTTCATCGAGTGGTCGCAGGAGCCGGTGTCCATGCCGAACCACTTGATCTTCTTCTCCAGCATCCAGTGCAGCGTGTCGAGGTTCGGGCCTGGGTGGTAGCAGAAATACTTCACCAGATCCTGCTGCGCCTGCCCTTCGTAATATTTATGCCAGCCGGTGTGCAGGATTAGAATGTCACCTTCGCGAATATCCGCGCCGGACTTGTCGAGCATCTCCGGTGTGATCACCGCCCAGTCATGCATCTGGCTTGAGATGTCGACCACCACGCCGCGATTGAACAAATAGTCCAGCGGCAGCGAGGCCATGTCGCCCTTGCGGCCGTCGGTGGCGTGCATGGCGCCGTCGAAATGGGTGCCGGCATGCAGCGCCGTCTCGATCCGCTGCGCCACGATCATCTGCGTCTGCAGGTTCTGCGCATAATACATCTTGTTGCCGGCATAGCCGACCCAGCCGGGCGTGTGGATGTTCATGACGTGGGAGAGATCGACGACTTTCATGGTGCTGTCCTTCATCGTTTCGGGGCGCCCACCGGCAGGTGGAAATCGTAAGCATGCAAACAATTCTGCGCAATGCCCGCAGATGCAGGATCAGGGCCAGAAGCAGATCGGCAAACGCCGGGCTACCGCGACAATCCTGATTGTGAAAGCGCCGTTCAGCGCTTGCGTTGACATCGATAAACCCGGCGGATACGCCAATTTAATGAACTGCTGCAAAGACAGCGTCAGCGATGTGGCCCCTGCCGCTTCGGTGCGGGTGCCGCATGGCGGCACTTTACGAGGAGTGCCTGGATCAGGCACGTTACCAGGAGTGGCGCTGCCATGATGGATTTCGCCACCCGGGTCCACAATCACAACTACCGGCTTGATCCGATCATCCGGTCGCTGCTGGACACGGACTTCTACAAATTCCTGATGCACCAGTTCATCTGGATGCTTTATCCGAAGGTGCCTGTGACCTTCGGCCTGATCAACCGGACCAAGACCGTCCGCCTCGCCGAGATCATTCCGGAAGCGGTGCTGCGCGCCCAGCTCGATCATGCCCGCACGCTTTCATTCCGGGAGAACGAACTGATCTGGCTGGCTGGCAACCGCTTCTACGGACGCCGCGACATCTTCCGCCCCGAATATATCGAATATCTGCGCAGCTTCAGGTTGCCCGACTACAAGCTTGAGACCATCGATGGTCAATATGTCCTCACCTTCGAAGGTGACTGGGCCGAAGTCACGATGTGGGAGATCTACGCCCTCGCCATCGTCAGCGAGTTACGGTCGCGGATCGCCATGGCCACGCTGGACAAGTTCGAGCTGGATATCCTCTACGCCCAGACCAAGACCAAGATCTGGAACAAGATCAAGAAGCTGAAATCCTATCCGGACATGCGGCTCGCGGAGTTCGGCACCCGCCGCCGTCACGGCTTCCTGTGGCAGGAATGGGTGACGGATGCGATGGCCAACGAACTTGGCCGCAGCTTCGTCGGCACCTCCAATGCCCTGCTCGCCTTCAAGCATTCATTCGAGGCCATCGGCACCAATTCGCATGAACTGCCGATGGTCTTCGCCTGTCTCGCCGAAAACGACGAACAGTTGAAGACCGCACAATATGACGTGCTGGCGAAATGGCAGGAGGTCTATGACGGCGAGCTCTTGATCATCCTGCCCGACACATTCGGCATGACGCAGTTCCTGCGTGACGCGCCGCCCTGGGCTTCGAAATGGACCGGCATGCGCATGGACAGCAAGGAGCCGGTTGCGGCGGGCGAAGAAGTGATCGCCTGGTATGCCATGCGCGGCGAGGACCCCCGCAAGAAGCGCGCAATGTTCAGCGACGGCCTCGAAGTCGACCTGATGATTGACCTGCATCAGCGCTTCCGCGGCCGCATCCGCGAGAGCTTCGGCTGGGGCACCATGGCCACCAACGACTTTCGCGGCGCCCATCCGCGCGGGCTCGACTCGCTCGACCCGATCAGCCTAGTCTGCAAGGTCACCTATGCCAACGGTCGCTCGGCGGTAAAGCTGTCGGACAATCCCGCCAAGACCACCGGCAGCAGCCCTGCGGAGATCGAACGCTATCTGCGCATCTTCGGCCGTGAAGGTGTCGCCGAGCAGCCGGTGATCGTCTAATCCAAAACTCCAAACGCAAAAAAGCGCCGCCCGGTTTCCCGGACGGCGCTTTGTTTTTGCGTATCGGAACGCCGCTTACAGCAGCCCCGCTCCGCGCGCCCACTTGTACTTGGCGCCGAGCACCTCGACCGGCAATTCGGTCGAATAGGCGTAAGCCGGAATGCCGTTCTGGTAGAGATATTCGGCGGCCTCCTCGACTTCGACATCGCCCGCGAGCGAAGCAACCATCGGCTTCTCGATGCCCTTGGCCTTCATCTCGTTCTTGATCTCGACCATGTTGCGCGCGAACACCATCGGCGGCGTCACGATCGTATGCCAGTAGCCGAGGATCAGCGAGTGGATGCGATCATCGGTGAGACCGAGCTTCACGGTGTTGACATAGGTGATCGGCGGTTCGCCACCGGTGATGTCGACCGGATTGCCGGCGGCACCGAACGGCGGAATGAACTTGCGGAACGCCGCATCCAGATCCGGCGGCATCGCCATCAACGACATGCCGTTATCGACCACTGCGTCGGAGAGCAGCACGCCCGACCCACCGGCACCGGTGATGATCAGCACGTTCTCGCCCTTCGGCGTTGGCAGCACCGGAATGCCACGCGCGAATTCAAGCAACTGACGCAGCGAGCGGGCGCGAATGACGCCCGACTGCTTCAGCACGTCCTCGTAGATCTTGTCGTTACCGGCAAGCGCACCGGTATGCGACGAGGCTGCCTTGGCGCCGGCCGAGGTGCGGCCAGCCTTGAGCACGACGACCGGCTTCTTCTTGGAAACGCGCTTGGCAGCTTCCGCGAAGGCACGGCCGTCCTTCAGATCCTCGCAGTGCTGCGCGATGATCGTGGTGTTCGGATCCTGTTCGAAGAAGGCGAGCAGATCGTCCTCGTCGATATCCGACTTGTTGCCGAGACCGACGATGGCCGACACGCCCATCTTGGCCGAGCGCGAGAAGCCGATGATCGCCATACCGATGCCGCCGGACTGCGACGACAGGGCTGCCGAGCCCTTTACATCGTAAGCCGTACAGAACGTCGCGCAGAGATTGGCCGGCGTGTAATAGAAGCCATAGATGTTCGGCCCCATCAGACGGACGTCGTATTTCTTGCCGATCTCGACGATCTCTTCCTGCAGTGCCGGCTCGTTGGCTTCGGCGAAGCCCGACGGGATCAGCACCGCGCCTGGAATCTTCTTCTCTCCGCACTCGATCAGGGCACCGGCGACGAACTTGGCGGGGATCGCGAACACCGCGGTGTCGATCACGCCCGGCACGTCCTTGACGCTCTTATAGGCCTTGCGGCCCATGATCTCTTCGGCCTTCGGATGGATCGGGTAGATGTCGCCCTTGTAGCCACCGTTGATGAGGTTCTTCATCACCGAATTGCCGATCTTGCCATCTTCGGCGGAGGCGCCGATCACGGCAACGGCCTTCGGCATCATGATGCGGTTCATTGCCGTGACGATTTCGGCGTTGGAGCGCGGCGCCGGGCGCGGCTTGTAGTCGAAATCGACGACAATGCGCACGTCGGCGGCAATGGCGTCCTTCTTGGTGGCGAAGACCGGGTTGAGATCGAGCTCGACCATTTCGGGGAAGTCGCTGACGAGCTGCGATACCTTGACGATGATGTCGGCCAGCGCCTCGCGGTTGGCGGGATCGCCGCCGCGCACGCCGTGCAGCATCTCGGCGGCCTGAATGCCATCGAGCATCGACAGCGCGTCTTCATTGGTGGCGGGCGCGAGACGGAAGGTGACATCCTTCAGCACTTCGACCAGCACGCCGCCGAGGCCAAAGGCCACCAGCTTGCCAAACGAACCGTCGGTGATCGAGCCGATGATCACTTCGGTGCCGCCCATCAGCATCTGCTGAACCTGGATACCTTCTATCTTGGCATCGGCCTTGTACTTCTTGGCATTGGCCAAAATGGTGTCGTAAGCTTTCTGCGCGTCTTCAGCGGTCTTCACACCGACGATAACGCCGCCCGCTTCGGTCTTGTGGAGAATGTCCGGCGAGACGATCTTCATGACGACCGGAAAGCCCATGCTGCTTGCCATCTTGGCAGCATCAGCGGCTGAGGTGGCCACGCCTTCTTTCGGCACGGGAATGCCATATGCGTCACACACAAGCTTGCCCTCGGGGGCGGTCAGGCTGGTGCGCTTGTCGGCTTTGACCGCATCGAGAACTTTGCGGACGGCCTGTTTCGCCGATGGTGCAGCTTCTTTGACGGCAAGATTCGATTGGGACATGGCTTCCTCCTTCACGTCTTTTCCAATAGACGGATTGATGGCATTTGGTATGCCAGAAACTTGATTGTCAAGGCGCGTTGCAGCGCAAAATTGCTGAAACAGCTGTCATCTTGACACGGTGGCATCTGGTATGCCAAAAATTCTCGATGTTATTTCTGTGGTAGGACGTCTCGACTGGAGATGATTCATGCCCACGCAAAAACAACCCAAGGCGCCGTCCGTCATGTCTGAAGCCGATATCGCGATCGTTCGGATTGCACCGGAGACCAGCTTCAAGACCAAGGCCTATGAAGCCTTGAAAGAAGCCATTCTCAAGATGGACATCTACACCTCGCCCGATCCGGTGATGCTCGACGAGCGCGCCTTGTCGGAACGATTGGGCGTCAGCCGCACGCCGATCCGCGAAGCCATTGCGATGCTGGAGCAGGATGGCTTCGTAAAGACCGTGCCACGCCGCGGCATCGTCGTTGTCCGCAAGACCAAGGTCGAGATCGTCGACATGATCCGCGCCTGGGCGGCGCTGGAAAGCATGGCCGCACGTCTGATCACGACCACCGCGCGCAAGAAGGATATCTCGGCGCTGCGCGACTTCTTCAAGGACTTCAACAAGGACCGTCTGCCACAGGACCACGTTGAGGAATATTCGAAGGCCAATATCGCTTTCCACCAGGCGCTGATCTCGCTCAGCGAGTCGCCAGTGCTGGTCGATATGACCAACGATATCCTGCTGCATGTGCGCGGCTATCGTCAGCTCACCATCGGACGCACTGATCGTACCGCGACGTCCCTGCCCGAGCATCTGGCTATCATCGAAGCGCTCGAGGAGCGCAACACCGAGCTCGCGGAAAAGCGCGCGCGCGATCACACGCTGGGTCTGGCTGCATATGTCGAAGCCCATGGCCAGGAACTGTTTACCTAGGCGCCGTCAAACGACGGTTCACCACTCGCACCACGTCCAATTGAGCAACGACCAACCGTCACAAGAAAAGTCAGGGAGAGCGGGATGTCCGCAGTAGTCCAGAGCATCGATACCCACGAAGCCGCCGAGCAGGAGCTGACCGATGGCTTCCATCTGATCATCGATGCCCTCAAGCTCAATGGCCTCAACACGATCTATGGCGTGCCGGGCATTCCGATTACCGACTTCGGCCGCATGGCGCAGGCCGAGGGCATCCGGGTGCTGTCGTTCCGTCACGAACAGGCCGCCGGCTATGCCGCATCGATCGCCGGCTATCTCACCAAGAAGCCAGGCGTCTGTTTGACCGTGTCGGCTCCCGGCTTTCTCAACGGCCTCACGGCGCTGGCCCACGCCACCACCAACTGCTTCCCGATGATCCTGATCTCCGGCTCGTCCGAGCGCGAAATCGTCGACCTGCAGCAGGGCGACTATGAGGAAATGGATCAGCTCGCGATCGCCAAGCCGCTTTGTAAAGCCGCGTTCCGCGTACTGCATGCGGCCGACATCGGCATCGGCCTTGCGCGCGCGATCCGCGCCGCGGTGTCCGGCCGTCCCGGCGGCGTCTATCTCGATCTGCCGGCCAAGCTGTTCGGTCAGGTGATGAACGCCGAAGCCGGCAAGAAGTCGCTCGTGAAGGTGATCGACGCCGCACCGGCGCAGATCCCTGCCCCGGATTCGATCAAGCGCGCCCTCGACGTGCTGAAATCTGCCAAGAAGCCGCTGATCATCCTTGGCAAGGGTGCAGCCTATGCGCAGGCCGATGATGCCGTGAAGGCACTCGTCGAGACATCCGGCGTTCCGTTCCTGCCCATGAGCATGGCAAAGGGGCTACTCCCTGACACGCATCCGCAATGCGCGGGCGCTGCGCGCTCCACCGTGCTGAAGGACTCGGACGTCGTCATGCTGATCGGCGCACGCCTCAACTGGCTGCTGTCGCACGGCAAGGGCAAGGCCTGGGGCAGCGCGCCCAAGAAGTTCATCCAGATCGACATCGAGCCGAAGGAAATGGATTCCAACGTCGAGATCGTCGCTCCTGTTGTCGGCGATATCGGCTCCTGCGTTACTGCTTTGCTCGATGGCATGGGCAAGAGCTGGCAGAAGGCATCGTCCGACTGGACATCAGCAGTCACCACGAAGCGCGATGAGAACGTCGCGAAGATGGCGCCGAAGCTGATGAACAATAACTCGCCGATGGATTACCACGGCGCGCTCGGCGTTCTCCGCACCATCATCGCCGAACGGCCCGACGCAATGCTCGTCAACGAAGGCGCCAACACCCTCGATCTCGCCCGCGGCATCGTCGACATGTATCAGCCGCGCAAGCGCATCGATGTCGGCACCTGGGGCATCATGGGCATCGGCATGGGCTATTGCATCGCTGCCGCTGTCGAGACCGGCAAGCCGGTACTGGCGATCGAAGGCGACAGCGCATTCGGTTTCTCCGGCATGGAGGTGGAGACCATCTGCCGCTACAATCTGCCGGTCTGCATCGTCGTCTTCAACAATGACGGCATCTATCGCGGCACTGACGTCAATCCGACCGGCGGCCCGGACGTTGCGCCCACCGTCTTCGTCAAGGGCTCGCGCTACGACAAGATGATGGAAGCCTTCGGCGGCGTTGGCGTGAACGCAACCTCGCCCGACGAACTCAAGCGCGCCGTGAATGCGGCGATGGATTCCGGCAAGCCGACGCTCATCAATGCGGTGATCGATCCGGCGGCCGGCAGCGAGAGTGGCCGTATCGGTAACCTCAATCCGCAGAGCGTGCTCAGCAAGAAGAAATAACACCGCATCAGGCGGGGTCGCGAGACCCCGTCTCCTTTTCTCATATGCCGAGGCGGCAAAACTAGTTACGGGAGCAAAACAATGACACAGGCGCTCAAAGGCGTTCGCATTCTGGATTTCACCCACGTCCAATCCGGGCCGACCTGCACGCAGTTGCTGGCATGGTTCGGCGCCGACGTGATCAAGGTCGAACGCCCCGGCGTCGGCGACATCACGCGCGGCCAGCTTCAGGACGTGCCGAATGTGGACAGCCTGTATTTCACCATGCTGAACCATAACAAGCGTTCGATCACCCTCGACACCAAGAACCCGAAGGGCAAGGAAGTCCTCACCGCGTTGATGAAAGAGTGCGACGTGCTGGTCGAGAACTTCGGACCGGGCGTGCTCGATCGCATGGGCTTCCCGTTCGAGAAGATCCAGCAGATCAACCCGAAGATGATCGTTGCCTCCATCAAGGGCTTCGGTCCCGGCCCCTATGAGGACTGCAAGGTCTATGAGAACGTCGCGCAGTGCACCGGCGGCGCGGCTTCCACTACCGGCTTCCGCGATGGCCTGCCGCTTGTCACCGGCGCACAGATCGGCGACAGCGGCACCGGCCTGCATCTCGCCCTCGGCATCGTCACTGCGCTCTATCAGCGCACGCAGACCGGCAAGGGTCAGAAGGTCACCGCCGCGATGCAGGACGGCGTGCTGAATCTTGCGCGCGTCAAGCTGCGCGACCAGCAGCGCCTCGCCCATGGCCCGCTCAAGGAATACAGCCAGTTCGGCGAAGGCATTCCGTTCGGCGATGCCGTGCCCCGCGCCGGCAACGACTCCGGCGGTGGCCAGCCCGGCCGCATCCTGAAGTGCAAGGGCTGGGAAACCGACCCGAACGCCTACATCTACTTCATCACCCAGGCGCCGGTGTGGGAGAAGATCTGCGACGTGATCGGCGAACCGACCTGGAAGACCGACCCGGCCTATGCCAAGCCGGCGGTGCGCCTGCCCAAGCTCAACGCGATCTTCGCGCGGATCGAGCAGTGGACGATGACCAAGACCAAGTTCGAGGCGATGGAAATCCTCAACAAGGATGACATCCCCTGCGGCCCGATCCTGTCCATGAAGGAGCTCGCCGAGGACCAGTCGCTGCGCGCCACCGGTACCGTGGTCGAGGTCGATCACCCCGAGCGCGGCAAGTATCTGTCGGTTGGTAATCCGATTAAGCTATCGGAAAGCCCCACCGAAGTGACCCGCTCGCCCCTGCTCGGCGAACATACCGACGAAATCCTCAAGCAGGTGCTGGGCTTCAGCGATCATCAGGTCGCTGAAATCCACGACTCCGGCGCTCTGGACCCGCCGCGCAAGGTCGCCGCTGAGTAATTTCAGAAGTAATTTCAGATCATTACATGCGAAAGGCCGCCGATTGGCGGCCTTTTTCATTGAGGAGAGCCAGCGCGGAACTTTAATAAGAAAATCAAATCGATACATATCGCACTGCAAAATCATCATACTGCTATGCAAACAAGACAATTGTCCTTGGCATCTGGTATACGTAAATTGATCCCAGATGAGGCGCCAAGACGGGGCGACCTCAAGCAAAGGATCAAAATCATGTCGAAGACTGCTTCGCTCGGCCTCGCTTCCTCCACCAGCTTCTTCGCCCGCTTCATGGCCTCGCTCGATCGCGCGTTGATGGCCAGCGCACGCATCTCGGCGCGCAACGGCGACCTGCCCCGCTTCGGCCTGTAAGACCGCACTTCGCTACTTCCGCGCGGCTGTTTCCGTGCAAAAATCTCTGCGTTCCTCCCGACGACTGGCCCCGGATTTCCGGGGCCGTTTTTTTTGTTTGTGTAGTTGCATCGCAGCGACGTCTTGCACTCCCTGCGACATTTCAGCCTCCCCGGCTTTTAACGGCTCTAATCGCTTGCCGCTTGGCATATCGCATACCAAAATGCGCGAACGGTAATGCTTCACGTTTGAACAGAAAGCATACCTGGGGAGGACAAAGGCTTAGCTGCCCTCGCGGGCGTGCGATGCCGTGCGCGCTATGACAAAGCGATCCAGACCCACTCATCCTTTTTGCAGGCGAGCCGTTTCGAGGCTCGACAGTCTGGCGTGCGCATATGGCGCGCGCAAGGCCGTGTTTGCACAGCTGCAGCCAGGACATTCGAAGGAAGACCCGACCACGCACTGACGATTTCAAAGTCGACGAACGATCGACGCTATCAAAACGAATGGGAGAGAAACAATGAAACGCTTAGGTTCTTGTCTCACGCTGGCCACTGCTGCATCCATTCTCTGTCTGGGGGCGTCTCTCCCGGCATCTGCTGCATGGGAGCCAGCGCGCCCGGTCGAATTGATCGTTCCTGCGGGCACAGGCGGCGGCGCCGACCAGATGGCGCGCACCATTCAGGGCATCATCACCAAGCACAGCCTGATGAAGCAGCCGCTCGTTGTCATCAACAAGTCGGGCGGCGCCGGCGGTGAAGGCTTCCTCGATGTGAAGTCAGCGAACAACAATCCGCACAAGATCATCATCACCCTCTCGAACCTGTTCACGACCCCGCTCGCCACCGGCATTCCCTTCAACTGGAAGGACCTCACCCCGGTCGCCATGCTGGCGCTCGACGAGTTCGTGCTGTGGGTGAATGCCGACAAGCCGTACAAGACGGTGAAAGACTATATCGACACAGTGAAAGCCGCGCCGGCCGGCACGATCAAGATGGGCGGCACCGGCTCGAAGCAGGAAGACCAGATCATCACGGTCGCGCTCGAGAAAGCCATCGGCAGCAAGTTCACCTACATTCCCTACAAAGGCGGCGGTGAAGTCGCAGTGCAGCTTGTTGGCCAGCACATCGATTCGACCGTGAACAACCCGATCGAGGCTGTGGCGCAGTGGCGCGGCGGCAAGGTGCGTCCGCTCTGCGTTTTCGACAGCAAGCCGATGGCCTATGACGAACAGGTTGCCGACGGCAAGGGCTGGAAAGACATTCCGACCTGCAAGTCGCAGGGGCTCGACATCGAGTATGTGATGTTGCGCGGCATCTTCATGGGGCCAAAAGCGACCAAGGATCAGATCGACTATTACGTCGAGCTGTTCAAGAAAGTCCGCGCGACGCCCGAGTGGCAGGACCTGATGAAGAGCGGCGCCTTCAATACGACCTTCATGACCGGTGGCGACTATGCGAGCTGGGTCGGCACTGAAGAGAAGCGCCACGAGACCCTGATGAAGGAAGCCGGCTTCCTCGCGCAAGGAAACTGAGCAAGGCAACTGACACAGGCGCCATGACGCCGGACCTGATCGCACATCAGGTCCGGCCTACATGGCACGCTGATCGACGCTGATCTCTCACACAGAGTTGTCCATGACCACGCAGCACACGAGCAACGCAGGCCCGTCCCACAAATCCGTCGAAGCGGGCGTCACCACTGTCATCGGCCTGTTCGGCGCCATCGTCGTCTATGGCAGCATCAAGGCCGGCATCAACTGGGGCGCGGAGGGTCCGAAGGCCGGGTTCTTCCCGTTCTATATCGGGCTGTTCATCATCATCTCCAGTCTGATCAATCTCTTGAATACACTGCGCGAGGACAACGGCAGCCTGTTCGCCGAATGGGGCCAGTTGCGCCAGGTCTTCAGTGTCGTCATTCCCACCGGCATCTATGTCGGCGTCCTGCCATTCATCGGCCTCTACGTGTCATCGCTGATTTTCATCGCATGGTTCATGCGTTGGCTCGGCAAATATAATTGGCCCATCATCGCGGCCATCTCTCTCGGCATGCCGGTCGTCACTTACCTGATCTTCGAACGCTGGTTTCTCGTGCCGCTTCCCAAAGGGCCGCTTGAGGATCTGCTTGGTCTCTGATTTCCGCGATCTCCCATTCCGTTGCGCCTGCCGGTCTCTTTCTGAGGACTACTCGACATGGAAGAAATTGCTAACCTGTTCCAGGGCTTTGCCGTCGCGCTGCAGCCGTTCAATATCGCGGTGATGGTCCTTGGTATCGTCCTCGGCGTGATCATCGGCGTGCTTCCCGGCCTTGGCGGTGCCAATGGCGTCGCGATTCTGCTGCCCCTCACCTTCAGCATGCCGCCGACATCGGCGATCATCATGCTGTCCTGCATCTATTGGGGCGCATTGTTCGGGGGCGCGATCACTTCGATCTTGTTCAACATCCCCGGAGAACCGTGGTCGGTGGCCACGACATTCGACGGCTATCCGATGGCGCAACAGGGCAAGGCCGCCGAATCGCTGACCGCCGCCTTCACCTCCTCCTTCGTCGGCGCGCTGTTCGCCGTCATCATGATCACTTTGGTGGCGCCGCTGGTCGCAGGCTTCGCCTTACGCTTCGGGCCCGCGGAGAAATTCGCGGTCTACTTCCTGGCATTCTGCAGTTTCGTCGGACTGAGTAAGGAGCCACCTTTCAAGACCATTGCGGCGATGATGATCGGCTTCGCCCTCGCCGCTGTCGGCCTCGATTCCATCACGGGACAACTGCGTCTCACCTTCGGCTCGACCGAACTCCTCAATGGTTTCGACTTCCTGATCGCGGTCATCGGCCTGTTCGGCCTCGGCGAAATCTTCCTCACCATGGAAGAAGGCCTGCGCTTCCAGGGCGGCAAGGCGAAGATCGATCTTCGCGTCGTGCTCCGCACCTGGATGAGTCTGCCGCAATACTGGATGACGTCACTGCGTTCCTGCATCATCGGTTGCTGGATGGGTGTCACCCCGGCAGGTGCGACACCAGCGTCGTTCATGAGTTACGGCATTGCCAAGCGCGTCTCCAAGAACGGCCACAACTTCGGCAAGGGTGAGATCGAAGGCGTCATCGCTCCGGAAACGGCCGCGCACGCCGCTGGCACCGCAGCCCTGCTGCCGATGCTCTCGCTCGGCGTCCCCGGTTCACCGACGGCCGCTGTGCTTCTTGGTGGTCTGCTGATCTGGGGCCTGCAGCCCGGTCCGATGCTGTTCGTCGAGCAAAAGGAGTTTGTCTGGGGCCTGATCGCTTCAATGTATCTCGGCAACCTTGTCGGCCTGATTATCGTACTGACCTGCGTACCGCTCTTCGCCGCGATCCTGCGGGTTCCGTTCAGCATTATCGCGCCACTCATCCTGGTGCTCTGCGCGATCGGCGCCTACTCCGTCCACAACTCGACCTTCGACGTGGTGATGATGCTGGTATTCGGTATCATCGGCTATGCACTGAAGAAGTGTAACTATCCCCTCGCCCCGCTGGTGCTGGCCATCGTGCTTGGTGACAAGGCCGAAGAAGCCTTCCGGCAGTCATTGCTGGGCTCACAGGGATCGCTCGGAATCTTCTTCTCGAACACGCTTGTCAGCAGCATCATGATACTCGGCCTGATCGCACTGTTCTGGTCGGTGATTCAGAGCGGCTTCACAAGGCTGCGTACTCGCGCTGCAACAGCGTAAGTAACAGTACAAATAACTGTTCAAACCCAAAAGCCGGCGGTCTGGACCGCCGGCTTCGTGCTGTCTTGTCGTTTGGCAGTACAGCATTGAGTCATGCGAAACTTGCAGCGGCAAATTGGCAAGATTTCGCTTGTTAGTTGGCATATCATATACCAAACTATCCTTCGCAGCTGTCGAGCTCTCAATAGAACAGCGCTTTAGGAGGAACTATGACTGATGCAGTTCACGGCGCGGCGCCTGCTGCCGCACTTGTCAGCGATGCTTACCGCTGGACACAACTTGCCATCGGCGTTGGCGCGATGGTGATGATCGCCAACTATCAATACGGCTGGACATTCTTCGTGCCCGACATCCAGAAGAAGTTCGGCTGGGATCGTGCATCGATCCAGTGGGCCTTCACCCTCTTCGTTTTATTCGAGACCTGGCTGGTTCCGGTCGAAGGATGGTTCGTCGATAAATACGGCCCGAAGATCGTCGTCCTCATCGGCGGCATTCTCTGCGGCATCGGCTGGGCGATCAACGCACAGGCGGAAACGCTCAACGGCTTCTATCTCGGCATGATCATCGCTGGCATCGGCGCTGGCGGCGTCTACGGCACCTGCGTCGGCAACGCGCTGAAATGGTTTCCCGACAAGCGCGGCCTCGCGGCTGGCATCACGGCTGCAGGCTTCGGTGCAGGCTCGGCTCTCACCGTCGCGCCGATCCAGGCCATGATCAAGGATTCCGGTTTCCAGACCACGTTTCTGTATTTCGGTCTCGGACAAGGCATCATCATCGTGATCCTGTCCTTCTTCCTGTTCGCGCCGAAGGCTGGACAGGTACCGGCGGTCACGCAAAACGCGAATATCATCCAGACCCGTCGCAACTACGCTCCGACGGAAGTGATCCGCCATCCGATCTTCTGGCTGATGTACTTCATGTTCGTGATCGTCGGTGCCGGCGGCCTGATGGTGACGGCGAACCTGAAGCCCATTGCGGCCGACTGGAAGATCGACAACGTGCCCGTCACGCTGATGGCGATGACGATGACCGCGGTCACTTTCGCGGCCACGATCGATCGCGTGCTCAACGGCCTGACACGTCCGTTCTTCGGCTGGATCTCCGACATGATCGGCCGCGAGAACACGATGTTCATCGCCTTCGGCATGGAAGGCATCGGCATCTGGGCCCTGTATATGTGGGGCCACGATCCGCTGTGGTTCGTGCTGTTGTCGGGCTTCGTGTTCTTCGCATGGGGCGAGATCTATTCGCTCTTCCCATCGACCTGCACCGACACGTTCGGCTCCAAATTCGCAACAACCAATGCCGGCCTGCTCTACACGGCCAAGGGAACGGCGGCACTTCTGGTGCCTGTCGCGAACTACATGCAGCAGTCGTCGGGCACGTGGGACAGCGTGTTCCTGATCGCAGCAGGCGCCAATATCCTCGCGTCGTTGCTGGCGATTGCGGTGCTGAAGCCATGGCGCAAGGTCGTCGTTGCCAAGGCCCTCGCGAGCTAGCAAAATCCGGAAAAACCGAACGAAAACAACGCGCTCAGCCCTGGCTGGGCGCGTTTTGCCTTGTCCGGCAATCCAGTGTCGCGCCAAGGCGTGATGACCGGCGCCAGGGAACAGTCAAGTTCGGCTTGCATCCTGGAATATAATATACCAGTCTCCCCAAAAGCGACGCTTGCGGCAATAAGCCACAGCATTCGTGACATTAAGTCGCGATCAAGAGGCGCGCTCGGAGGAATCCCAATGTCTCATACCGACTCGACGACCGCCCCCAACTCCAGCTTCCGCTGGATCCAGCTCGTGATGGGCATCGTCTGCATGGCGATGATCGCCAACCTGCAATACGGATGGACGCTGTTCGTCGATCCCATCGATGCCAAGTATCACTGGGGTCGCGCCGCGATCCAGCTTGCCTTCACCCTGTTCGTCGTTGTCGAGACATGGCTGGTGCCGGTCGAAGCCTGGTTTGTCGACAAATACGGCCCCCGCGTCGTCATCATGTTCGGCGGAATCATGATCACCCTCGCCTGGGTGCTGAACTCCTATGCGGACTCGCTGGTGCTGCTCTATGCGGGCGCCATCGTCGGTGGCATCGGCGCCGGTTCGGTCTATGGCACCTGTGTCGGCAACGCGCTGAAGTGGTTCCCAGATCGCCGCGGCCTCGCCGCCGGAGCGACAGCAGCAGGCTTCGGCGCGGGCGCTGCGATTACTGTTGTGCCGATCGCGCATATGATTGCCGAGAGCGGCTATCAGCATGCATTCTTTACCTTCGGCGTCGGCCAGGGCCTGATTGTTTTCGTGCTCGCCTTCTTCATGCGCCCGCCTCTGCAGGCTGTGCCGGTGAAGCGGAAACAGCTCAATCTGCCGCAGACCAAGACGGACTTCACGCCGCCGCAAGTGCTGCGCAGCCCGATTTTCTGGATCATGTATCTGGTCTTCGTCATGGTCGCCGCCGGTGGCTTGATGACCGCAGCGCAGATCGCGCCGATCGCGCACGACTACAAGATTGCCAATGTGCCGGTCAGTCTCGCCGGCTTCGAGATGGCAGCGCTCACTTTCGCAATCTCGCTCGACCGCATCTTCGACGGCTTCGGCCGCCCGCTGTTCGGCTGGTTGTCCGATCAGATCGGCCGTGAACACACCATGTTCATCGCCTTCGGCACCGCTGCACTGATGCTGTTGACGCTATCGTCCTATGGCCACAACCCGCTCGTCTTCGTGCTGGCGACGGCCGTCTACTTCGGCGTGTTCGGCGAGATCTACAGCCTGTTCCCGGCAACATCGGGCGATACGTTTGGTGCCAAATACGCCACGACAAATAACGGCATGCTCTACACAGCGAAGGGCACGGCGGCGTTGCTGGTGCCGCTCGCGAGCCTGATCGCAGCACGCTACGGATGGCAGGCCGTGTTTGTGGTCGCCGTTGCGCTCAATGCGACCGCAGCGCTGCTCGCTTTGTTCGTCATCAAACCCATGCGACGCGCATTCATTCTGGGAAGCGAGCGAGTGGTGCCGGAAACGGCAGCACAG
This sequence comes from Tardiphaga sp. GW822-FHT04G09, assembly GCF_058800725.1. Lineage (NCBI taxonomy): Bacteria > Pseudomonadati > Pseudomonadota > Alphaproteobacteria > Hyphomicrobiales > Nitrobacteraceae > Tardiphaga > Tardiphaga sp. GW822-FHT04G09. Next base: position 160 of record NZ_JBXAMO010000034.1, on the reverse strand, counting down.
AGCGCCAAGATCGCCTGATCGATCGAGGCCTGTTCAGGCTTGCAGGGGCGCATGAGAGTGCGCCTGGCGCATGAGAGTGCGCCCCTCAGACCGCTGACAAAGTCCTCGCCAATGGCGGGGACTTTTGATTCACTGGGTCATGCTTCGCAAACCCTCGCCG
>NZ_JBXAMO010000033.1:0-44193 GCF_058800725.1 Tardiphaga sp. GW822-FHT04G09 | reverse complement strand
GCCGAAGCTCCGTCAAACAAGACCCGCAAGGACTCCGCCGTCCACGTTTCTCTTTCTTCAATTTAACTTGTCAAACAACCCAACGCCGAAGCATTGCCCTCCCCAGAAGGGAGAAAATTTCGTTCTGATCATTCCTAGTGGAAGTCATCAGGCTGCGTCTCGAAAGACTGTGTGCAGCGCCCCGAAGGGAGTGAACCTATAGGCCGGGGCTTCGAGAGACGCAACAGCTTTTTTGAAAAAAATGCGACGCAGCAAAATTATTCGATGTTTCTTTTCATGCGCGCGCGATCGCACGATGCAATTCTCGCAATTACCCACAAGCGCGACACCCGGAAACGCCTTTGTTTACGGGCCTTGCAGCCCTTCGGCCGATATGCCCGCGGAAATCTTCGCGTCGAGCATGATCACATGCACTCGGTGTGCTTTTGCGTTGCTGCATCGATCACACGTCGCGTCGCACGCGATGTTGCGCATTTTAATGAAGATGCGTTTTGGGCTGCAGCGCGCCCGCAGAGTCCTGCCACATATATGGCAAGCCACATCGGCGGATCGATGTCGCGTTAATCGCTGATCGGAAGTCGGCAAGGACACAATGTCTGGGTGCCTGCAGACACGACAAGCACAAGGGCTAAGCTTCCCTGTCCCTGTCGCCACGCGTTACCGCACCACGCCCGAGATAAATCCCGGTTTGCGGCGCGGCGGCTTGATGTCGTTCTTCAGGAAACACCGGGCGTTCTTGCCGGCATAGCCGGGGCGCGCAAAGGTCCAGGCGCGGCATTTGTTGTCGCCCTCGCAGGCATCGCGACAGGCGTCACCACGCTCGGCCTTGTCGTCATTCTTGACCTCGAACGAGCGATAATCGCCGCCAAAACGATCGGTGGACGTTTCCACGGGACCAGTGCGGGGCTCGATGACGCCGGCACCACGCACGCCGGAGACGCAGCAATAGCTCTCGATCCGCGGCGGCACCTTGTCTTTCAGCAAGCACACCGCGTTTTCGGAATTATCGCTCGGATAATTGAAGCTCCAGGCGCGGCACTTCTTGTCGCGCTCGCAGATCAGCGCGCATTCGGCGGGATCACCGGACTGCGAGACCGAACGCGAATAGTCCCCGCCAGGCCGATCGAAATTGGTTTGCGCCCGAACAGGCGTCACGGCCGCCAGCAACAGCATGGCGAAGGCTGTCAGACACGCTCTGAGCAGATTCCTCGACATGCAGGATGACTTTCAGCGGTTTGCAAACGGCGTCAGAAGAACGCCATTGGAACGCCGGTCACCTGTACCGCTGATGAACGGATTTTCAGCTTCCCCAAGTCGCTGATCTAGAAGCAGTATTCCTTATAGGCCGGTGCCACCGAGCCACCCCAGGCGCCATGAAACCTGTCGAGCATCTGCTCGGCCGGAGTCTTGCCGGAATCCAGGATCTGATCGAGCGCCTCCAGGTGGCGGGACTCGTCGCGTCCATGGGCATCGAGGTTGCCGCGGCGGCGCAGGCCGCCATGAGCGAGAAGAAGACACTCCTTGGCGATCTCGAACAGATAGCGATCCTTGATCTTCGCCTTGAAACCCAATTTCGGCACGTCATCGCGCAACGCCTGACGCTCCTGGGCGGTCCAGTGCTTGACGATGTCCCAGGCAGCATCGAGTGCGCCATCGTCGTAAAGCAGCCCGACCCAGAAGGCCGACAATGCCGGCAAGCGATCCGACGGCACGCCATCGGCGCCCCGCATTTCGAGATAGCGCTTCAGGCGGACTTCCGGGAAAATCGTCGAGAGATGATTGGCCCAATCCGACAGGGTGGGCCTTTCGCCGGGCATCTTTTCATTCTTGCCCGCGAAGAAATCGCGAAACGACGAGCCGGACACGTCGATGTAAGTGTCGCCGCGCTTGACGAAATACATGGGCACGTCGAGCGCGTAATCGACCCAGCGTTCGAAGCCCATGCCGGATTCAAACGCCCAGGGAATCATGCCGGCGCGCGCATTATCCGTGTCGCGCCAGACTTCGGAACGGAACGACAGGAAGCCGTTCGGCTTGCCTTCAGTGAACGGGGAATTTGCGAACAATGCGGTCGCGATCGGCTGCAGCGCCACGGAAACGCGCAGCTTCTTGACCATGTCGGCTTCCGAGGAGAAGTCGAGATTGGTCTGCACCGTGCAGGTCCGGTACATCATGTCCAGGCCATACTGACCCACTTTGGGCATGTAATTGGTCATGATCTTGTAGCGGCCCTTGGGCATCACCGGGATCTGCGCACGCGACCAGGATGGGGTGAGACCGAGGCCAAGAAAGCCGATGCCCAGCGGCGTCGCCACTTCGCGCACCTGCGCCAGATGCGCCATCAGTTCGGACTGCGTCTGATGCACCGTCTCCACCGGCGCGCCTGACAATTCGAACTGGCCGCCGGGCTCCAGCGAAATCGCGCCGCCGCCCGTGACGTCATAGAGGCCGATGATATTTCCGGCTTCCATGATCGGCTCCCAGCCGAGCAGGTGCTTCATGCCATCCAGCACCGCACCGATGCCACGTGGGCCTTCGTAAGGCACCGGATTGTGACCGTTCAGCGTGAAGGGTGTCTTCTCGTGTTCGGTGCCGATGCGGAATTCCGAAGGCGGCTTCACGCCCGCCGCCAGCCACGCCACGAGTTCGTCGCGCGACTGCAGCGGCGTCATATCGATTTGGTCACGCGCCATGAAAATTCCGAATGAAAAGCGCTGCAATCAGTCGCGCGCGGTGTCGGGGACGCTCGCGGCCCGTGCAGGTCGCGAACGCAGGCAAAAATTTAAGGTTCATCGCGCTGGCGCGGCGTCTCTGGCGGCCGGCGATGTCACTGTCGGTGCCGCTTCTTGGCACGCGCAGCCGAGCCGGTCGAGCAGGCCGCACAGTTTTGCTGCATCTGCGTCGGACAGTTTCGAGCCGACATGTTTCTCGATCGCCGTTGAATAGGCGCAGCCCATCTTCTTGTGCAACTCGCGCCCGGCCGCCGTGATCTCGACGAACAGGCCACGCTTGTCCATCTTGCATTCGCGACGTGCAGCCAGGCCTTCGTCGACCAGACGGTCGATCAGACGCGATGTCGAATATTGCGGTATCAGCATCTGCTTTTCGAGCTCGACCGGGCGCATCTCGCCGGTCGGTGAGCGCGACAGCTCGGCCAGCGCGTCATACCATGCGAGCGGCGGAAAGCCGGCGCGCTTGAGGTCCTGCTCGACGGCGTCCAGCACCCGGCTCTGGATTCGCATCAGGCGGATCCAGGCGGCAGTCGCCTCAAGGGAAGGTTTACGTTTCATGGCTCAGTCCAAATGGTGGCGGCACCCTAGCCCACTTGATGCAGCTGCATCAATCTTGACTCTTTCATGCAGATGCATTTAGTCACCCGCGTGGTTAAACCAATGTCTTCAGGGAGGATTTTTCGATGAAGCTGTATTATTCGCCGGGCGCCTGCTCGCTCTCCCCTCATATCGCACTTCTCGAAGCCGGCCTGCCTTACGATCTCGTGAAGGTCGACCTGAAAGCCAAGAAGCTGGAAAATGGCGACGACTATCTCGCCATCAACCCGAAAGGTCAGGTACCCGCGCTCGGGCTGGACAGCGGCGAACTCCTCACCGAAGGCCCGGTCATCGTGCAGTACATCGCCGACCAGGCTGCTGCCAAGAATCTGGCGCCGGCCAATGGCAGCAATGCGCGCCGCCAGTTGCAGGAGTATCTTGGCTTCATCAATGGCGAGCTGCACAAGAATTTCAGCCCGCTGTTCCAGCCGGTGTTCGACGACGAGGTGAAGGGCTTCTTCAGAACCCGTCTGATGGGCAAGTTCAAATATCTCGATGGCCAGCTCGCGGGTAAGGATTACCTGATGGGCAAGGATTTCAGCGTCGCTGACGGCTATCTGTTCGTCATGCTGAAATGGGCCGACCGGATGAGCATCGACCTCTCCGAGTTCAAGAACCTGATGGCCTACAAGGACCGCGTCGCGGCCCGCCCGCCCGTGCAGGAAGCACTGACCAAGGAAGGTCTGATGAAGGCGGCGTGAGCTGCAATTTCATCGGCTGAGAACGCAAAAGGCCGGATCGATGATCCGGCCTTTTTTGTCTGCCTTCCTCCCCTCCCCCTTGTGGGAGAGGGTGGATAGGGCAGCGAGTTACGCCGCGGCCAGTTTCTTCGGCGGGAAGCGGCCGTAGAAGGTCTCGCCCTTGGCCGCCATCTCCTCGAGCAGCTTCGGCGGGGTGAAGCGCGAGCCGTATTTGGCTTCAAGCTTGTGGCAGAGCTCGACAAACTTCTTCGTGCCCATGAAGTCGATATAGCTCAGCGTGCCACCAGTGAACGGCGCAAAGCCGAAGCCGAGGATCGAGCCGACATCGGCTTCGCGCGGATCGACGATCACGTGATCCTCGACGGTACGCGCGGCTTCCACCGCCTGCACCACCAGGAAGCGCTGTTTCAGTTCCTCGACATCGAGCGTGTCGGGATCGACCGGCTTCGGCAGCAGCGGGGCGATGCCCTTCCACAGAGCCTTCGAGCCCTTGCCCTTCGGCGGATACTCGTAGAAGCCCTTGCCGTTCTTGCGGCCGAAGCGTTCCTGCTTCTCGACCATCTCGACGATCAGCTTCTTCTGCGCCTGATCGACGGCCTGCGAACCCAGATCGGCTTCGGTGGCCTTCATGATCTTCAGTACCAGATCGAGCGCGATCTCGTCCGACAGCGACAGCGGCCCGACCGGCATGCCGGCCATCTTGGCAGTGTTCTCGATCATCGCCGGCGGCACGCCTTCGAGCAGCATTTCGAGGCCTTCGGCCGTGAAGCGCAGCACGCAGCGATTGGCGAAGAAGCCGCGGGAGTCGTTGACGACGATCGGCGTCTTGCCGATGACGCGGACATAATCCAGCGCGGTGGCCAGCGCGACGTCGCCGGTGTTCTTGCCGACGATGATCTCCACCAGCATCATCTTCTCGACCGGCGAGAAGAAGTGGATGCCGATGAACTTCGACTGGTCTGCGAACTCTTCGGCGAGCGAGTTGATCGGCAGCGTCGAGGTGTTCGACGCGATGATCGCGCCTTCCTTCAACAGCGGCTGCACCTTCTTGTAGATCTCGGCCTTGACCGCGCGATCCTCGAACACGGCCTCGATCACGAGGTCGCAGTCCTTGATGACGTCGAAATCCGCCGTTGCCGTGATCTTCGCCATCAGAGCGGTCTTGTCCGCCTCCTTGGCGCGGCCCTTGGCGATCAGGCCATCGATGGCTGCGATGCAATGACCGAGACCCTTGTCGGCACTGGCCTGATCGCGATCGATCAGCACGACCTCCATGCCACCGCGCGCCGAGACGAAACCGACCGACGCGCCCATGAAGCCGGCGCCGATGACGGCGAGCTTCTTCACCTTGGTCGGCGGCACGTTTTGCGGACGGCGCGCGCCCTTGTTCAGCTCCTGCATCGACAGGAACAGGCTGCGGATCATGGCCGCCGCTTCCTTGGTCTGCAGGATATGCGCGAACTGACGGGACTCGACGCGCAGCGCCGCATCCATCGGCAGCTGCAGGCCTTCATAGACGCACTGCATGATCGCACGCGCGGCCGGATAGTTGTCGAAGGTCTCGCGGCGATAGATCGCGTTACCCGCCGGGAACATCATCATGCCCTGCTTGGAATAGACGGGGCCGCCGGGCAGCTTGAAGCCCTTCTCGTCCCACGGCGCGACGGGTTTGCCGCCGGCCTTGATCCACTCCTTGGCAGTCGTGATCAGATCGGCTGATGGCACCACCGCGCCGACGACGCCCATCGCCTTGGCCTTGACGAGATTGATCGCTTCGCCCTTCAGCAGCATCTGCATCGTGTCTTGCGGTTGCAGCATGCGGGCGAGGCGCTGGGTGCCGCCGCCTCCGGGGAACAGGCCGACCTTGATCTCGGGCAGGCCAAGACGCGTCTTCGGATTTTCAGCGGCAACGCGATAGTGGCAGGCCAGCGTCAGTTCGAACGCGCCGCCGAGGGCGAGGCCGTTGATCGCCGCAACCCATGGCTTGCCGGAGGTCTCGATCTTGCGCAGGGTCAGCGACAGCTTGCGGCTCTCGTCGAACAGCATCTGCTGTGCGGCTTCCTCGCCCTTGGCTGCCTTGGTCTCGGCGAAGACCTTGCCCATGCCTTCCAGCATCGACAGATCGGCACCGGCGGAGAACGCCTCCTTGCCGGAGGTGATGACGACGCCCTTCACGGCGGCATCGGCGGTCGTCTGATCGACGATGGCACCGAGTTCCTCGATGGTCGTCGTGTCGAGCACGTTCATCGAACGGCCGGAGATGTCCCAGGTGACGAGGGCGATGCCGTCGGCATCGGTCTCAACCTTGAAGTTCTTGAAGGTCATGCTGGCCGCTCCTTACACGCGTTCGATGATGGTGGCGGTGCCCATGCCGCCGCCGATGCAGAGGGTGACGAGGGCCGTCGATTTGTTGGTGCGCTCGAGTTCATCCAGCACGGTGCCAAGGATCATCGCACCGGTGGCGCCGAGCGGATGGCCCATGGCAATGGCGCCGCCGCAGACATTGATTTTCTCATTGTCGATCTCGAACGCCTGGATGAAGCGCAGCACCACCGAGGCGAAGGCTTCGTTGAGCTCGAACAGATCGATGTCCGACAGCTTCATGCCGGAACGTTCCAGCACCTTCTTGGTGACGTCCACCGGACCGGTGAGCATCATCGCCGGCTCGGAGCCGATATTGGCGAAGGCGCGGATCTTCGCGCGGGGCTTGAGGCCGGCCTTCTTGCCAGCTTCCGCGCTGCCGAGCAGCACGGCGGCAGCGCCGTCGACGATGCCCGACGAATTACCGGCGTGATGAACGTAATTCACGCCTTCGATTTCCGGATGCGACTGGATCGCCACCGCATCGAAGCCGCCCATCTGGGCCATGGTCACGAAGGACGGCTGCAGCGCCGCCAGCGACTGCATCGTGGTGGACGGACGCATATGCTCGTCCTTGGCCAGAATGGTCAGGCCGTTGATGTCCTTGACCGGGATCACCGAATTCTTGAAGCGGCCTTCGTCCCAGGCCTTGGCAGCGCGCTGCTGGCTCTGCACGGCGTAGGCATCGACGTCGTCCCGCGAGAAACCGTATTTGGTCGCGATCAGATCGGCCGATACGCCCTGCGGCATGAAATAGGCGGGGACGGCGATCGACGGATCGACCGGCCAGGCGCCGCCGGACGCGCCGATACCGACGCGGCTCATGGATTCAGCGCCGCCGCCAATGGTCATGGCGTGCTGGCCCGACATCACCTGCGCCGCCGCGAAGTTCACCGCATCGAGGCCAGAGGCGCAGAAGCGGTTGATCTGGATGCCCGGGACGTCGTTGCCGTAGCCGGCTGACAGCGCCGCCATGCGCGCGATATCGCCGCCGGCTTCGCCGACCGGATCGACCACGCCCAGGATGACATCGTCGATGGTGCCCGGCTGCAGGTTGTTGCGCTCTTTCAGAGCCTTCAGTGGCGCAGTGGCGAGCGCCAGTGCGGTCACCTCATGCAGCGAGCCATCGGCCTTGCCGCGGCCGCGCGGCGTGCGAACGTGATCGTAGATATATGCCTCGGGCATGGTGTCTCCCTTTGAGTGGCCGTGTTGTTCGAATTTCGAAGTAATCGTCATGGCCGGGGCCGGCCATCCACGTCTCGCCATTGGCATGTAAAGACGTGGATGCCCGGCACAAGGCCGGGCATGGCGGTGTATGAGTCGGCTAGAACGCTTCCGCCGGAAGCTCCATCGTCGTCGCGGCACCCGTCTGGAGGCGCGCGAGATGGAGGGCGGTTTCGGGCAGCATCCGCTCCATGAAGAAGCGGCCGGTGACGAGCTTGGTGGTCAGATAGGGCGTTGCGCCATCAGCGGCAATCTTGTCCTGCGCCACCTTGGCCATCTTCGCCCACATATAGGCGAAGGCCGTGAGACCGAACAGTTGCATGTAATCGGTGGCGCCGGCACCGGCATTGTCGGGCTTCGCCATCGCATTGTTCATCAGCCACATGGTCGCCTGCTGCAGATGACCGAGCGCATTCGAGAGCGGATCGATGTAAGGCTTCATCGCCTCGTCGCCGCCATGTTCCTTGGCGAAGGCTGCAACCTCGCCGAAGAACGCCATGGCGGCACGACCACCATCACGCGGCAGCTTGCGGCCGACGAGATCGAGCGCCTGGATGCCGTTGGCACCTTCATAGATCATGGCAATGCGCGCATCGCGGACGAACTGTTCCATGCCCCATTCGGCGATATAACCGTGGCCACCGAACATCTGCTGCGCGGAGACTGCATTGGCAAAGCCGCCATCGGTGAGCACGCCCTTCAGCACCGGGGTCATCAGGCCCATGTGATCGTCGGCGGCCTGACGCTCTTTCGGATCGTCGGAGCGATGTGCGACGTCGCTCTTCAGCGCGGTCCACACCACCATCGCGCGGGCGGCTTCGTTGAAGGCCCGGATGGTCAGCAGCGTGCGGCGCACATCGGGATGCACCATGATCGAATCGGCGGGCTTCTCCGGCGACTTCGGGCCGGTCAGCGAGCGGCCCTGCAGGCGGTCCTTCGCATAGGCGACCGCGTTCTGATAGGCGACTTCGGACTGCGCGAGGCCCTGCACGGCCACGCCGAGGCGGGCTTCGTTCATCATCACGAACATGCCCTGCATGCCCTTGTTCTCTTCGCCGATCAGCCAGCCGGTGGCGCCATCGTAATTCATCACACAGGTCGAATTGCCGTGAATGCCCATCTTGTGCTCGATCGAGCCGCACATCACGCCGTTGCGTGCGCCGATCGATCCATCGGCATTGACCAGGAACTTCGGCACAACGAACAGCGACACGCCCTTGATGCCGGCCGGTGCGCCCTCGATGCGGGCCAGCACCAGATGGATGATATTGTCAGCGAGATCGTGCTCACCGGCCGAGATGAAAATCTTGGTGCCGGAGATCTTGTAACTGCCGTCGGCCTGCGGCGCGGCCTTGGTGCGCAACAGACCCAGATCCGTGCCGCAATGCGGTTCGGTGAGGTTCATGGTGCCGGTCCATTCGCCGGCGACCATCTTCGGCAGGAACATCGCCTTCTGCTCGGGCTTGCCGTGCACGATGAGTGCTGCGGTCGCGCCCATGGTGAGGCCGCCATACATCGAGAACGCCATATTGGCGGAGATCTGGAATTCGGCGACGGTCTGCGACAGCGTCACCGGCAGGCCCTGGCCGCCGAATTCAGCGGGAGCCGAGAGGCCGAGCCAGCCGCCTTCGGCGACCTGCTTGTAGGCTTCCTTGAAGCCTTTCGGCGTGGTCACGCTGCCGTCGTCGTTGCGCTTGCAGCCTTCGAGATCGCCGACGCGATTCAGCGGCTGCAGCACTTCTTCGCTGAGCTTGGCGGCTTCGCCCAGAATCGCCTCGCGCACATCGGCAGACGCGTCAGCAAAGCCGGGCAGATTGTTGTAGCGATCGAACTGAAACACGTCGTTGAGCAGGAAGCCGACGTCTTCGAGCGGGGCTTTGTAGCTGGGCATGGAATTCTCTCGGTTTGAATTCGATTGATCGGATGATACGGCGCCGCCGTGTCAGATTTACGCAATTGTTATCGGAGATGAAGCAGGCAGCTGGCGGCTCATTGCCGCGCCAATTCCTCGCCCATCAACCGGTGCAGCAGGTTGATGGCCTTGAGCGGCCTGACCATCACCTTGAAATGGGTAATGCGCCCATCATCGGCGAAGGTGATCATGTCGACGCCATTGATCTTGATCCCGTCGATCTCGTTCTCGAATTCGAGCACCGCGCCGTTGTCGCTGCGCCATTCGCCTTTGTAAGCGAAGCCGGGGCCACCCAGCACTTTCTCTGCAGTCGTCAGATACTTGAATACGATCTCACGGCCCCGCTGCGGCGCATGCACGACCGGGCTTTCGAACACGGCATCCGGATGCAGCAGGTCCCACAGCACGGCCCGATCATGAGACCGCATGAAGCTGTACCATCTATCGAGGCCGGTCATGCTCATCGGCTTCCCTCCCGCATCGGGCACTGTTCGGCCAGCGCCACTCCATACACTTCTGCATGGACGTTAGCGCCAGAGCGTGGATTTCGTCAATACACATGTGTATGGTCGAGAAATGGATGACCAACTGACCAAGGACCGCCTGACGCGCTCGGCCTGGCTCGACCACGGGCTGAGGATCCTCGCGCGGCAGGGCGCCGACGCGCTGAAGGTCGGTGCGCTAGCCAGCGGCCTGAACGTGTCGCGCGGCAGTTTCTATTGGCATTTCAAGGATATATCTGAATTTCGACTGCAGCTTCTGCAGCGTTGGCAGGAGCGGACAACCGATCAGGTCATCGAAGGGATCGATGCCTCGGTCGCCGGCGCCGCGCGCCTGACGCACCTGATGAAACTCGCCTTCAACGAAGACCGCAGCCTGGACCGTGCCATCCGCGCCATGGCCTCGACCGATGCGGACGTCGCCCAAATGGTCGCCTCGGTGGACGCCAGGCGCGTTGGCTATATGGCGAAATGGCTGATTGAAGCCGGGGTGGAAAGCCAGCGGGCGCTTCCGCGCGCCGAGTTCCTGTATTGGGCCTATATCGGGCAATCCGCGGTGATGGACCCGCGCCATAGCGCCATCACCGAACAGGATGTCGACGATTTGAGTGCGCTGTTTACGCGCTGACGCCAGAGCCAGCGACATCCGATCCTAGCTGCAAATCGGCGCAAGTGTATCAGCGAGTTAACTTTTAAGGCCCGCTCGGCCTGATCCTTAACCCGTTATTTACCCTAACCCTGAAAAGTCCGGATCAGAGGCAGACGACCCGCGCCCGTTACGATTGTCTTCACGATGGGACGCGCGGGGGAGGCTGCAGGCGCTGGTGGCGTCAAGCTCGGAACCGGACCAAAGCATGAATTCGCGCGTATCGTGGAGTGTTGACGGGATTGAGCCATCGGTCCGCGAGCGGGCCGAAGCTGCGGCGCGCCGTGCCGGCATGTCGCTGGGCGACTGGCTGAACTCGACCATCGGCGAAGCTCCCGCGCGCTTCAACTCGCCCAACGCACACCCTCGCGATCAGGAACGCCCCCTCACCCCGCGTGCGGCCCTGCCGCAACGCGACGCAGCCGATGTCGTCGAAATCCACGAGCGGCTCGACGCCATTGCCCGGCAGATCGAACTGTTCTCGAAGTCTGCGCCGCGCAGCAGCGAGCCCGGCGTTGCGCGACAGCTCAATGATGCGATCTCGCGGCTCGATGCGCGCCTGTCGCAGATCAGCGAGCCCGCCCACCGTCAGCCACAGATGCCGCCGCAGCAGCCGCGCATCGATATGGTCGAGCGCGCCGCCAATCAGGTCTATAGCGCTTCGCCGCCGATCGATCCGTTCTCGCTGGATTTCGCCATCGCCGAGATCGCCGCCCGCCAGGGCGAACTCGACGGCACGCCGCGCATGGCCCCGCGCAACGCGCCGCCAATCGCACCGTCATTCGTGCAGCCGCCTTACGCACAAGCTGCCGTGCCGCCGCAGAGCTTCATGCCGGATATGTCCGGCCTGGAGCGGCAACTGTTCCAGATCACGACCAAGATCGATGCGCTGCAGCGCCCGGACAACAATATCGAGCAATCGATTGCGGCCTTCCGCGGCGAGCTTGCCGAGATCCGCAATGTCATCACCGAAGCGATGCCGCGTCGCGCCATCGAGTCGATCGAGAACGAGATCCGCGAACTCGGCCGCCGCATCGACGACACCCGCCATAGCGGTATCGACGGCGGCGTGCTGGCCAATCTTGAACGCGCCCTCGCCGACATCCACAAGACGCTGACCACGCTCACGCCGGCCGAACAGCTCGCCGGCTTCGACGAAGCGATCCGCAATCTCGGTGGCAAGATCGACTTGATCGTGCGCTCGAGCAACGATCCCGACACCATGGAGCAGCTGCAGGGCGCTATCGCCGCGCTGCGCGCCATCGTTTCCAACGTTGCCTCCAACGAAGCGCTCGGCCGTCTCAGCGACGACCTGCAGACGCTGTCGTCCAAGGTCGATCAGCTCGCCCGCGCCGACAACAGCGATTCCTTTGCCGCGCTCGAGGCGCGCATCATGACGCTGACGGCAGCGCTGGAAAATCGCGAGCGCCCGGCCGTCACGGCGAGCTCCGATCATCTGGAAACGGCATTGCAGGCGCTGTCGGAGCGTCTCGACCATATGCCGGTGGGCAATGACTCGTCGTCGGCCTTCGCGCATCTTGAACAGCGCGTCTCCTATCTGCTCGAGCGGATGGAAAGCATCACCGATACGCGCGGCAACAATCTCGGCCGCGTCGAAGACGGGCTGCAGGACATCCTGCGCCATCTCGAGCGCCAGCAGTCGATGTTCGCGGCGCTGGACAATCCGCGCAGCAAAGCACCATCGGTGGATCCGGGCCTGGTCGACACGATCAAGCGCGAACTCTCCGACATGCGCTTCAGCCAGTCGGAAACCGATCGCCACACCCAGGATTCGCTCGAAGTCGTACATTCGACGCTCGGCCATGTGGTCGATCGCCTCGCCCGGATCGAAGGCGATCTGCGCGCGGTCAGCGCTGCACCGGCGAAGCAAGCCGCGCCCATCGCGACACCCGCCCCGACTCCGCGCCCTGCCGCCACCGCGGCCGCCGCCTCAGTGCCCGCTCCGCCGCGTCCGCAAATTCCGAACCCGGTGAAGGCGCAGGCTGTGCCGCCGCAGGTCGAGGTACGTCCGCCGCAGGTTCATTTCGATGCCGCACCGCGCGACTTCGCAGCGACCGCGATTTCGCACGAACCGGCATCGGCCTTCCCGATGCCGAAGGCGATCAGCGACATTCTCGATCCGCCGCCCGCGGCAAAACCTGTCGCGCAGCCGTCAACCGTCGCAGAGCGTCCCTCGCCGCGCCCGATGGTCGACACGGCGTTGCCGCCGGATCATCCGCTCGAACCCGGCACGCGTCCGCAGGGTCGCGGCGGATCGCCATCCGAGCGCATCGCCGCGTCGGAAGAAGCGATCAGCGAAATCGCGGTCGATGCGCCTGAACAGGCGACAGCATCGAGCTTCATCGCTGCCGCACGTCGCGCCGCGCAGGCCGCCGCTGCAACCGGCAACGACAAGTCCAAAGGCGACAGATCAAGGGCGGCCAAACTCGCACCCCAACTTGCCGACAGCGACAAGTCGTCCGCCACCATCGGTTCGAAGATCCGCTCGCTGCTGGTCGGCGCCAGCGTGATCGTGATCGTGCTCGGTTCGTTCAAGATGGCGATGACGCTGCTGGACAGCGGTTCGCCGGCGCCGATGGCAGAAAACATTCACTCCGCACCGCCGTTGCAGCTGAATGCGCCCGAACCGGCGGAAATTCAGAGTAAACCCGTCGCGCCCGTGCCGGCTGCGCCGTCGATGACCTCACCGACCCCGATCGGCCAGCAGTCGCTGATCGCCCCGCCCGCCGCCGTCGAGCCGGTGCCGCAGGCAGCGCCCGTGCCCTATGTGTCGCCCGATGTGACCGGCAGCATTGCTGCACCGCTGGCCAGTGCCACCGGACCGGTGCTGCCGTCCAGCGGTCAGAAGATCACCACCGTTCCGATCCCCGCCGGCGAGCGCCTGCCCGAAACCATCGGCAGCGCCGCGCTGCGCAATGCGGCTCTCAAGGGCGACGCCTCTGCCGCATTCGAAATCGGCGTCCGCTATGCCGAGGGCAAGGGCGTGGCGCAGAACTACGACGAAGCCGCCAAGTGGTATGACCGCGCGGCCCAGGCCAATGTGGTGCCGGCAATGTTCCGCCTGGGTACGCTGTTCGAGAAGGGGCTCGGCGCGAAGAAGGATCTCGACGTCGCCCGCCGCTATTACGTGCTGGCCGCCGACCGCGGCAACGCCAAGGCGATGCACAATCTCGCCGTTCTCGACGCCGATGGCGGCACCAAGGGCGCCAATTACAAGAGTGCGTCGTACTGGTTCCGGAAGGCTGCCGAACGCGGCGTCGCCGACAGCCAGTTCAATCTCGGCATTCTCTATGCCCGCGGCATCGGCGTCGAACAGAACCTCGCCGAGAGCTTCAAGTGGTTCAGCCTCGCCGCCGCCCAGGGCGACGCCGATGCCGGCCGCAAGCGCGACGACATTGCCAAGCGCCTGGACCCGCAGTCGCTGGCCGCTGCGAAGCTGGCGATCCAGACTTTTGCACCGGAAGGCCAGCCCGAAGACGCCATCAATGTCGCGACTCCGGCCGACGGCTGGGATGCGTCGCCGGCGCAGGCCGGAGCGAAAGCTGCGATGGGCAAGCGCGCCGCGCGCTAGGCCAGATTTCTTGACCGCCGGATCGAACCAGCGGTCTTATTTCCTCAACAAACCTTCATCAGACTCGATGCGGTGAAGCGCGCGTCGGGCTGGGCTGAACTGCGAGGAAACTGGTTTGCCTTTTCGGAATGACGACGCACACGGCCGTGCAGAACGCCCGTCGGGACTCCCCACCGTTAACCCCTGGGCCACACGCCCTGCCGAACCGTCTGCCCCATCGCCCCCTCCGCCGCAGCTGCCGCCGGAGCCTCCGCGCAGCAAATGGTTCAGCTGGCCCTCGGTCGCATTCGCCATCGTGATTCTTGGCAGCATCGGCGCGCAGGCCTATCAGGAACTCTCCAAACCGGAAGCCTGGACCTATTGGAAGGACCTCTATGTCTCGCCGAGCATGGCATCTTCGGAGGTCGCAAGTCTCGATCCGGACAATTCGGGCCGGGGCCGTCCGGCGCTGGCGATCACGGGCGAGATCGGCCCGGCCACCGCAAGCTGGTTTCGCGAGAAGCTCGATGAAGCCAAGCTCGGCCCCGGCGATACCGTGCTGCTGTCATCTCCCGGCGGAAATGTCGGCCAGGCCATTATCATGGGCGAGATCATCCGTGCGCGCGGGCTGACTACAGCCGTGGGCACGGTGGATTCGGCGGGCCGGATCAAACCCTCCTACTGCGCCAGCGCCTGTGTGATGACCTATGCCGGCGGCAAGGTCCGCATCGGCGTCGAGGGCTCAAAGCTGGGCGTACACCGTTTCGTCGCACCCAAGCCGGGGGCAGACCCCACCGCATCGGCCCAGCGCACCATGGGCTATGTGCTCAGCTACATGACCAGGATGGGCGTCGCCTCGTCGGTGGTGGAAGCCATGTCGGCGACCGAGAAAATCCGGTGGCTCGGCAGCGGCGAGGCTTCCGCCATGAACCTCGTCACCGATCCCGCCAGGAAGTCGTGACGCCGCCGACAGGCGCCTGACCCAACAAAATTTACCACCTTGAAAGGTGCATGACCGGCAGGGGCAAAAAACCACGCCTTTGCCGGATTCTTTAATCCCATCAACGGATGATATCGTCTAAGACGGGACGCGGCTCGCGATCCGCGCCGTCTCCAGAACCACGCCATGAGCGGTTTCGGCCCAACTCAGGGCCAGAATTCCGAAGCGAACGCGCGTGCAACTGTATCTCCCGATTGCCGACCTTCCGATCAATGTGCTGCTCATCCTGGCGATGGGCGCTGCGGTCGGCTTCGTGTCCGGCATGTTCGGGATCGGCGGCGGTTTCCTGATGACACCACTGCTGATTTTCGTCGGCATCGCCCCCGCGGTTTCGGTCGCGTCAGTGGCGAGCCACATCGCGGCTTCGTCTTTTTCCGGCGCGCTGTCCTACTGGCGACGCCGCGCCATCGATCCTGCGCTTGCGACTGTGCTTCTGACCGGCGGCGTGATCGGCACGGCTCTCGGCGTGTGGACATTTACGCTGCTGCGCAATCTCGGCCAGCTCGACCTCACCATCTCGCTGTCCTATGTGATCCTGCTCACGGCCGTCGGCGGATTGATGTTCTGGGAGGGCCTGCGCGCGCTGCTGCGCATGCGGCGCGGTGATCCCGTGACCTTGCGCCGTTCCGGCAGCCATAGCTGGGTTCACGGCCTGCCGCTGAAGATGCGGTTCAAGCGCTCCAAGATCTATCTCTCGGTGATCCCGGTGATCGCTGTCGGTCTCCTGATCGGCTTCATCGGCGCCGTGATGGGCATCGGCGGCAGCTTCATCCTGATCCCGATCCTGATCTACTGGCTGCGCATCCCGACTTCGACTGTCATCGGCACATCCATGGTGCTGACACTGGTCACCATGGTGATCGCGACGTTGCTGCATGCCGTCACCAATCATCTGGTCGATGCGGTGCTCGCCCTCATCCTGATGGTCGGCGGTGTCACCGGCGCGCAATTCGGCGCACGCGCGGGACAAAAGATTCGCGGTGAACATCTGCGGTTGCTGCTCGGCCTGCTGATCCTGGCGGTCGGCGTCCGCTTCGCCGTGGAACTGGTGATCCGCCCCGCGGATCTGTTCACGATCCGCGAAACCGGAGGCGCCGCTCCATGATACGCGCGCTCCCGATCATCGCTGCACTTGGCATCGGAGCATTTGCCCCGGCCCACGCCGAGCAACTGATCGTCTCGGTCTCGAACCATCGCGTGACCGTGACGCCCAATTATGCCGGCGAGGAACTGGTGCTGTTCGGCGCTGTCGAGAAAGACGACAAGACACCGCCCGGCCGCAACAACTACAATCTCGTCGTCACCGTCAACGGACCGCGCACCGACCTCATGACCCGGCGCAAGGAGCGCCGTTTCGGCATCTGGATCAACACCGACTCGCGCCAGTTCCTGCAGGTGCCATCCTATCTCTCCGTGTTTTCCAATCGCCCGTTCGACGCCATTGCACCAGCCGACGTGCAACGCCGCCAACAGCTCGGGATCAATAACGTCCTGCTGACCCAGCGCGTCGGCACCGACTATGCCGACGTCGTGGCCACCGACCCGTTCCGCAGCGCCTTTGTGCGGCTGCGCAAGGAACATGGACTGTATCGCGAGGAGACCTCGGCGGTGACATTCCTGACCCCGACGCTGTTTCGAACCAGCATTCCCTTGCCCGCCGAAGTCCCCATCGGCACCTACGATGTCGAGATCAAACTGTTCGCCGATGGCGCGCTGATCTCGAAAGCAGAGACGGCGTTCGATATCGTCAAGGTCGGCTTCGAGCAGTTCGTCGCCAATGCCGCACGCAATTACGGCTTCATCTATGGACTGCTGACCGCAGCGATGGCGCTGATGTCGGGCTGGGCGGCTTCCATCGTGTTCAGGCGGGATTGAAAGCTCACAGACCGCAGGATGGGTTTCGCTTCGCTCTACCCATCCTACAGGAAGACACCTACGCCCATCGCCACGACGCTGAGCGCCATTGCTGCAGTCGACAGCCAACCGAGCCAGTGCAACGGGCCTTTGATGACAAAATCGCCCATCACATCCTTGCGGCGCGACATCACCATCAGCAGCACCATCACCGGAACGGCCAGCACACCGTTGATGACGGCGCTCCAGTAAAGCGCCGAGATCGGGTTGATCGAGGTGAAATTCAGCGCGATACCGATCGTCGCCGACAGTGCCAGCACACTGTAGAACGCCACGGCCTCGCGTGGCTTGCGATCGAGGCCGACGCGCCAGCGCTGTCCTTCGCCGACGGCATAGGCGGTGGAACCTGCAAGCACCGGGATCGCCAGCAGACCGGTGCCGACGATGCCCAGCGCAAAGATCCATTCCGCGAATACTCCGGCGACCGGACGCAAGGCTTCAGCCGCCTGCGCCGAGGTCTCGATATCGGTCTTGCCGGTGGCATTCAGCGTGGCCGCGGCCGTGATGATGATCGACAGCGCGATCAGGTTCGAAAATGCCATGCCGACGATGGTATCGGCGCGAATGCGGGAGAATTCCATGGCCGCGCCGAGCGGCTTTTCGATGAGCGGATCCTTGTCCGGATCGATGCGCTCGTCCTCCGCCTCTTGCGAGGCCTGCCAGAAGAATAGATACGGCGAAATCGTCGTTCCGAGGATGGCGACCACGGTGGTGAGATACGAGCCGCTCCAGGTCATCTGAGGCAGCAGGATGCCCGATATAGCTGCGCCCCAGTCGACCTTCACCACGGCAAGCGCGGCAACATAGGAGAACAGGCACAGCGTCAGCCACTTCAGCACCGAGACATAGCGCCTGTAGTCGAAGAAAATCTGCGCTCCCACCGAAAGCACCCCGAAAAGCACGACATAGACGATGCCGTGACCGCCAATGAGCAGCTTGGTAGCGTCGGCCATGGCGCCCAGATCGGCTGCGATGTTGATGGTGTTGGCGATGAACAGAAGCGACACGATGAGATGCAGCAGCGGCGCCGGATAATGCCGGCAGACATTCCCGGAAATGCCACGACCGGTCACGCTGCCGACGCGTCCGGAAATTTCCTGGATCGCGACCATCAGCGGAAAGGTCAACAGCATGGTCCAGCCGATGCCGTAGCCGAGCTGCGCCCCGGCCTGGCTATAGGTGCCAATGCCGGACGGATCGTCGTCGGAGGCGCCGGTGATCAGACCAGGGCCGAGACGTTTCAGAAAGCCCTTCGGGTCAGCAGCTTCTGCCTCCTGACCATCAAGCTTCACGCTGGACTGCTCCGACATCTGATCCCTGCCATCTCACCGCTTGGCAACGTGCCGTCGCAGCTAACGTTCCGAATCAGGAGCTGGCAATGGGCTAGATCAAGGTCCGCACACCCGGTTCGAGGATACGCAAACGCTCCCCGAAGCCCAGCGTGTCGAAAGATGCGCGCAGGTCGCCGGCGGTCTGTTTGAAATGCGCCCATCCATCGGTGTGCACCGGCACAATCGTCGCATCGGGAAACGCGCGCGCCGTCTCAATCGTGTCATTGGTATCCATGGTGAGATGAAATGGCCCGCGGGTTTGCGCCGCGCCGGCAAAGGGCAGCACAACGCCGGCCGGAAAACGCCGCGCGACCTCGGCCACGCCATCGAACCAGACGGTGTCGCCTGTAATGTAGATCGGTCTGATCCCCGGCGCGTTCGAGCTCAGCACAAATCCGATGACATCGCCTGATAGCGGCTCGATGCCGGCCGGCCCATGACGCGCCGGCGTCGCGGTGATCGTCAGCGATCGACCATCCTTGCTTGTAAGCTCGGTGCTGTCCCATGGCGCGAGACCTTCGACATCCCCACCGAGGCGCCCGGCGCCCGCAATGGTTGTCAGCGTGCGCGGCGCGTGGCGCAGGAAATCGCGCCCGGAATTATCAAGATTGTCGGAGTGCTGATCGTGACTGAGCAGCACCACGTCAACCGCACCGACTTGCGCAGCGGAGATCGCGGGGCCGACGAGCTTTTCCAGCGTGACATGCGGCAGCTTGTAAGCGCCCGGATGATCGAAGGTCGGATCGGTGAGCAACCGGAAGCCGTCGATTTCGATCAGCGCGGTGGGGCCGCCGATGAGGGTGATGGCGAGGGACATGAACTACTCCTGTCGCAGGGGTGCTGGTGAAGCGGCCGGTCTGGTGACGAGATAGATACCGAGGGCGACCGGGACGATCCCCAGGAGATCACGACCTTCAACATGCTCGCCGAGCACCATCCAGGCGAACAGCATGCCGAGGGGCGGCATCAGGAAGTGATAGGCGCTGGCAGCGGTGGCGCCGCAGGTCTTCAGGAGATGAAACCACAGCAGATAGCCGAGGATAGAACCACCCAGTGTCAGGAATGCAAACGAGCCGACCAGCCGCGCACTCGGCACGATCGCGCCAATATCGGAAAATGTGAGCGCCACCGGGATCAGCACCACGCCAGCCGCAAGATTCTGCACGCCGTTGCCGAGCCACAGGCTGCCCTTCGGTGCCAGCAGCTTGAACAGGATGGTCCCGGTCACGATGGACGCCAGCGATGCCAGCGTGAATATGATGCCCTGCGCGCTGTCGGTGCCGACCGATATGCGGTGCCATACGATCGAGGCGACGCCGGCGATGCCGAGCAAGAGCCCGGCAACCTTGCGTCCGGTGAGCGGCTCCTTCAGCAACAATGCCGCGAACACAGCCGTAAACACCGGGTTGGCGCTGACGACCAGGCCGCCGAGACCGGCGGAGATGGTTTGCAGGCCGGTATAGCCAAGGCCGAGATACAACGCGTTATTGGCGAGGCCGATGACGGCGTAGGCCGCGACATCGCGCCAGGACAGCGACCAGGCATCCCGGCGCAGGGCAGAAATGCCAAGGATCAGAACACCCGCAATCGAGAACCGCGCGGCGAGCAGAATGAGCGGCGGGCAATCGGTGACGGCGATCTTCCCTGCGACGAAGGAGAAACTCCAAAGCAGAGAGAAGATGCCGATATAGATCGGCAGCGGATTGAAGGCGGCACGGGGAACCGCGACTGACGGCGCGAGGGACATCGGAAATCTCCTTTGCCGCTGGTCTATGCGTCCGTCTTCTCATTTGGAAATTAAATGATACACTCGTTATCAGTTGAAAAACGAATGGAAAGCCGATGCTGGATCTCGAACTCCTGCGCAGCTTCGTCTCGGTGGTCGATGCTCGCGGCTTTACCCGCGCCAGCGAGCGCGTTCACCGCACCCAATCCACCGTCAGCCAGCAAATCAAGCGGCTGGAAGAGGATATCGGCCAGCCGCTGCTGAACCGGACCGGCAAGGACGTGACGCCGACCGAGGCCGGCGAGCGGCTCCTGTCCTATGCGCGACGGCTGCTGGCGCTGGCGGAGGAAGCCCGCGACGTGCTGGCCCGGCCGACCAATGAAGGCGCTGTCAGGCTGGGCATCCCCGAGGATTTTGCGGCCTATCGCCTGACCGAATTGCTGGCGAATTTTTCGCGGTCGCGGCCCGGCCTGCGGCTCGACGTGCGCGCCGACCAGAGCACGTATTTGCGCCGCGATCTCGAACGCGGCGAACTCGACCTGGCACTGTTCAAGCGCGCCGCCGGCGAGAAAGGTGGCATTGCGGTTTGGCCCGAGCGGATCCACTGGGTCACGAGCAAGGCGCATCCGATCGACCCCGCCATCCGGTCGGTCCCGCTGATCGGCTTTCCCGCCGGCTGCCTTTACCGGACCCGCGCGATCCATGCCATCGAGGCGGCAGGCCGCAGTTGGCACATGGCCTATACGAGCTCCGGCCTCGCCGGCATCCAGGCCGCGGTCGCCGCCGGACTTGGCCTCAGTATCCTGTCCGACATGGCTATCCAGCCTGACCATCGCATCCTGACGGCGAAAGAAGGCTTTGCGCCGATCGACCAGACCGAAGTGACGCTGATGGCCGCCCCCGACGCGAGCCCGGCAACGCTGCGGCTTGCCGACCACCTCGCCGAATTCTGCGATACGGTGCAGGCGAAGGCGGCGTAAGGCCGGATCTTTCTTTTAGATATTCGTCGGTTTGCAGGGCCATGAAGCCATGCTTCGGACACGAGCCTCAGGAGCCTTTCATGCCGACATCCAACGCTGTTACCGTTGAGACTCTGAGCCCCACATCGTTCGAACCCTTCGGGTGGGTGCTCGGCAAAACCGATCCGCTCAAAAAAGACGCGGTCGGTTTTCGAAGCCCGGCGAGCGATTTCTGGCACGAACACTTCTTTGATCCCGGCACGGGAGGCGACACCGAGGTCCTGTGGGTGGAATATCGCGACAACAGTCCGCTTGTCTCAAAGCTCGAAGTCCATCACCTGACCCAGCAGGCGGTCGTACCTCTCACGAAAGAGATCGTTCAGATCCTTTGTTTGAGTGACGCAAACCAGGAGCCGGACCTGTCGACCCTCCGCGCGTATCGCCTGTCTCCTGGCGTCGGAATCTGCATGCGTCCCGGCGTTTGGCACGCCACGCGCGCCGATGACGCAACGTGCCTGATGCTGACCCGTGGCTCTACGACCGGGGATCTCATCGACCATCTCGTCAACAGACAGCCCGCAAGGGAGTCTGCCATCCTGGAAACCCCGCAGGTTCGCCTTCTCCTGGACGGCTAGAATGTCGATGTACGAGATGCGCGAAATGTCGCTCTAGCAGCAGCGCGACGCTGCGATGGCGTGCATGCGGCGGTCGCCGAGCACATGGGCAACGAAACCGAGGGTCTGGAAGATTCGCGCGAATGCCGCATCGCGGATGTTGAGCCCGCCGGTATATGCGCCGAAGGCCGGCATCACTGCGCGGGTGCCGTCGCTCGCAAAACAACGACGTTCGACGGCGCGACCGCGCGTGCTGACGCGCGCCTTTGGATGCAGATGACCGGCAATCTCGCCTGCAGCACCGGTCGGTTCATGACGGAAGGTGATCGGGCCGATGGCCACTTCTTCAGCGACGGTGCCACCGAGATCAGGCGGCAATGCGGGATCGTGATTGCCGGATATCCAGACCCAGTCACGACGCAACTGCAATGCGGACAGCACCTCGCGATTGGCCGGTGACAGCCGCTCATGGGCGTCACGGTCGTGGAAACTGTCGCCGAGCGCAATCACGATGCGCGGATCGTGACGCGCGATCACGGCACCAAGGCGACCGAGTGTTGCGATCGTATCGTAGGGCGGCAGCAGCACGCCGCGATTGGCATAGCTCGATCCCTTTTCGAGATGCAAATCTGACACCACGAGCAGTTTCTGCTCGTCCCAGTACAAGGCGCCCGACAGGTCCGCAGCCAGCGTGACGCCGGCGATGCTGACGGTGCTCATATCGACGGTGATGATCGAATCGGCGTGCATGGCTCTTTTGTAGGATGGGTAGAGCAGTTGCGAAACCCATCAATATCGCGGAACTGCAGCATGGGTTTCGCTTCGCTCTACCCATCCTACTGTCCAGAGGCCTCCTTCACGAGTTCCTCGGCGGCCTCTGCCAGGAGCTCGTCCGACGCCTCGCCGTAGACCGCTTCACGGCCGATTTCCAGCATCACCGGGACCGCCAGCGGCGACACGCGGTCGAGTTCCCGATGAATGATACGACCCTGAATGCGCGTCAGCATGTCGCTTAATCGCCGAATGTCCAGCAATCCCGTCGCGGCGTCGGCGCGCGCTGCGCGCAGCAGCACGTGATCGGGCTGATGCTTGCGCAGCACGTCGTAGATCAGGTCCGTGGAGAACAGCACCTGACGGCGCGATTTCTCCTCGCCGGTGAAACGGGTATGGATAAGCCCCGAGATCACCGCGCAGGTGCGGAATGTCCGTTTCATCAGCGCGGATTCTGCGAGCCAGGCTTCGAGATCGTCGCCGAGCATGTCGGGATCGAACAAAGCGGCAAGATCGAGCCTGCCCTGCCGGATCATGTGGGACGTGTCGCCAAGGCCCCATATCGCCAGCGCATATTCATTGGCGACGAAACCCAGCGGCCGCGCCCGCGCGCGTTCCAGCCGCCGCGTCAGCAGCATGCCCAGCGTCTGATGCGCGAGGCGGCCTTCGAACGGATAGCAGACGAGGTAATGCTTGTCGGCGCGCGGGAACGTCTCCACCATCAATTCGCGCGTGCCGGGCACATGCGAGACATGGGCCTGCAGCGATAGCCATTCGCGGACCTGGTCGGGCAGACCCTTCCAGGCGCGCTTGTCGTCCAGCAACTTGCGCACGCGTTCGGCGAGGTAGGTCGAGAGCGGAAACTTGCCGCCCATATAGGACGGCACCTTGGCGTCCTTGTCATGGGCGCGCGAGACATAGACCTGATCCTCGACCAGCGATTCATAGCGCACGACTTCGCCGCCAAAAACAAAAGTGTCGCCGACCACGAGGCCTTCGATGAAGTATTCCTCGATCTGGCCGAGCATGCGTCCGCCGCGCGCGATCGCTCCGGTCGCGCCTTTGCCTTTTCCTTGCCCACTGCTGCGCGACCGCACCAGCCGCACCTTCAGCATCGTATCCTCGACGATGGTGCCGACATTCATGCGATACATCTGGCGCACCTTCGGATTGGTGACGCGCCATTTGCCCAAGGCGTCCTGCTTGATGCGGGCGAAACGTTCATAGATTTTCAGCGCATAGCCGCCGGACGCCACGAACTCCACGGTGTCGTCGAAGTCGACACGCGACAGTTCGGCATAAGGCGCCGCCGAGCGTACTTCGTCATACAGATCATCCGCGCGAAACGGTGCGCCGCAAGCGCAGCCGAGCACGTGCTGCGCCAGCACATCGAGCGAGCCGGTCCGCAACGGCGGCGTGTCCTGTGCATTCTCGGCAACGGCATCGATGGCGACACGACATTCCAGCACCTCAAAACGATTGGCCGGCACCAGCACGGCGCGCGAGGCTTCATCGATGCGGTGATTGGCGCGGCCGATCCGCTGCATCAGCCGCGACGCGCCCTTGGGAGCGCCGACATTGACAACGAGATCGACATCGCCCCAATCGACGCCAAGATCGAGCGACGAAGTACAGACCACACCACGCAATCTGCCGGCGGACATTGCGTCCTCGACCTTGCGGCGCTGCGCGACATCGAGCGAGCCGTGATGCAAGGCGATGGCGAGATTGTCGTCATTCATGCGCCAGAGATCCTGGAACAGCATCTCGGCCTGGCTGCGGGTATTGACGAAGACCAGAGTGGTCCTGTTGGCCTTGATGAGCTCGTAGATTTCGCCGAGCGCATGGCGCGCGGAATGGCCGGCCCAGGGCAACCGTTCCTTGGTGTCGAGCATCTCGACCACCGGCTCGGCCGCGCCGCCGGCGACAACGATATCGGCAGAGACGCTCTCGCCGACGGGCTGCGGCACGAGGAAGCGCGCCAGTGATTCCGGCTCGGCCACCGTCGCCGACAGGCCGATGGCCCGCATGTCAGGCGCCAGTTTCCACAGCCGGGCGAGACCGAGCGACAGCAAATCGCCGCGCTTCGAGGTCACCAGCGCGTGCAGCTCGTCGAGCACGACGCGCTTGAGCGATGAGAACAGAAACGGCGCATCGTCGGACGACAGCAGCAAGGCCAGCTGTTCCGGCGTGGTCAGCAGGATGTCCGGCGGATAACGCCGCTGCCGCGCGCGGCGCGACACTGGCGTGTCGCCGGTGCGGGTCTCGACCTTGATCGGGAGCTGCATCTCCGCGATCGGCGTTTCCAGATTGCGCGCGATATCGACGGCGAGGGCTTTCAGCGGGGAAATGTAGAGCGTGTGCAGGCCGCCGGTGCGACGGATATCGCGGCCCATCGACACTAGTGCGCTCTTTCCTTCTCCCCGCGCAGTCCGCGACGGATGAGGGGGAGTCTCGGGCGTCTCCGAAGTTTCAGTTTTAGGCTCACCCTCACCCGGATCGTCCGCTTTGCGGTCGATCCGACCTCTCCCCGCAAGCGGGGAGAGCTTAAGATGAGCCGCACTCAGTTCCACCAGCGTCGGCAGGAAGCCGGCCAGCGTCTTGCCCGCGCCGGTCGGCGCGATCAGCAATGCCGAGCGATCGTCGCGCGCCTTCTGCAGCAGCGCCAATTGATGTTCGCGCGGCGACCAGCCGCGCATGCCAAACCAGCGCAGGAAGTGATCGGGCAGCAGATCGGGTTTGGCGACGGATTTACGGGGCGGCACACGAGACAACTAGGCATTCACCACCGTCATTGCGAGGTCGGGAAAACTGGCTTGCCAGCTTTCCCGGGTCTCGCATGACGGAGAGGCCGGCGACGCTACTGCGTCACCGACTTATCGGAGATGATCCAGTCCTTGCCGTCGAACCGCTGGGTATAGAGAGTCGCCATCGGCACATAGTTGTCGTTGGTATAGCTGTAGCTCACCCCTGGCAGCATTTGCGGAGCGCGGAAGCCGTTGAGACCGATGGCCTGCTTCAGGACATTCGCGCGCGTGAGGTCATCGCCGCAGCGGCGCAGTATCTCGGCCATGGACACGGCCTGACCATAGCCGAAGAAGGCGATCGAGTTGTCGGCGGCGACCGTGGGCAGATATTTCGCGCGCAGTGCCTCAAAAGCCACGATGTCGGGATCCTTGGCATAAAGCGGCGAGCCGATATCCTTGCCATAGGCAATCGAGACGATTCCCTTGGCGTTTTCCAGCCCTGCCGCCTCCAGGATCGATCGGCCGGTGGAGCCCGCGGACAACAACTGCAGCGGCTTCCAGCCGAGCTCGACCACCTTGCGGATCGACTGCGACGTCGCCTTGCCGGTGGTGATGTTATAGAAAACATCGGCACCGGATTTGGCGAGATTGATCAGCTGCGAGTCGATCGTGGGATCGGTGAGATCGTAGGTCACCTCGGCGACCACCTTGGCTGTGCCGCCGGCTTTCGCGAGTTCATCCTTGAACGGTCCCAGGAAATCCCGACCGAAATCGTCGTTCTGATAGAGGATTCCCACTTTCGCATTCGGATTCATGCTGACGACATACTTGGCGAGAATGCGCGCCTCGGTCGGATACAGCGGCAGCCCGGCCATGGTCCATTTGTTGTTCTTCGGATCGTTCCACTTCGATGCGCCGGTGTTGAGCAGCAGTTGCGGCACGCCCTTGGAATTGAGATATTTATGTACGGCCGTCTGCGGCGCTGTACCGAGCGAGCCGTAGAGCGCAAGCACTTCATCCTGCTCGACAAGGCGACGCGTCGCCTCGACCGCCTTCGGCGCGCTGTAGGAATCGTCCATCGTGAGGAACTTGACCTTGCGGCCGTTGATGCCGCCCTTCTCGTTCAAACTCTGGAAATAGGCTTCGCCGACACGGCCGAGCACGCCATACAGCGAACCGGGGCCGCTATGCGGAATGGTTTGCCCGATCTTGATTTCAGTATCGCTGGCGCCTGGATCGTATTTCTTGTCGGCGGCGACAGCGGCCGTCACGGTCAGCGGCAACACGACGACGGCGACCCGCGCCGCAGACGCAAATAGTCCCTTGTTCATAGCGTTTTCTCCCTGATGATTTTGATCCGGCTCTTTGCGAGTCCGATTGGTCGTCACCATCCCCGGCGTGTCGCCGGGGATGGTCGTTACTTTAAAATACGCGCTTTACTGGCTGACAGGTTTGTCCGACAGATCCCAATCGGTGCCGTTGAAGGTGCCGACATAGAGCGCCTTGATGGTGGTGTAGTCGGTCGACGTGAAGCCGTAGGTGATGCCCGGCAGGAACACCGGCGCGCGATAGCCTTCCAGATTGGTGGCGTGCTTGAGCACGTTCTCGCGGGTGAGATCGTCGCCGCAGCGGCGCAGGATCTCCGCCATGGTCACGCCCTGCGAATAGCCCTGGAATGCGATGGTATTGTCGGGATCGACATTGGGCAGATACTTCTTGCGCAGCTCCTGGAAGGCGAGGACGTCCGGATCGTCCTTCCATTTCTCGCTGCCGACTTCCTTTGTATAAGTCATCGCAACGATGCCCTTGGCGTTCTCGGCGCCGGCGGCGTTGATGATCGAGCGGCCGCTCGAGGTCGATACCAGCAGATGCAGCGGCTTCCAGCCAAGCTCCGCAACCTTGCGGATCGACTGCGACGTCGCCTTGCCGGTTGAGATATTGAAGAACGTATCCGCGCCCGATTTGGCCAGATTGATCAGTTGCGAGTCGATGGTCGGGTCGGTGAGATCATAGGACGCTTCGGCAACGACCTTCGCGGAGCCGCCAGCTTCGGCCAGAATCTCCTTGAACGAATTCATGAAATCCTTTCCGAACTCGTCGTTCTGGTAAAGGATCGCGACCTTGGCGTTCGGCCTGGCCTGCATCAGGTAGCGCGCGATGATGCGGCCCTCGGTCGAATAGATCGGCAGACCCGGCGTGGTCCACTTGAACTCTTTCGGGTTATTCCAGCGCGAGGCGCCGGTGTTGAGCAGCAGTTGCGGGATCTTCTTGCTGTTGAGGAACTTCTGCACCGCCGACTGCGGCGCGGTGCCCAGCGAGCCGAACAGCGCCAGCACCTCGTCCTGCTCGGCAAGCCGGCGGGTAGCCTCGACGGCCTTCGGCGCGCTGTAGGCATCGTCCAGCGACATGAAATTGATCTTGCGGCCGTTAATGCCGCCCTTCTCGTTCAGCATCTGGAAATAGGCGGCCTGGGTCCGGCCGATCACGCCGTAAAGGGAACCGGCGCCGCTGTAGGGGATGGTCTGGCCGAGCTTGATCTCGGTATCGCTGGCACCGGGGTCATATTTCTTGTCCGCCGCAAAGGCCGAATGGGCCAGTATCGAGACAACTGCAGCGAGTGTTGCGGTCTTGAAGACGGACCTGTGACGTGAAGGCATCTGGTGTTTTCTCCCGAGACCCGCTTCTGCGGGTGCGTTTTTGTGACCCGCCGCCGCGTTGATCGCGGCTGTGCGGGCGTGCGACATCCTCTGCGGACGCGGCAGGGTTGGCAATCCCTTGCAGTTACAACAGGTTTTCCGCAGGGCGGGCTATCGACGGGGGCGTTAGTGCGCGGAAACGTGACGTAACACGCACCCGCGCAACAGTACCTAAACGCTTATTTAACTGGCTTTTTCCGGCTGAACTCTCTGCGGTTGCAATGTCGGGCAGTGTGGCCGCCCGGATACAGCCAACCCGGCACGACTCCCCTATTCTGACGGTTCAAATCTGAATTGGGGTCGACCATGAAACGTATTCTTCTTGCCAGCGCCGCGATTATCGGCACCGCCGTCAGCGCGCAGGCCGCCGACATGGCCGTCAAGGCCCCTTACTACAAGGCGCCGATTGTCGCCGTCTACAATTGGACCGGCTTCTATATCGGCGTGAACGCCGGCGTCGGCATCGGTCGCGACCGCGTCACCCACAGCTATACCGGCGACTCACTTTATCGCTCGCCGCAAGGCGGCTTCGGCGGCGGCCAGATCGGCTACAACTGGCAGGCCGACTCGCTGCTCGGCCCGATCGTTTACGGTCTCGAAGCCGACATTCAGGGCAGCGGCCTTAGCGGGGGTGGCGCCAACGTTTTGGGTCCCAACGGCCCGAACACTGTTCAATACGGCACCAAATCCGATTGGTTCGGCACTGTGCGTGGTCGCGTCGGCCTCGCCACTGGTCCGGTCCTCAGCTACTTCACCGGCGGCTTTGCTTACGGCAACATCAAGAGCACCATCACCGAAGCAGGCGTCGGCGCGTTTAGCAGCGACCGTACTGCCACCGGCTGGACCATCGGTAGCGGCGTTGAAGCAGCCCTTGGTGGCAACTGGACCGGCAAGGTCGAATATCTTTATCTCAATCTCGGCAACCGCAGCAGTGCCTTTGGTCCGCCGGCCCAGTTCACCAATACCGAGCTGCGTGAAAACCTGTTCCGCGTTGGCCTGAACTACCGAATTGGCGGCAACAGTGTGTATACCCCAGTGGCTGCGGCTAACTGGACCGGCTGGTATATCGGCGGCAACGTCGGCTCGGGCACGGGCCGTGACCGCAGCTTCCTCGGCACGCCGGGTGGTGCGGGCGAATCGTTCAGCCTGAATCCCGACGGCATCAATGGTGGTGGCCAGATCGGTTACAACTGGCAGGCAGCCAATTGGGTGTTCGGTCTAGAAACCGATATCCAGGCCTCCAGCCAGCGCGACAACAAGACTGTCGTCGTCGGTGGCCTTGTCAATTACGATCACAAGCTGCCCTGGTTCGGCACCGTGCGTGGCCGTCTCGGCTACTCGGTCGGTTCGAGCCTGTTCTATGCCACCGGTGGTTACGCTTATGGCAGCGTGAAAACGACTTTGAACACGGTGGCCGGCTCGGCCAGCTTCGAGAGTACGCAGAGCGGCTGGACCGCCGGCGCTGGCATCGAGACTCCGTTCAAACTTTTGGGCCTGTTCGGACCGCAATGGACCTCGAAAACCGAATATCTCTATGTCGACCTCGGCCGCAAGACCGACGTCATCATTCCGGGCACCGTTACCAGCACTAGCGTCACCGAGCATATCTTCCGCACCGGCCTGAACTACCACTTCAACAGCCCGGTCGTTGCGAAGTACTGATCTCAGCGACATCCGCTATACCGAAAACCCCGGCCTCGCGGCCGGGGTTTTTGTTGTAGGATGCTTGGCGCTCACAGACGTTATTGCCCGATCGTCATTGCAAGGAGCCCTTGCAACGAAGCCACCGTGTTTTCTCTTCGACTTCTGGATTGCGCCAGCGAACTCACCCTGGCTGACCCCGACAGCGTTAAGGCCGACGCTTGATCGCGACGGCCACCAGTCCTGGTGCGGCAACGCTGCGTTCCGTGCGAGACGAAACGTGTTCAAGATGAACGAGCGCCAGGCCGGCGGCTGCGATCAGGCCGCGCAGATGATTTTCGCTCTGCGCATAACGCAAGCCCGCGCCGAGACTGACACCGTCGCCGTCATGGGTCTCGGCCGTAAAGGCGAGCAGCCCGTCAGGAACCAGCACGCGCGCAGCTTCTCGCAAAACCGGCGCAAGGTCGTGCAGATAGATCAGCACGTCAGCTGCGATGACCAGCTCGGCACTACAATCTGACCGGCGGCATAAACCCTCGACGATCTCAGCGACTTCAAGCTCGGCGTAAAGCCCCGTGGCATGCGCGCGCTCGATCATGCGCGGTGAGAGATCGATGCCGATGATGGCGCCGGTGCAGGCGGCAAAAGCGCCGGCTGCCAGCCCGGTGCCGCAGCCGAGATCGATGGCGCGGGGGAAGAGCATTGCCCTATCCGTCGCAGCGCATGCGGCACGCACGGCGCCCAACAGCACCGCCGGCCCGCGATAACCGAGCGTATCGACCAGAGCCGCGTCGAACTTGGGCGCGTATTGATCAAACAGTGCCGTCACATAGGTTGCCGGCATGGCCGAAAGATCGTCAGCGCCGAGCCGCATCAACCGCAGACCAGCACCGTTGCGATCACCGGGATCGCTGGCCTGCGCGCGGCGAAATGCGGCGATGGCCCCGGCGGTGTCACCCAGCTGCTCCCGGACCTCCCCGAGCACGAACCATGCGGTGGCAAAGCCCGGCGCCAGATCAGTGGCCTGCTCGAACAGATCGGCCGCCGCCACCAGATCGCCCCGCATCTGCAGGTCGCGCGCATAGTCGAAACGCCGATCGGCGTTCATATCGCCGGATGACATGAACAAGCGCGCGGGCATGGCGGGAACCGATCGGAGGGCGGGGCGTTCGCAGGACGACTCGAACCAACCCAAGGCGGACCTATATAACCGAGATGCGTCCGCAAGACATCCTTATCCCGGTTCCCGCCGGTCTGTGTTGCAAGCCCGGCGGCTTCCATATCGATCCGGTGAGGCCCGTGGATCGCGCGGTCATTACCCACGGCCATTCTGACCATGCGCGGCCGGGTCACGGCCATGTGCTGGCGACGCAGGAAACACTCGACATGATGCGGCTGCGCTATGGCGACAATTTCGCCGGCAGCACGCAGGCCATTGCCTATGGCGAGACAATCAAACTCGGCGACGTCACGGTCTCCTGCCACCCCGCCGGCCATGTGCTGGGATCAGCGCAAATGGCGGTGACCTGCAAGGATATCTGCATCGTTGCCTCCGGCGATTACAAGGACGCCCGTGACCCGACCTGCACGCCGTTCGAGGTGGTGCCCTGCGACGTGTTCATCACCGAAGCGACGTTCGGGCTTCCGGTATTTCGTCATGGCGATGCCGCCGACGAGGTGAAGAAGCTGCTGGCCTCCGTCGCGCTGTTTCCGGAGCGCGCGCATCTGGTCGGCGCCTATTCGCTGGGAAAGGCACAGCGGGTCATCAAGCTGATCCGTCAGGCCGGTTACGATGCACCGATCTATCTGCATGGCGCGATGGAGAAGATCACACACTACTATCAGAGCCGCGGCATCGATCTCGGCGAATTACGCCAGGTGAAAGGCGTCAGAAAAGCCGACCTCGCCGGCACCATAACGCTGGCGCCGCCATCGGCTACGTCGGATGTGTGGACGCGGCGCTTTCCCGATCCAGTCACCGCCTTTGCGTCCGGCTGGATGCGCGTGCGGGCCCGCGCGCGACAGCGCGGCGTCGAACTGCCTTTGGTGATTTCGGACCACGCTGACTGGGATGGTTTGATCGCGACCATCGGCGCGACCGGGGCCAGCGAGATCTGGGTTACCCATGGCCAGGAAGACGCGCTGGTACATTGGTGCCAGACCAGAGGCCTGACCGCGCGCCCGCTGGCGCTGGTCGGCTATGGCGACGAGGAGGAAGAGGAAGTTCTCCCACCCGGCGAAAGCACCGACGCATGAACCGCTTTGCCGAACTGCTCGATCGTCTCGCTTATGAACCCGGCCGCAACAACAAGCTGCGGCTGATTACAGGCTACTTCCGCGAAGTGCCCGATCCCGATCGAGGCTATGCGCTGGCGGCGCTGACCGGCGCGCTATCGTTCAAACACGCGAAGGCCGGCCTGATCCGCGACCTGATCGCATCGCGTACCGATCCAGTACTGTTTGAGCTCTCCTATGACTATGTCGGCGATCTCTCGGAGACGGTGGCGCTGATGTGGCCGAAGTCTCAGGAGACCGCGCACAACAACCCTCCGCCACCGACACTCACCGAAGTCGTCACCACACTCCGCACGCTCGGCAAGGCCGAATTGCCCGCGCAGCTCACGCGCTGGCTCGATGAGCTTGACGAGACCGGACGCTGGGCGCTGCTGAAGCTTGTCACCGGCGCAATGCGGATCGGCGTCTCGGCCCGGCTGGCCAAGACCGCCGCCGCAGCACTCGGCGACAAGGATCCTCATGAGGTCGAGCTGATCTGGCCCGGCCTCGCGCCGCCCTATGGCGAATTGTTTGCCTGGCTTGAAGGCCGCGCCGAGAAGCCGGTCAATCGCGATCCTGCTCCGTTCCGCCCGGTAATGCTCGCGCATGCCATCGAGGAGTCCGACTTCGCCAATCTTGACGCTGCGGATTTCGTTGCGGAATGGAAATGGGACGGTATCCGGATTCAGGCGGTCAGCGGCAAAGGCGATGACGACAGGATCGTCACGCGGCTCTATTCGCGCACCGGCGAGGACATCACCGGAAGCTTCCCCGACCTCGTACCATCGCTGCGCTTGCCTGGCGCCATCGACGGCGAGCTGTTGGTGCTGCGCGAAGGTCGCGTTCAATCGTTCAACGTGCTGCAGCAGCGGCTGAACCGAAAGAGCGTAACGCCGAAACTAATGAAGGACTATCCGATCCATCTGCGGGCCTATGACCTGCTCAGCGACGGTGAAACAGACTTGCGGGAGCTTCCGTTCGAACAGCGGCGCGCCAGGCTGGAGACATTCATCGCGGAGCTCGACGACGACAGGATCGATCTGTCCGACCAGATCCCGTTCGCAACACGGGATGCCCTCACCGCCGCGCGTGCCGATCCTTTCAGTGCCGGAGCCGGCGAAGATGCCGATGCCGTCGAAGGCGTGATGCTGAAGCGGCGCGATTCCGCCTATCTGCCGGGGCGACCGAAAGGCCAGTGGTGGAAGTGGAAGCGCGACCCGCACGTCATCGACGCCGTACTGATGTATGCGCAGCGCGGCCACGGCAAGCGCTCGTCCTATTATTCGGACTACACCTTCGGCGTCTGGACCACAGGCGAGAGCGGAGACCAGCTCGTGCCGGTCGGCAAGGCCTATTTCGGCTTCACCGATGAGGAACTGCTGCAGATCGACCGCTTCGTCCGTCGCAATACCACCGAGAAATTCGGGCCCGTGCGCCACGTTACCCATGAACCTGAGAAGGGTCTCGTCCTCGAAGTCGCCTTCGAGGGCCTGGCGCGCTCGCCGCGGCACAAGTCGGGCGTCGCGATGCGGTTTCCGCGTATCAGTCGACTGCGCTGGGACAAACCGCCACGTGACGCCGACCGGCTGGAGACGCTTGAGCGCATGCTAAAGTCTGAGACCGCAATTACGCCGGCCCAGCCTGCCACGCCTTGACGCCGCAAGCGGGTTCCCCATTTGCGTGGGACCACCTATGATCAGCGCGCGATTTGCGCGCAGGAGACCACGATGCAGCCAAATGAGAGCCAGGACTTCCAGACCAAAGGATTGCCGGCCAACAATGACGGCCTGTCGCGCTTTCTCGGCGGATCTCCCTTGGCGGTGCTCGGCCGGCTGATCCTGCTGTCGATTCTGGTCGGCGTCGTGCTGGCCGCCATCGGTTTCGATCCGTGGAACATCGTCACCAGCATCCGCCGCCTGTTCCAGTGGGTTTATGACCTCGGCTTCGATGCCATCAACGGCCTCTGGCGCTACTTCCTGCTCGGCGCCGTGATCGTGGTGCCGATCTGGCTGATCATGCGGCTGTTCAGCGCCCCCCGCGGCCGCTGAGGTCTTTCCAAACTACGGACATCTGACGCTTGTCGACTGACGACACCACGCCATCGCAAGCGTTCAAGCCTGCCACCACCCGCGACATCTTTGCCATCGCGGGGCCAGCGATGCTGGCCAATCTCACGACGCCCTTACTGGGCATCGTGGCAACAATTGCCGTCGGACGGCTGGGCGACGCCACCCTGCTCGGCGGCGTCGCCATGGCTTCGGTGCTGTTCGACTGCCTGTTCTGGCTGTTCGGCTTCCTGCGCATGAGCACGGTGGCCTTCACCGCGCAGGCGCTCGGCGCAGGCGACCAGCAGGAACTCCGCGCGCTGCTGCCGCGCGGCTTCATCATCTCGGCGGTGATCGGCGGATTGCTGATCGTGCTGCAGGTACCGCTCGCGGCCGGACTGCTGACTGCTATGGGCGGCAGCGACGGCGTCACCGGCGCTGCACGAACCTATTTCACCATCCGGATCTGGTCGGCACCGCTGGTGCTGGCTAACTTCGTCATTCTGGGCTGGCTGGTGGGCCAAGCCCGCGCCAGTCTTGCGCTGACGGTGCAGATCGCCGTCAACGCCATCAATATGATGGCGACATTGTTGCTCGTGCTGGTGCTCGATCTGGGCATCGCGGGCGCCGCCTATGCCGCCATCATCGCCGAACTCTCCGGCTTCGTGATCGGGACGCTGGTGGCCTATCGCATCACAGGCGGACGTCTCACCCAGCCATGGGCTGTGCTGCTGGAGCGCGGCAGACTGATGCACATGATGGCGGTCAACCGCGACATCATGATCCGTACCGCCGCGCTGATCGCGGCATTTCTGTTCTTCACGGCACAGGGCGCGCGGTCCGGCGATCTCACGCTCGCTGCCAATGCGGTGCTCAACAACTTCCTGATGATCAGCGCGTTCTTTCTCGATGGACTTGCCAACGCCGCCGAACAGCTCTGCGGCCGTGCCTATGGCGCGCGCAACCGCGTGGGCTTTTCCAGCGCGGTGCGCCTCGTCATCATCTGGGGTTTCAGCTTCGCCATCGCGCTCAGCGCGATCTACGCCCTCGGCGGATCGCTGCTGATCGATACCATGACATCGAGCCCGGATGTTCGCCGGGTCGCGCGCGACTATCTCTGGCTGGTCGCACTGGCGCCAATGCTCGGCGTCTTCGCCTTTGCCTATGACGGTGTCTTCATCGGCGCCACATGGGCGCGCGACATGCGCAACCTGATGGTGCTGTCGCTGGTGTGCTTCCTGGCCGCATGGTTCTTGCTGCGTCAGCTCGGCAATACCGGATTGTGGCTGGCACTGCTGGTGCACTACATCGCCCGCGGCGGGCTGCAGGCACTGCGCTATCCGGCACTGCTGCGGCAGACGTTCGGGTGAACCCTCTCTACCCTCATCCTGAGGAGCGGCCGCAGGCCGCGTCTCGAAGGATGGCGGCGAATTCCGAGCCAGGTCAGTTCATGGTTCGAGACGCGCGCAAGCGCGCGCTCCTCATCATGAGGGTTGGAGTTAACCCGGCCAGTCTTCCGCAGTAATCGTCGCCGCATCCGCGCCGACGATTTCCGACAGGGACTCGCGGCCGGTGCGCAGCAATGTCGACGACAGATCGGCCTTGATGCTCTCGACGAGGCCGACGCCCTTATAGACCAGCGACGAATAGAGCTGGATCAGGCTGGCGCCAGCGCGGATCTTGGTGAGTGCCGCGCCGCCGCTGTCGATGCCGCCAGCGCCGATCAACGGGAACGCGCCTTCGACGCGCACGAAGGTCTCCGCCACCATGCGGGTGGACAGCCTGAACAGCGGACGGCCGGACAATCCGCCCTGTTCCTTCAGACGCGTCTGTTCGCGCAAGGTCGACGGACGGCCGATGGTGGTGTTGGCGACGATCATGCCGTCGACGCGGCGCGAGCGCGCGACATGCACGACATCGTCGAGATCGGCGAGGCTGAGATCGGGGGCGATCTTCAGCAGCACCGGAGAATCCCCGGCGTTCTTGCGGACACGCTCGCGCGCGTCGATCACGCGCGCCAACAGATCGTCGAGCTCAGTGGCCTGCTGCAAGTTTCGCAGTCCCGGCGTATTCGGCGATGATACGTTGACGGTGAAATAGCTCGCCACCGGCGCGAAAGTCTCGATCAGCCGCACATAATCGTCGGCGCGATCGGCAGAATCCTTGTTGGCACCGATATTGACGCCGACGATGCCGCCATGCTGCGCGCGTGCAGCCAGCCGGCGCAGCACGACCTCAGCACCGTCGTTGTTGAACCCCATCCGGTTGATGACGGCTTCGTCGCGCTCCAGCCGGAATAGCCGTGGCCGTGGATTGCCGGATTGCGGCTTCGGCGTCACCGAGCCGATCTCGGCGAAGCCGAAGCCAAGACGCAGCAGCGCATCCGGCACTTCAGCATTCTTGTCGAAGCCGGCAGCGATACCGACCGGATTGGGGAAGTTCAGACCGAATGCACGGACTGCGAGCTTCGGATCATCCGGCCGCGGGCGTGCATAAGGCAGCATGCGCAACCCGCGGATTGCGAGGCGGTGTGCGTCTTCGGCATCGAGCATGCGCAGCATCGGCAGGGAAAAGGCATCGAAGGCGCGAATCACGATTTGAGCTCCGGAATGTCGTGGTTGCCGTCAGAGCGCGCGCGCAGATCCATGATGGCGGTGACGGCGCCGAGATCGAGCTCTCCGTGGAGATGCGGGAAAAGATCGCCGCCGCGAGATGGCTCCCAGCGCAGCAAGTCGCCGAGTGCGTCTGCGTCCACAGCAATCAGAAACAGGCCGGTTTGGCCGAAATAATACTTCCGGAGCGTCTCGGGGAGCTGCGCTGCGGTGGAGAAGTGAATGAAACCGTCGCGGGCATCGTCGGCGCTGCCGCGATAGGTGCCCTGGCGCTCGGCCTCGCGCCAGCTCGAAGCCGGACAGATTTTATAGATGGTGCGCAACCGCCCAGACTTCCAAATTGTTGAATCAGCTGTTTTCGATGTGTGCGGACGCCCAGTCGCGGGTTTCGGTGGCTGGAGTCGGCAACCGACCGTATCGGCGGCACCTCTCCACTTCAAGGCTGCACATTTTTTTCAAATGCCTGTTGCGAAATCGGTGCATTCACGGCAATAATTCCTAGATTTCGCCACGATTCACCGCCCCGTAGAAATCCGGGCCAACGGACTGAAACCGATGATGCTCTCGCACGCCCAGATCTGGAACGCTCTTGACCGCCTCGCAGAACGCAACGGCCTGTCACCCTCCGGCCTTGCGAAGAAAGCGGGGCTCGATGCCACCACTTTCAACAAATCGAAGCGCATTACCAATGACGGCCGCGAGCGTTGGCCCTCAACGGAGTCGGTCTCGAAAGCACTGACTGCGACCGGCGTGCCGATCGACAGTTTCGTCAACCTGATCGAAGGCACCAAGCGCATCGTGCAGTCGGTGCCGCTGCTCGGCTTCGCGCAGGCCGGCCATGGCGGCTACTTCGACGACGCCGGTTTTCCTGCCGGCAGCAAGGGCTGGGATGAAGTCGGCCTGCCCTCCGTGAATGACGAACATGCCTATGCGCTGAAGATCTCCGGCGATTCGATGAAGCCCGCCTATCGCGACGGCGACATCATCGTCGTCTCGCCGGAAGCGCAGATCCGCAAGGGCGACCGCATCGTCCTCAAGACCAAGGACGGCGAGGTGATGGTCAAGGAGCTGAAGCGCCGGACCACCAAGCTGATCGAACTGCAGTCGCTCAATCCGAATCATGTCGACCGGTCGTTTCCGGTCAACGACGTCGAATGGATCGCCCGCATCGTCTGGGCGAGCCAATAACCAGACACTCTCAGGACTGGCGTCTGCCCCCCGAATGATTTATGCGAGTTCCCTATCCGGAACTCGCAATCATCGGTAGGCCATGAAAGCCAGAACAATCGTTACCGGCGCGACCGCGCTGGTCTTGGTCAGCGCAGGTTCTCTCGCACATGCGAAGCCCATGAACTGCGCCGTCGTCACGACGAAGCAGATCGAAGCCCTGTTCGACCGGTGGAATGCCTCGCTTGCGACGCTCGACCCCGCCAAGGTCACCGCCAATTACGCGTCTGACGCGGTGTTGCTGCCGACGGTATCCAACACGCCGCGCACCGACAGCGCCAGCATTCAGGACTACTTCGTCCACTTCCTGGAAAAGCACCCGCAAGGCAAGATCGACACGCGGACCGTCAAGATCGGTTGCAATATGGCATCCGACGTCGGCACCTACACCTTCACCTTGTCCGGCAAATCCCCCACCGACACGCAAATCGTCAAGGCCCGCTACAGCTACGTCTATGTCTACCGCGACAAGAAATGGCTGATCGCGCATCACCACTCGTCGGCAATGCCGGAGCCTGTCACGCCGGCGATAGCAACGGCAGCCCCGAAATAGGCATCAAGAACATCAGGAAGAAGGCGCGCTCCATCAGGAAGCGCGCCTTTGACGTTTCGTATGGTGTGAGCCTCAGGCCGAGCGCGCCAGCGCGCCGTCGATCATGTTGATCGCATTCTGCACGCCATAGACCGCGACAAAGGACCCGAAGCGCGGGCCTTTCTCCTGGCCGAGCAGCACCTGGTACAGCATGTTGAACCAGTCGAGCGATACGCCGGGCCGGCCATCCTTGGCGAGCTTCTTGTGGTCGAGGAACGGCTCGCGGCGACCGATCTCATAGACCGCGTTCTGGATATCTTCCGGCGTCGCTTCTGCCGGCAGTTGCGACAGCGCATCGCGCAGATCCTGCAGCGCCACGCGCTCCACATCGGTGGGCTCGCGGAACGTCTTGGTCGGCGCCACGAAGTCCCGATAGTAGTTGATGGCATAGCCGACCATGGCGTCGAGCCGCGGATGCGTCTCTGCGCTGACTCCCGAACGATAACGCCGGATGAAGCCCCACAGGGT
Source organism: Tardiphaga sp. GW822-FHT04G09 (assembly GCF_058800725.1). Taxonomy (NCBI): domain Bacteria; kingdom Pseudomonadati; phylum Pseudomonadota; class Alphaproteobacteria; order Hyphomicrobiales; family Nitrobacteraceae; genus Tardiphaga; species Tardiphaga sp. GW822-FHT04G09. Next base: position 5,332 of record NZ_JBXAMO010000033.1, on the reverse strand, counting down.
CTCGGCATTCTCGGCGTTCGATGATGATACCAGCGTCAGCAGCAGCTGGAACGTGACCGGCATGTCCGCCACCGGCGGATCGCCGGCATGGATATGCCACGCCGGATTGGACAGGCGCTGCTTGCCGTCCTGCCTGGCATAGCCTTCGACGAATTGCTGATACTCGTCCACATTGCGCGGGATCACGTCGAAGAACAGCCGCTTGGCCGCCTTCGGCTCGCGATACATGAACAGCGACAGCGATTCCGGCGAGGCATAGCGCAGCCATTCGTCGATGGTCAGGCCGTTGCCCTTCGACTTGGAGATCTTGCCGCCCTTGTCGTCGAGGAAGAGTTCATAGTTGAAGCCCTCCGGCGGCGTGCCGCCGAGCGCCGCGCAGATCTTGCCGGACAGCTTCACGGAGTCGATCAGATCCTTGCCGGCCATTTCATAGTCGATGCCGAGCGCGGCCCAGCGCATCGCCCAGTCGGCCTTCCACTGGCACTTCACATTGCCGCTAGTGACCGGCGTCGTGACTTCTTCGTTGGTGTCGGGATCGACATAGGTGATCGTGCCGGCAACCACGTCGCGCCGGATCATTGGCACCTGCAGCACCACACCCGTTGTCTTGCTGATCGGCAGGAACGGCGAATAGGTGGCGCGGCGATCCGGGCCCAACGTCGGCAGGATGATGTCCATGACCTTGTCATAGACGGCCAGCATCTTCAGCAGCGTCGCGTCAAACCGGCCGGATGTATAGTAGTCCGTCGACGAGGCGAACTCGTAGTCGAAACCGAATTGATCAAGAAAGACGCGCAGCCGCGCATTATTTGCTGCGCCGAATGACGGATATTCGTTGGAGAACGGATCCGGTACCCGCGTCAGCGGCTTGCCGAGATGCGCCGCCAGCATGTCCTTGTTCGGCACATTGTCCGGCACCTTGCGCAGGCCGTCCATGTCGTCGGAGAAGGCGATCAGCCGGGTCTTGATCTTGTCTTCGGTGAGCACGCGGAAGGCATGGCGCACCATGGTGGTGCGCGCGACCTCGCCGAAAGTGCCGATATGCGGCAGGCCCGACGGACCGTAGCCGGTCTCGAACAGCACTTCGTCTTTCGGCGTTTTCTTCAGACGCGCCACCAGCGCCTTCGCCTGCTCGAACGGCCAGGCGTTGGAAGTCTCGGCGAGCGCGCGCAGCTCGCTCGGGCTCATGGTGGGGTCTAGCGTGGACATCGTGTTTTGGGCCTCCGGGCCGCGGAACCTAGCGGCTCCGCACCGAAATGCCAAACCGCGGGATGAGAAAATTCAGAACGGGCTGATCGAGAAATAACGCAGCCACAAATCGGTGTAGCGGCCTTTCTCCCAGACCCGGAACAGGGCCCAGTTCAGCGCCTGGCGCAGCGTGTCATTGCCCTTGCGGACGGCGATGCCGATGCCTTCGCCGAAAAAACGGCTTTCGATGAAGGGGCCGCCGCTGAAGGCGCAACAATCGGCGGAATCGCTGCCGTTGATCCAGAAGGCAAACGAAATCGCATCGCCGAAGATGAAATCGACCTCGCTGCGTTTCAGCGCCTGGCGCAGCGCATCGTCGTTCGGGAAAGGCACCAGCACCGCATCGGTGAACATCGCCTTCAGATAGGCCTCATGGGTCGAGCCCGCGATCACGCCGACCTTCTTGCCCTCGAGATATTCCGGGCGAATCTCTGGCATCACCGCATTCTTGCGGGCCACGAAGCGCGCCGGCGCACGGTAATAGGGATCGGTGAAATCGACGCGAGCGCGAATCTGCGGCGTCACCGCCATGGAGGCGATGATGGCGTCGCCGCGGTTGCTGGAAATGGCATCGAGCAACGTCTCGAAGCGGCGCATTTGCACTGTGCAGGTGACCTTGATCTCCTCACAAAGAAGGCGCGCAAGATCGACGTTGAAGCCCGCCGGATTGCCGTCGGGACCGGTGAAATTGAACGGCGGGTAGTCAGTCTCGGTCAGAAAGCGGATCACGGTGATGCGCGACAGGTCCGGTCGGTCCGGACGGCGACGCGGGTCCCAGAAGCCCGGGACGGCCTGCGGGCCGGGCTGGCTCGCGGCCGGAGCCGACATCTGCGCCGAAGCCGGGACAGCCGAAAACAACGACATCCACGCACCCAGCAGAACGCCAAGGGCCAGCGCGGTTGCGCGACACCTTGTCAGAGGTATTTGGTTGCAGGAATTAACCATCTGTGGTTGCATGGAGGTGGGTCCGGATCGCGGTCTTATAGACCATCCGGTGCGAGACGCGAGTAGCGTTTGTAGTGTGAGGGCGTTGCATGGGGGTGCAGCAATCTTTCCCGGGTCATCGGCCGCGCGTTTCGCGCCGGCCTCTCAGCTCCCTCGGCTGGACGTCTTCCTCCACCGCGCCGAACTACAGGGCGCCAGACCACCGCGACAGCCCGGCCAGCGAGCTCGACTGCCTGCGTGGCATACTCCCGGTTCCGCTTCTGCACGCCGGGGAGCGCCGGAGTCGCGAGCTCAATCTGGGCGCCGATCAGGTCCTGATCCAATGGGGCGTCATCAGCGAGGAAAAGTATGTCGCGCATCTGGCCCGCTACCTTGGCGTCGACTTCGACGATCTTTCGACAGTCGGGCGCACTCACTGCCCCTTGGCAGATGCCGACCTTCCGAGGATCGCAGAATCCGGCATCCTGCCGCTCCGGCATAATCGCGCTCTCACCTGGGTCGTCGCGCCGCGCGCCTTTGCGGCGCGTCGGCTGACGCGCTTCTCCACGACATATCCGTCGCTCGTTGCCCGCATTCGCCTGACAACGCGGCATCACCTGCATCAATATCTAACCGAGCAAACCGGAGATGTGCTGTCGCGCATTGCCGCAGAAGGCCTGCGGCAAAAGCAGCCGGCGATGTCGGCCAAGTCGACCGTCGGTTGGCACGAAGGACTGCAGCCAGCGATTCTGCTGCTGATATGTGCGGTTCTCGCGCTCCTGTATCCGACGCTGGCGATAGACCTGATCGGCGGTATGGCAGCGATCTGGTTTCTCGCCTTCTCGCTCCTCAGGCTCGCTTGCGTGCTGGTTCCGCCGCAGCCGGAGCGGCAGTTGCCGCCGCTGCGTGACGATCAGTTACCGATCTATTCCGTCGTCGTCGCGCTCTATCGCGAGGCAGCGTCCGTTCCGGGTCTGTTGCGGTCCCTGCAAAGGCTCGACTATCCCGCCGAGAAGCTCGACATCATTCTGGTTCTTGAGCCTGACGATCTGCGGACCCGCGCGGCGATTGCCAGAGCACGACCGGGACCGCAGGTTCAGGTCCTCATCGCACAGGCAGCAGGTCCGAAGACCAAGCCGAAGGCGCTGAATGTTGCTCTCCCCTTCTTGCGCGGCAGCTTTGTCACGGTGTTCGATGCCGAAGACGATCCCGACCCTGGCCAATTGCGCGCCGCGCTCGACATGTTTCGCCAGCACAACGACGACGTCGCCTGCGTTCAAGCCGGCCTGCATTTCGACAATCTGACGCACAGCCTGCTATCGCGCATGGCGAGCGTGGAATATGCCGGGCTGTTCGCGGTCTTCCTGCCCGGGCTGGTCGCATTGGGCATGCCGTTGCCCCTTGGCGGTACCTCGAACCATTTCCGCACCGACACCTTGCGCCGCATTGGCGGCTGGGATGCCTATAACGTTACGGAAGATGCCGACCTCGGGATTCGCCTGGCCCGTTTCGGCTATCGTTCCATGACCATTCCTTCAGTTACACTCGAGGAAGCACCGATCACCTTCGGCGCGTGGCTGCGGCAACGATCGCGCTGGATGAAAGGCTGGATGCAGACCTGGGCCGTGCATATGCGCGATCCCCGCCGGTTGTGGGACGAAGCCGGCGCGCGGGGATTTCTCGCACTCAACATCATTTTCGGCGGCAATATCCTGACGTCGCTGGCCTTTGCGGTGCTGGTTGTCAAACTTATCGCTTACCTGCTGCTCGCAGATAGCGGCCTGCTGTTTGGCGGCCGGTTGTCGTCATTACACATGCTGGCCATCGCCGGCGGCTTCATCGCGACATGCGTCCTGGGCCTCACCGGCCTGATGCGCCGTGGTCGCCTGCGCGATGGCTGGATCCTGGCCCTGACGCCGATTTATTGGGGATGTCTCTCGATCGCGACCTGGCGCGCGCTGTGGTTATTCTGGACCCGGCGCCATCACTGGGAAAAGACTGAGCATGGCCTGGTGCATCGGACGGGGACGATGGCAGCAAACCGCGGGCGAGTTCAGAGATAGCGCTTGAGATCCGCGACTGCTTCTTCCGGCTTGCGCTTGAGGTTGAATGGCGCGACGAAATTGCCGTCCTTGTCCATCAGATAGATCAGCGCGGTGTGATCCATCGTGTAGTCGCCCTCCTTGGTCGGCACCTTCTTGGCATAGACGCGGTAGCCGGCAATCACCTTCGCCACGGCATCGGGCGAGCCCGTCAATCCCTTCAGATGCGGATCGAAGCTCGACAGGTAGTCCTTCATGATCGCCGCCGTGTCGCGCTCGGGATCGACGGAAATGAAATAGGTATTGATACGATCGGCGTCCTTGCCCATCGCACGGAGCACTTCCGACATTTCGAACAGCGAGGTCGGGCAGATATCCGGGCAATGGGTAAAGCCGAAGAAGACCAGCGTCGGCTTGCCCTTCAGGCTCTGCTCGGTGACGGTCTGGCCGGACTGATCGGTGAGCTGGAACGGACCGCCGATCGAGGCCGGTGCTGCGACATTGCGGAAACCTCCCGTCAGCCACAGCACAACCAGCAATCCCGCCGCGAGGCTACCTGCGAAGGCAGCAATGATGACCAGCGGCCGGGTGGTTCGATCAGTCATGGAATGTTCCCTGAATTACTCTTTGGCAGCCAATCACATGCAGGCGGCAATGCCGGTCTTGATCATCTCGAAAAACACGGCCGTGCCATAATGTGCCCACAGCCCGATTGCGCCCACCACAAGGAGCGCCGCGAACGCCGCGGCCGATGCGACGATGACCGACGCAAGCCGTGACGGCCGCTCGGACGCAGGCATTGTGCTCTCCGGGGTCGATAAAGGCTGCACCATCAGACGATCTCGGAACGGCCAAGGCCCGAGATCATTCCGGAGCCCGCCATTCGGGTTCCAGATAGGCCGAGATGACACCGTGGGCAAGCGCTCCCAGCGCCGCAGGGGATCACGTCATGCTGATGGAATAAAAACCAGATCGGCCTTTAGCTTTTTGTTTTGACACGTTTTCTTGACGCGAACCGGCATCCACTTCGCTCGAAAACGCTCTAGGGCCGATCGACATTCAGGATTCCCAAGAGGTTCAATCGCTGATTCATAGGGTTCCGTGATTTGCACGGAGCA
>NZ_JBXAMO010000032.1:0-44979 GCF_058800725.1 Tardiphaga sp. GW822-FHT04G09 | reverse complement strand
CTTGCGGCTACGATGAACCAGAAATCCTCCCTCCGGGAAGTCCCTCAATTTGTCTCATGGGCGCTGACGGGGAACACAGCTTGATGAAGTGGACGGCGCCACCGACATCGTGCGGGCAGGGAACGTTGTAGTAGCGGCGATCCCCATGCAGGAACGCCTTCTTGATCTTCGAGGTTTCCTCGTCGACCGGCGTGGAGATCATCATGATCTTCGCGCGGCCCTGATTGAAGAAGGTCGAGGTCCTCTGTTCGGCCAGGAGGATCGGGTCGCCTTCGCCGTCGGCGTCGTGCGGGTACCGGTCCGGTTCGTCGCAGATCAGATACTGGATCGGCATCGACGCGAGCGACGCTGCCGAATTCGAGCCGGCCAGCATCAGGATGCCGCCCGGAAAATCCTTCATCAAAAGGGTGTCGGCGGCGTCTCGCGACGTGGTCTTGCCGGCGCCGACGAGCTTGCGGAGAACCTTGGACTCCTCGATCATCGGACCGAGGCGCTGCCGGCTCACTTTCTTCGCCATATCGACGGTGGGCTGCACCATCAAAATGGCGCCGGGCCGTCGGTGAATCCAGTAACCCAGGGCGTTGTTGGCACACTCGGTGCCGCCGACCTGGGAGCCCTTCATGAAGACCACCTTCTGCGTCGGGCTCGACGCGGACATGTGGTCCATGATCTCGGTGAGGAACGGCGTGCGCTCGTTCCTCCATGGTCCGGGAGCAGCCGCGCCTTTCGACGGCAGCACCCGGTTGTTATGCGCCCACTCAGAGACGGTCTCGTCCGGATCGGGCTCCAGTCCGCGACGCCACGAAGTCAGAAGGTCCGAGCTGTCGAACAGGGCGTTGAGGCCGTCGATACCTCCGATCGGCTCAATTGACGGCGGCGGTGTCGCCGTCGAGGGTGACGCCGGCGCTGAGTGCAAGCTGGTCTCGGACATGGGCTTCTAGCGTCACGGTGACCAGGTGCACGTCGACTTCGATGCCGAGCCTCTCCGATAGCTGCGCCGCCATCAGGGGACCGGTCGTCACGACCCAGTTGAGCCAGGCGTCGCGGAACTGCCGCGCCACCTCGAAGAACCGGTTGTTGGCTGAAATTCGGTCGATGAAGCGTCCCTTGAGCTGGCCGGCCTTGGTCCGTCGTTCGTCGATCTTGATGAGTTCGTGGGCGAGCTGGGCGTCCACCATCGTGAGATTGTCAGCAGGCTGGTCGCCACGCGCCAGCGCGAACGCCGCCGGCGTGAATGCCACATCATCTTTCTCACCTTTGATCGCCCCGCCGTGAGCCTGAGCGTGCAGCGGCTGGTTGGTGCGGGTGTCACGCCCGAGCGAGCGGCGCAGCGCGATCTCCGCGGGATCCGGTTCGGCGTCGTCCGCCACCGGCGCCGCCTTGGCCGCGGTCCGTGCCTTCTTGGCCTTCGCCTTAACATTCGACAGATTGATCCGGGTGTTGGCCGCCCAGTCGCGGTCGGCCTGTTCCGGATCGATCTTGCCGTCGGTGAGCTTGATGCGGCCCGCCTTCACGGCTTTGCCGACCATCACATGCGACACGCCGCGATGCGTGGCGTACTGGCGCTGCGACATCATCGGCATGTGATAGGGTCCGATTGGTTACCACTTCGCCGAAGCGAGACGTGGTAACCGGAAAGTGGTAACCTGTCGGCCTGGTTACCGGCCGCAGAAAATGTCCGGACGCTCGCCGCAAAAGCCTGAATTGAGGGGCTCCGGCGAGGTTCGAAGGCGACGACGAGGCCACTTCCGCGCTGAAATTTCGAAGCGCGTGGTAACCCGCTTTTTCGAGTTTTGACTAGAAATCGTGGGCGCCCTCGCGAATGACCCCCGCCCCGGGGGTGGGCCAGGAAGGACCCAGACACCCCCTCCCATCTAGCCTACGAGCCCGCTGGTGAGCGAGATCGCGAAGCTCTTGATGTCGGAAAGCAAATGAGGCCTTCGCCAACCAGCGCGGCTCTAATCGATTTCATGTGCCAACATTGATCATCTATGTTGGCAAGTCGTCCATCTATGTTGGCAGTTCGCGCCGCATATGTTGGCAGCCTGCACCGGACATTCATGATGTCCCGAACGGGCAGTCAACTCGACTTAGCTTCCCATCCGCATCACGGCTTGGGCAGCCTCTTGAGCACGTTGCGGACGGCACGCTTCAGCGTCCGCTTCACCGTCTCGCGGACGATGGCCTCGACGTTGAGCCGCTGTTCGAACCTCGCCTGCTTCTTGATCACCGCGATGAGGTACATCGCGTTGTGATCGACCTTGCCGAGTAGCTTGCCGCCCGCCTTCTTGGCGGTGATCTCTCTCGCGGCATCGCGTGCATAGATGAGCAGATCGCCGTCCTTGCCCGTCTTCGAGAACGTCAGCTTCTTGCGGCGGAGCCCCTTGAGGAAGTTCCGCGAGAGGCTGCCGAGCTTGTCGAAGCCCGGGGTCGACCAGCTCCGCGTCGGGGCCAGGGACCACGACACCGAGATCGGAGGTCGCGTAGTCGCCTGCCGTCCGCACGCCTCCGTAGGCCTGCAGCCAGAGATATTTGTTCTGCACGTCCTTCGCGAAGACCGCGGCCGCCACGATGTCCGGATCGCCGCTAACCAGCGGGCCGAACGTGAATGCCTTGCGTGTCAGCGCGTTGGGCTTGTCGAAGACCTCGCCGGTGGCCTTGTTGAGGTCGAAGCTGGCGAACTTGGCGACCTCGGTCACTGCCTGCTGGGCGGGATCGAGCAGCGCCCGGTCGATGATCTTGTCCGGATCGATGGTCTTCGTCCGGACCACCCGAAACTGGACCGGCATCGGCGGACACCTGAAATGGGTGAGCCCGCCGGGTGGGGCCGGGCGGGCTCTGGGGGCATTCTTGGTCCCGACGACTGCTTTATCCCCGCAGTTCGGGATCATCCATCACAAAGTCAGGTCGACGTCCGCATGTGTCAAATAGAATTTTCACGCTGCGACATCGTAGGATTCGAGGGCTGTGGATTTCTCATCCATCCACGCATGCCGACGGCGTTGTCCGGTCGGCGCCCAGTTGAACATCCGCGACATGACGTCGAGGCTTTCCTTACAGACGCGTTCGGCTTTCCGGGTCGCCAGGCCGAGTTCGGCGGCCGTGACCTTCAGCGGGATCCCGTGGCCGCCGATCATCACGGCCGGCCGCACGTCGATCTCGCGGCGGGCGCATTCCTTGATCCACTTCGCCATGCGTGCCCGGGCTTCGGCGGCGCGCTCGTTGTCCGTCAGGCCCTGGGACGGTCCGAAGCCTGATCTGGACGTCATCATCCGGATCAGGTCCTGACCCTTCGCACCGATCGACTCCTGGCACGCCGTGCGGAGCTGGAGCGCCGCGAAGTGCTGCGCCACGTCGAACTTCATCCGGAGCAGGGGATCGCGGGAGATGTCCCATGCGGACTTCGAGACGAAGCGTTCGAAGCGGGACCGCCGTGCGTGCGTTCGCGGCCTTCCGCAGGCCGCAAGCCTTCATGCGCCGTCGGATCGTCTGCCGGTCGACGCCGAGGCGTTCGGCCATGAGCTTTTGGCTCAGGCCTTCGGCGATGAGTGGCTTGAGTAGTTCGGCGGTGATGTCGGAGACGCGCATCGGAATCCCTGTTGGATTGCAATGCTCTGACCATCTCGGGCCGAGTTCCGCATCTGTCAAACCGAATTGTCGACTACGAGCCGGATTCCCCGGTTTTCTGCGGCCGAGCCTCCGCAGGCTTCGTGCAGCATGTGATCGACGATCCGTTTGATCTTCGCGAGCTGCGCGATGCGGTGGTCCGGGTCGATGCTGTCGCCGGCCTGCATCGCGAGCGTCATGATGCGGTTGACCGCATCCGGCGGCACGCGAAGCGATGCGGCTGTCAGCGTGCCGACGACGATCGACGGTGCGTTGTATTGGACCGCATCGGACACGGCGAGCAGAAGCGTCCTGAGGTCGCCGGCGAGCTTGAGGTCAACGGGTCGCACGGGCGGTCATCTCCGGAAGCAGGCGGGCGAGAGCGACGAGCGTGACGGTGCTAAACCCGACGGTGGCGAGGCAGCAGAGAATGATGAGCATGGAAATCACCGGATGACGCATGGCGGTCAGGCCGCTGCGCTCGGACGGCGGTCGTCACCGTCCGGCTGTCTGTCACGGATTTCCTCGGCGATCCGGCGCAACGTGCGTTCGATCCCCGCATCCGAATAACGCGGCGTTCCATCCGTTCGGACGATCGAGCGAAGCATCTCGTCGGCGGTCTGCATGATCCTGCGGGCCGAACCTTCGTCTCGGAGAGCATGTTCAAGAACCACTTGCAGGACCGCTTCGGCGAGCACAGGACGCGTCGGTTGACCGTCTTCGGCCAACCGCTGTCGGTACGCCGCATCGTGCTGTAGCTGTCGCTGACGCCGTTCTTCGGCCGACCGTTCGCGACGGGTTGAAAGTGCAGTTCGCATGCTGACTCCCGAAAATGAAAGAGGCCCGCTCCGGTCAGCCTGGCGAGACTTACGGAGCGGACCTCAGTTTGTCCCATTGAGTGGAACGAGGATCAGTCTACGAAGAGAGCTGCAACGCTCAAGCCTACCAACAAGACTTCGGCAGGTTTTTTTGGAATGACCGGATCACGTCCTCGATTTCCTCTCGGTCGAACCCTCGGCCGACCAGAGATTCGAACATCCGACGGACAACACCGATTTCATCCGACGTGAGCTGCGAGAGTGAATATGTGGTCACCAGTGACTCAAGGAGCGCGCTGGCAACCGTGCTGCGCTCCGGACGACGGCGCTGATCAAGCCGCACGCGGTAGGCTGCGCTCCTCAATCTGTCCTTTGCTTTGCGGAGTTCCGGAGATTGTTTCACGCGCTTCGCGACGAACTTGCTGTTCGGGCGGTCCGCGTTACGCATGAATGCCTCGGCTTTCATCCGGTCGTATTCGGCGATCGTCGAAGGGCGAAATGTCTCTGTCACGACCGGACTCCGAAGGCGATGGCGGTGGTCGGATGGATTGTCCGGCTGACCGCAGGGATGACACGGCGGGCGCGACGGGTGAGGTCGGAGGACCGTCCTGATGCGGTGATCCGGCGGTTTGATGCGGCGGTCGGTGATGCGAGGTACTCGGCGAGCCGTTCGAGACGGTCGGAGGGCGTACGGTGGACCACGAGGACGCCGGCACGAAGGAAGTTGGTCAGGTTTGTTCCGGATGCCGACGGCTGCGCCGGGCGGTCTGATAATTTTTCGAGGCGTTCGACCGGCTTGGACCATCCGCCGGTGATCGTCGGAGGGTTGGACGGTGCGTCGTTGTTGCCGGCATTGAGCGACAGGACAGGGGTTACCCCCTTCTCTAGCGTCTCAACTGCATGTTCGGACGCGCACGCGTTCGGACCGGCCGAGACGGCGCTTTTCGCGAGGGACAGTGCGACGCGCCAGTATTCGGCGACGGTGCGGACGGAACGACCGCAGGCCTCGGCGATGAGCTGCTGGGTGATCTTCCCACCGGCGCGCAGCGCGGCGATCAGAGCGTCCTTGATGGCGGTCAGGGAGGCAGCGCGCTTGTTGCCGGCGGAGTAGGTCTGTCCGATGCGCTGGGCCTGGCTGACAGCTTCCTTGGCGGTACGCTGCACGCCGTCGTCGAGGCCGGCGTCGACGAGGTGCTCGGCGGCGCCGCGTCGGCGGCCGCGGTCTTTCGTGCCCTTCAGGAATCGCTGGGCGGTCCACTCGGCGCAATCCCGAATCTGCTTCTCGATCGCACGGCGACGGGACGGCTTCGACATATCGAAAGTCTGTTCCGCCTGCTGCAGGAGGCGCTCGACGATCATCTCGCGAAATTCGACGCGCTCGATGACGGTCGGCACCGGAGACAGACCGGACGAACCGTTCTCATGAAGCGTCTGCCCGATGGTCCAGGTGCCGGCGCGCGCCCAGGAGAACAGCTTGTTGCTCTGGTCGTCCGACAGCATGGCGGCCTGCAGCTCGATCAGGGCCATGCGGCGCGCGATCTGGCGAGGCTCGACGGTGGCGTTGAGCAACGCAAGGTGCTCTTTCAGATTCAGAAGCTTGCTGTCGTTCCAGATGATGTAGGCGCAGTGCGGGCTGATCGGGTTTTTGGTGTCGTGAATGTTGGCAAGCCCGCCTGAGTCTGCTCCCATCTTCTGCAGCGCGGAGGTGAGGCCGGCGGCGACCGCGAACAGCATGCGCTTCTGTTTGCCGTCCTCCCACACTCCGCATCCCTCGGGGAGCGCCCAGAGGAGGTGAGGGTGCAGGATGCCGGCGCGGTGATCGTCGCGCACCCATGCAACGATCTGGGGTTCCTGCTCGGGCGCGAGGCCGCATTCGCGGAAAGCGTGCGAGAGATCGACTGCCGTGGTGAAGTCAGCATCGACCTCGACACGGAAGAAGTCGGCGCAGTCCGTCCTCAACATCAAGTGAGGCATCATGAGCGCGTCCCACTTGCGCGAGAAGGTCTGGCGGAAAGATTTGGTCATGCCGGCGGTGCACTGCTGGGCGCCGGTCTTCCTGCTCGGCTTCGGCACGGCGGCGACGAAACGGCGCAGGAGCCAGTGATCCTCGCTGGCGAACTGGGTGCAGGTGAAATCCCGCTGGCGATATTTGCCGCTGACCAGGCCGCCGGCGAACGTGTAGCCCTTGGAGACGCGCTCCGAGAGCGTCTTCGGCGGCCACTGTCCGTTCTTCTTCAGGTTCTCGATGCGCTCATGGTTCCGGATGAGGGAGCGCTGCTTCGGCGTGGCAAGCGAGGCATCTCCGGTCCGGAGGGATTCGTAGCAGGCGTCATATGCGAGCTGTAGCTGGACATGCGCCGCGGCTTCGCGACGTAGCTTCTCGTCGAGCTGATCGATGCGGTAGCACTCGCGCTCGTGCGCGGACATCGCCTTCAGCCGCTCGACGAGCTCGCTACGCTCTTCCTGGCGCTCCTTGGCGTCATCGGTGCGGCGCTTCGAGCGCTCGTCGCGGACGGCCACGTAGCCGGCGTCGAAAGTCGCCTGGCTACGCACGCGCGCAGCTTTGCCGCGCTTGATGGCGGGCAAATCTGTAGCTGCGTAGGTGTCGGTGAGAGCGGTGTCCATGGGTTCGCCAGGCTGCGGGAGCCCGCATCATCACCGCGGTTCCGGACAGGCGCAAGCGCCGGAAAGCCTACAAATACAGTATGTTGGCATCTTGCGACAGGTCGCACACGCGTCCCGTTCAAGCGGGCGTGGATTTCTCGACCGATATGTTGGCAGAAAATAAATTTCAGGCGGGCGGTGGAGAAATGTGGACTGCGAGTCCTTGCGGGCTCGGGAGGGCAGTTAAGTGTAGTTAGCTGCCCTTACGCGGCTTGGTGACGTCGGGTTGCAGGATTCCCTGCCAAACCGAATTGATCGCATCCACGCTGCCCTTGCTGTCGGCCGGCGCCGGCTTCTCATATCGACCGATGCGATCGAGCCGCTGCGGGTGCCCGTCTGGACGGCGTGAGTTCAGGAAGGTCAGCAGCACGCGTTCCACAAAAAGGGACCGGCTGATGCCTTGCTCGCGGCTCGCTTCGATCAGCTCCGACATCAGATCCGGATGAATCCTGACGACCAACCGATCGGACCGCAGGTCGGCTGGGTCGTGACGGGGGCGGCCACCGGGCAGGTGGTCCTCAGCGGGCTTCCTTCTGGACTTGGTAACCATGTTGTAGTCGAATCCTTGCTTTTTGGTGCCTATTAGTGGCAACAAAAACCTATGCCAACTGACAACAAAATATCCGATTCCAAGGGCCGCCGACAAGGCTTCCAGCCGATCGGCGTGGCCGCTGTCGCTGTCCAGGAAACCCTGCGCGAGCGCCTGCTGCGCGCGGTTGCCGAGGACCGTGCCGAGTTTTTGACCGATGCCGAGGATGATGCCGTGCGCTGCAGTTACCCGATGCCGATCAGTCTGCTCATGGAATCCCGCTGGGATGACGCCGCCGAGACCGCTTGGGCGGACAGTTGCAAATATATCGGCGATCAGCAGTTGTACGACGTCATCGAAGCGCTGTTCCGCAAGCATAACGACGGGCCTCCCAGGCCGCCCCGTGACGTCTGGGCAGGCCCCGTGACGGCCGTCGCCGATACGCTGACCGCGGGCGGCCAGGCGTTGGAGGCCATCGCGTGGCGTATGCTCCAGGCCGACCCGCAGCAGCCGTGGACGTTCGCGCGCTTTCTGCCGCAACTCGATCACCTCGTCCGTGAGAGCGCGGCCACGTTGGCCCCGGCTCTAGTCCGCGAGGCGACACGCCGGCTTGTGCATTGGCGCAAGGCCGCGAACGGGGAATACGTCGAGTCTCCATTCAGCGTTTTCCGCATCGCTGCCGTGGAAGTCGATCGGCAGCTCGCCGCCGTCGGCGATCTTGCGCAGGACGACACCGTCGACGTCGAGCCTAGCGTCTGGGATCGGATGAAGGAGCGCGATGCCGAGCGAAAGGGGGATCGCGAGCGGATTGCAGCCGCGAAGAAATCGCGACCCGGCATCGTCGCGATCCCGATGGAGAAGTCGACGAAGCTGGACCGTAACGCGCACGCGGCATTCATGCCGCTCGTCGGAGCGCACCTGCCGCACGTCCTGGCACCGGACCTCGCCGAGGTGCGCCGTGCATTGCTGGCGGAGTATCCGCACGCGCCGTCGGTGGTCGATCTTCTGATCCGCGATCTCCGCGAGGACCGTCCCGCCCTGATCAAGCCCGTGCTGATCGTCGGCGAGCCCGGCGGCGGCAAGAGCCGCATCGCGCGCAGGCTCGCGGAGCTTGTGGGGCTGTACTGCTACAGGTTCGACGGTGCGGGATCCGCTGACTCACGCTTCTCGGGTAGTTCGAAGACGTGGTCTTCGACCACGCCATCGATCCCCGCGCGTGCGCTATCGATGGCGAAGTCGGCGACGGTGATGGTGATGATCGACGAACTGGAAAAGTCGGCCTCGAGCGATTTCAACGGCAACCTCTGGAACGCGCTGACGCCGTTTTTGGAAGTCGAGACGTCGCGCGTCTACCGCGACAGCTCGCTCGACGCCGAGATCAACCTGTCGTTCGTCAGCTACGTCTGCACGGCCAACTCGCTCGACCCGCTGCCGGGATACCTGCTCGACCGTTTCCGCGTCGTGAAGATGCCGATGCCGACGCTGGAGCACCTGCCGGCGCTCGCGGCGAACGTGCTGCGCGAGATCGAGAAAGAGATCGACGAGGTGGGCTTCAACGCGCCCCTTGAGCCCGATGAGCTCGAGGTGATCGGTCGCGTCTGGAAGCGCGAGCGCTACAGCATGCGTAAGCTCCAGAAGCTGGTCTCGGCGACGCTGGACGCGCGTGCCGCCACCGCACCGAGGCACTGACCATGACTACACTGACAGAACTGATGGCCGGAAAAACGCCGACGGACGCCGAGATCGCTACCGCTCCCGTCGTCGAACAATGGCGGCTGACGGCGGACGTCGAGCGCGGCGCATATCACATGCGCGGCGTCATCATTGGCTTCGACGACGTCGAGGAGCGCGTAACGAAACTCGACGTGCTGTACGTCGACCCGAACCTGAAATGGTTTCTGATCCCGCACGGATACTATGGGCTCGGTCAACGCGCGGAGTTGGACGATGAATGATGGCATCTTGCGACTGCTGGAGAAGCTGCAGACGGGCTGGGGACCGGACGCGAACGCGATCTACGTGCCGCAGCGCGATCTGTTGAACTGGGGCTGGTGGCAGAACGCCGGCACGCAATCGATCGTGCTGCACGGGCAGGACATCGACGGCGGACTGGTGATCGTGCTGCCGATCTGGATTGATCGCAGCCTCGAATGGTGCGTCACCGAGGACGAGTTCGTCTGGCTCTACGACGACGCCGAAAGCGAGAAGGTGAGGTACCTCGGTGGCTGATCTCATCATCACCGCACGGTGGGATGGAGCCGAGCGTCCGATCGCCACCGTTACCGTGAAGGAGGACGGCGTCACGCGCGCCGTCGGTGGTCGTCATCTGCAGATCCTCGCGAAAGTCCTGCCGCCGGACCCGGCCGTCGAGGGCGTGTTCCGATGCCTGGAGCGCATCGTGTCCGAACTAGCATTCATTGACGAGATTTAAGAGATTTAAAGAAGGTTACTCTTGAGCGTTGCAGCTTTCGGACGATGATTGCGAGCTGCCGGTGGCGGTAGCGAACGGGATAGCTATCGCCTGAGCAGCGCGCCTGGATCGCTCCGGGTGTTCTGCAAGAGACAACTCCGGCCCCTCACATTTCAGGAGGCTGGCGTGACGGACAAGTTCGAAGTGTCGGGGATCGACGATGCCATGAAGGCGATGAACGAGATGGCCGCCACGGCGGCGGCATCGGAGACGCAGTCGAAGGACTTCATCCACCGGCGCATCACGGCCGCCGCGGCGATGGCTCTCGCCTTCAATGAAAACCCGTCGCTCGATGAACGCCGTGGTGGCGAGCTTCTGTTGAATGAAGAATGGGGCATCACGGTCGATGATGCCGATCAATTCAGGTTCGACCTCGCGGATAGCCTGGGTGACCGCGGGTTCACCGGAACGATGTCGTATCACGGATGCCTCTTCAGTATCGCGACACATGAATTCGAAGACGTTGGTTCCGAAGAGTATGAGACCGTCAAGAAGGCGCTCGTCTTCTTCCATGGTCGAGACTACGCATGGTGCGGCATCGAGAAGTTCGGCTTCACCATTCAGGACATCATCAGTCAGTCGGGCATTCCGCAGGCCTCTGCTGATGAAACGAAGGCCTACTTTGACCTGCTCATGCGCAACGGAAAGCGCTTCGGCGTGATGCTTCAGGGCGACGACGGCGAATGGAGCACGCTGGAGCCGAGGGAGGAGGCCGCCTGATGAAAATCATCCCGCACGGCTACAACCCACCGGAAGCGCGCATCCTCTCGGAGGTGCCGCTCTTCGTCGAGCCGCGCGGCGCCATCATTAAACCGCTCGACATCCTTGACGTCGGCCATTTGATGACCATCCGCGAGATGCCCGACCTGACCGTCTTCGTCGCTGACTGGTCCGGATGCCGATCGCCGAGCCGCGCCCGCCGTCGGCTGCGCCAGGGCCACCGGCAGCACGTCCGATACCATGTCGCTCCGGATCCCATGATCACCCTCACTGGCAACGTCATCGTCGGACATCCGGAGACGATCAAGAAATTCCTCGATCAGATCCCGGTGGGGAAGGCGGCGTGATGGAAGACTTTCGAATGACGCGCATTCGCGAGCTGCGCGCCCAGTACGGCAATTCGATTTCGGAGGATGAGTTTGCGCTTCGCCTTGAGCAAGCGGGCCTCATCACCCGGAGCGGGCCTGAGGAGTTGCCCAGGCGCTACCGCGTCGGCGGCGAGGGCATGAACCGCCGCGAGCGTCGCGCCGCCTCCAGCAAGCTCAGGAAGGCGAAGACATGACCACCGACGCCTTCATCGACGCCAGTCGCGACACCCTCTTCTTCATGCTGCACGACGGCGAGGAGATGCCGTACGTGACGATCTCCCGCCTGGAGAAGAACGGCTACTCATACAATTGCGCCGACTCCCTGGACGGGACGGGCCGGCGTCTCATCTACTTCACGCGCGTGGTACCAGAGCCCGCGCCGACGCCGGGGATGTGATGATGGCCAAGATCGAACAGCGTCCGAAGATCGAATGCGATTGCGTCATGAGGCTGACTGAGCCCGAGATGAGGGCGCTCGACGCCATCGTCGGGTACGGCTGGGAGGGCTTCATCAAGACGTTCAAGAAGCACATGGGCGAGAGCTACATCCGCGACCACGAAGAGGGCGGCAAGCTTCTGTTCGAGACCGTGCGGAGCCTGATCCCATCGATCCTTCGGCGCACCGACGACGCACGTGCCGTCTTCAGCGGCGAGAAGGAAGCCAGGAACATCGTCCGGAAGGAAGTCGCATGATGGCAAAAGAACGCACTGAGGGCGATGCCGTATTCGATCTGTTCGATGCCCAACATGGATATCACATCGGCTTAGCAAACACGTTTCTCAATGCTCTTTATCGACTCAGGGCGAACCCGTTCTCTCGAGAAGAGGTGGTATCGAGGTGGAACGACAGCGATCGGGATTGCCAGGAGGTCATCATGAAATTGATGGTCCTTCTGGAGCCAGAATTCGAGAGCGAGGTCGTGCAGATCCATGCCATGCTCATCGATCGGCGGCGTTGGATCATCGAGAGCTTAAGTCCGCATGAAGTATACTTTTGGATTCATAACACCGCCATTGCGCGCGCCGAGGCAGGCGATGCTGAAGGCGCCAAGCATTGCGACGACGCATCTGAGTTTCTTCAGAAGGTCTTTTCGAGACCGTCGCACCCAGGCGAGAGGGCTCCTCGCTACGGAGAGATGCGTCTGCAGGAGATCGCAGAGGACGTTGGCTGCGAGAAGGATGCTTGATGCCCACCGCCGCCTCAAGCCATCAATGGACGCTCCGCTTCGACCGCACCGTGTGCCGGGATTGCGGCGTCGACGAGCGTGACGCCGATCTGCCGTGCAGCGGCGCCGTGAGGATCAGGCCGATGGCGACACAAGTGAGACAGCAACAGAACGAGGAGAGAGCAAGATGACTGACAGAAACCAGGCCACCATCGCAGACAAGATTCTGGGGGAGGATCTGCTGAAGCTGGTCGAGGCGGCGTACAGGGACAACGACTTCCCGACGTTCGAACGTGCCATCAGGATGCTGCGCGAAAGCTGCTGCGACAGTGATAGCTTCCCGAAGGGCTCCACCGCTCTGCAGCGGAGTCTCTCTAGGCTGATCACGACTCCGAAAGAAGTGCTCGATCTGAGCATGAAGGACTATGAGATCGAATTCCGAAAGTTCGATCGCGAGAAGACCGTCTTCGAACACATCGATGCAACTCTGGTCGATTTTACCAACCTCTCCGACCTATCAGCCACCGAGGACGAGCGCAGGGCATACGGCAACGCTGCAGACAGACTCAGGAAGGCGCTTATTGGCGACCGGCTGACATTCCGAGAACTCTATCGCGACCCGTTGCTGGCGGACGAGGCGGCGGTCATGAGGGCGGTCTGATGGCACACTTCATCGAGTCCACCGACAAGCCGCTCGCCGGCTTCCAGAACGACGCAGTCAATCTCGACACGATCGCCCGCGTCCGGAAGAGCGTATCGACTTCCCACTTCGACAGGCACGGCAATCGCGCTCGCGGCCTCATGCAGGTCGCAGTCGCCGTGAATGAGGTAAGCGGTCCCTCGATCCGCTTCGAGGGCATCACCGAGCGCGCCGACAGCACCTGGGCGTTCGAGACCGAGGAGCACCGCGACGCCGCTTGGCAGCGCGTCATGGAAGCGAGGGGCCCTGAAGACAAGGGGAACTTGATCGCTTGATTACTGTATGTTCACAAGTTCGTTCTACATTTGTCCTTGATTTTCAGGGACGATCGGGGCCTAACATGCCACAATCCCACAGTGAATCGCGTCGGACCTGACATGCCAGACTTCTACGAATTCTTCGCCGGAGGCGGTATGGCGCGAGCTGGCCTGGGC
Organism: Tardiphaga sp. GW822-FHT04G09; assembly: GCF_058800725.1. NCBI lineage: Bacteria > Pseudomonadati > Pseudomonadota > Alphaproteobacteria > Hyphomicrobiales > Nitrobacteraceae > Tardiphaga > Tardiphaga sp. GW822-FHT04G09. The sequence continues at coordinate 31,504 of NZ_JBXAMO010000032.1, read as the reverse complement.
GATGGCTGGTCGTGCAGTTTCACGAACGACTTCGACATCAAGAAATCCGCCGTCTACCGCGACAATTGGGGTGCCGACGGCCAGCTCACCGGCGACGTCCGCAAGGTGACCGCTGACCAGCTCCCTGGCACTGCCGATCTCGCATGGGCCTCGTTCCCTTGTCAGGACCTCAGCCTCGCCGGCGGCGGTGCAGGCCTGAAAGGCGACCGCTCAGGCACGTTCTGGCCTTTCTGGGCGCTCATGAAGGATCTGCAGGCCGACGGCCGCGCTCCTGCGATCATCGCGCTGGAGAACGTCTGCGGCACGCTGACGTCGCATGGCGGCAAGGACTTCGCCGCGATCTGCAACACGTTCGAGTCGGCCGGCTACACGTTCGGAGCCCTGGTCATCGATGCTTCGCTGTTCATCCCGCATTCCAGGCCGCGTCTGTTCGTGATCGGGGTCCGGCCGGACGTCGCGATTCCGGCCGGCCTGACCACCACGGTTCCGTCCGAGGTGTGGCACACGAAAGGCCTGCAGGCCGCCTACGACGGCGTTCCGGCCCGGATGAAGAAGAACTGGGTCTGGTGGTCGCTGCCGCCCGTGGCGAAGCGCAACACGGTGTTCGCCGATCTGATCGAGGACGATCCGGCCGACGTCGAGTGGCACACCCAGGAGGAAACCCGCCAGCTCCTCGGCATGATGTCGCCCCTGAATCGCAAGAAGGTCGAGGTGGCCAAGCTGGCGAAGCGCCGCATGGTCGGCGGCATCTACAAGCGCACGCGCCTCGATGAGGACGGCGTGAAGGTGCAGCGCGCCGAGATTCGCTTCGACGACGTCGCTGGCTGTCTCCGGACGCCTGCGGGCGGGTCGAGCCGTCAGTCGATTCTGGTCGTTGACGGCAAGAAGGTCCGGTCGCGTCTCATTTCGTCGCGGGAGACCGCGCGATTGATGGGGCTTCCCGACACGTACCGGTTGCCCGGTAACTATAACGAGGCGTACCATCTCACCGGGGACGGCGTCGTCGTGCCCGTGGTGCGCCACCTGGCCGAGAACATATTCGAACCGATCTTGGCTCCTTCCCGAGTGCGCGCCGCAGCCTGAACTTCCTGATCGAGTCTGCTGCATGCCCGAAGCCTCCATCCCGTGCGAGAAGAATCCCGACCTCGAAGCCAAGATCGAAGCGTTCGCCGAGGTCATCCGGACGGAAGCCCACAAGCTCTCCGGTCACGGGCTCGAAGAGAAGGACTTCTACGACAGCGGCATCCTTGAGGGGGCGATCCAGCGCATCCGCGGGCAATACTCCGCATCGATGGCGACGAAGCGCCACTTCGTGTCGCTCGTCCTCAATCACATGCAGGACGAGAAGCTGATCAAGGATTGGCAGAGCGCGGGCGGATCGAACCGCTACGACTACTCCGTCACGCTCCTCGACGATCGGGTCTGCGCGATCGAGCTGAAAGGCTGTCTCGACGGCAACAACACAAACATCTTCGAGCGTCCCACCCACGTGCAGGAATTCGTGATGTGGTCGGTCTGCAGCAACGCGGCCGCTGACCCGAGGCATAACGTCTGGTCCGGGATCCACACGCGCTTGTCGGCGGAGATCATCGAGAACGAGAAGCAGGTCGACGGCCTGGTCGTTTGGGACTGGATCTGCGGCACGGTCGGACGTCCTTGCCCGAAGCTCTCGAAGCTGAAGCCGGTGAACGACCAAGGCAAAGAGCTGCCGCGGCTCACATCAGTCGGCCAGTATCAGCTTCCGCCGGCGTGTATCTATCTATGCGCTCATCCTCGATCATGTTCATGCCGCAGGCAGGGCAAGGCGGCCGCGTCGGGCAATCCACGATGGTGGCGCGCTGGACCATAAAACGTCTTTCATGTAGCCGGCTGCCGGCGCCGGAGAGCGCCGCGCAGCTTAATTGTGGGCGTAACCACTCCGCCTCTGCTTAGTCGTTCGGTGGACCGGACATCGGCTTGTCCGCGTCCCATCGCTGACCTTCGGGCGTCACCCCCTCGTCATCGACCTGGCGCTGCGGCTCAGTCTGCGCGACAGTTTCTTTGTCGATCGACAGGCCGAGCACTTCTGCTTTGAGGGATTTGATGAACTCATCAATCGCCATAGCGCTGTTCTCCTTCCTGAATTGAACTGCACGTCGCCGGCGCGCAAAGTCCTGCCGCTCACGGCTGTCCGGAGCCGCCGGCCGATCCATAAACCTGGCCCGTCGCATAGCTTGCATCAGCCGCAGCGAGCTGGACATAGATCGAGCCGAGTTCAGCCGGCTGGCCCGGACGCCCGAGCGGCGTCATGCTGCCGAATTTCTCCAGCTTCTCCATCGTCGCGCCGCCCGACACCTGCAGCGGAGTCCAGATCGGGCCGGGTGCGACCGCGTTGACGCGAATGCCCTTGGGCGCGAGCTGCTTGGCCAGCGATTTCACGTAGTTGGTCGTCGCGGCCTTGGTCTGCGCGTAATCGTAAAGTTCGGCGGAGGGATCCATCGCCTGCTCCGACGAGGTCGCGAGAATGGCCGATCCCGGCTTGAGATGCGGCAGCGCCGCCTTGATGATCCAGAACGGCGCGTAGATGTTGGTCTTCATGGTCGCATCGAAATCTTCCGACGACACATCCAGGATCGACGCGCGGGTTTGTTGCCGGGCCGCATTGTTGACGACGATGTCGAGGCCGCCCAGTTCCTGCACCGCGCGCGCGACCAGGCTGGTGCAGAAGGCCTCGTCCTTGAGATCGCCGGCGATGCCGACGCCGATACGGCCTTCCGCCTTGATGAGCTTCAGCACGTCATCTGCATCGGGCTGTTCGGCCGGAAGATAGTTGATGACCACATCGGCGCCCTCGCGCGCGAACGCGATCGCGGCGGCCCGGCCCATGCCGGAATCGCCGCCGGTGATCAGCGCCTTGCGTCCGGCCAGACGGCCCGAGCCACGGTAGCTTTGCTCGCCATGATCGGGCGGCGGCTGCATCTCGCGGGCGAGACCCGGCCAGGGTTGCGACTGCCGCTTGAATGGCGGCTTTGGATATTTGCTGCGTGGATCGTCCATGGCAGGGGCTGGCATCGATTGCTCCGTCTTGGCGGCTGCAGGCGCCGCGAATGCACTCAGGCCGGCCAGTGCGATGCCGGCTTGCGAAAACGCGCGGCGCGTAAACCTGCTGGATGCGTGGTCGTCGGCCATCTCGGCACGTCTCGCTGGTTACGACATGCGTCCGCGCGGTGAGGCGGCGTCGGTGCAGGCCATCGTTGGTGTGCAACGACAAGCACCGGATGTCGGCAACGTTCCGATGATCCGCGTGGGGCAGTGATCACAAACAGGCCAAAATCGCAGCGTGCCGAGCCAGGAACCCCTCGACTGTTCATCGGGGCACAGCGACCAGCCGACGACTTCGCGGAACGGCTGCGTCATTTGCTTCGCACCACCTTCGCAGGCGCAGACAGCGGGATTTGTGCATGAACTGGCGAGGAGAGAGGCAGCGAGCGCCGATAACAGGTCCGCAACGTGCTAGGCCGACCTGCGCGTGTCATTGCCGATGAAACGGCAATGAATCGATCCAGCCAAGATAATGAGGCTGGCGCTCCCTAGGGGAATTGAACCCCTGTTTCAGCCTTGAGAGGGCCGCGTCCTTTTATACCCCTACGTAATATTACCACCAATTACCAATCGCAATGCCGAAGGCTATCTGGGCTCCGATTGATAAGGAGCTCAGACCGAACTTGAATCAGTCTTGCGCAGCGGATTCCTACATAGCAGGCAAGCAGGGCCGTCTGTTCTCCCGCGCTCGGTCGCTGGCGAAAGTTCGCGGCCACGCGGGCCGTTTGCGGGGGCGGACAGTAGCGGAGTGGTTTTTGCCCTACGGTTCAGTTGCGGCGATCCCTGCAGTGGCCGAATTATGCCCAAACGTCGATTAGTATCCGACTACGAGATAGTGCTGGATCAATCGCTTGAGGCGTACTGCCCTACACAGCAAGACCACGCTTCTTGATTGCGCCCGATGCTTCCTTCCGGAACGCCCCCGGGGACGTTCCGACGCCCTTCGTGAAGAACCGATTAAAGTATGCAGGATCAGAAAAACCCAGGGCTACTGCGATCTCTGCAACGTTGTGTTCCGAGTAAATCAGCTTCCTTTTAGCCTCAACGAGCAACCGCTCGTTGATCAATTCCAAGGACGACTTTCCCGTTGCGCTTCGACAGCAAGTGTTAAGACGCGCGGTCGTGACGCCGAGCTTGCGGGCGAGAGTGGCGAGCGATGGGTGGTCGCGATACGATCCTTCGATCAGTTCGCGGAAACGCAGTACGACATCGACATCGCGTGCGCCGGAGCGGTTCGGCTGGTCCGCCTTCCCGTGCAAACGGCTGACGGTGACGACGATCAGATGCAAATATGCACGGATGGCCGCGCTTCGGCCGGGCGCAGCCCAGACAAATTCCCTCTCAAGCGCGGCAAACACCTTCTGCAAATCGATACTGTCTCCAAGATGTTGCGGCAGAAATCGCGCTGGACGTACCAGAGCGCTCAGGAGATCCGGATCGTCGCGCAGGATAGAACGGAGGTATGAAGTCGACACCGTGATCACGAGGCCGTTCGTGCCGCGCTTGAAGCGGAATCCGTGCACCGTCATCGCGGGCATAATGATCAGTGTGCCGGACGTTAGGTTCCAGTCTTCGCCCTCGACCTCAACCGTCCCTCCGCCCTTCGATAATAACAGGATCTGATGGTGGTCCGGATGGGTGTGTGTTCGGATTATCCAATCATGCTGGCTGCTGCGAACAACGATCGGTTCGATGTGAAGGAACGAGCCATCGATATCCTGTGAACTTTCTTCAGAGAGAAAATAGTGCGGTATCACGCGCGTCGCTCCGTACGAGACGATTAGTGTGCGTTGCGGCACAGGATGTGGTTTGCGAAAAGTACAATAAATGATTCAGATCGTCCATTGCCGGGCGGCCGTTCACCCATAATGATCGCGTTAATGTCCAGAAAAGCGCGGCGTCGAAGGGCGTCGCTGAGGAAACCCATGGGATATGAAACGCAGACGTGTGACGTCTTGGTTATTGGGTCGGGAGCAGGTGGATTATCAACCGCCATCACCGCCAAGAAGCTCGGTCTTGACGTCATCATCATCGAAAAAGAAGAGCACTTCGGAGGCACGACGGCTTTCTCTGGTGGCGTGCTGTGGATTCCTGGCAACTCTCATGCGGCGCGTGCCGGACACTCTGACAGTCGCGAGGCGGCGATCACCTATCTGCGCAATGAGACCGGCAATTACTTCAGCGAGAAGGAGATCGATGCATTTCTCGACCAGGGGCCGCGCATGCTCTACTTCTTCGAGCGCGAAACCGAAGCCAAATTCGTGCTGTCAGGCTATCCGGACTACCACCCCGACGTTCCGGGCGGCGCGGCGATCGGCCGCTCTGTAACTGCAGCGCCGTATGACGCGCGTAACCTCGGTGACGAAATCAAGCGGCTGCGGCCGCCACTATCGACCATCACTTTCATCGGGATGATGTTCAATTCCTCGAACGAGGATCTTAAGCACTTCTTCCGTGCCACGCGGTCGCTCCGTTCGGCCGCCTATGTCGCTAAGCGGCTTGTCAACCACTTCAAGGATCTCGCTTTGCATGGCCGTGGCGTGCAGATCACCAGCGGCAACGCACTGGTGGCGCGTCTGGCAAAGACGGCGTTCGATCTCAAGATTCCAATTCTGACCAACACGACGGCGAAACGCCTGCTGATTGAAGGGAGCGCTGTGACCGGCGCGGTTGTGTCGCTGGGCGGAACTGAGCGTCAGATCGTGGCGCGTCGTGGCGTGGTGCTGGCCAGCGGCGGCTTTCCGCATGACCTCGAACGCATCGCCCGCGCTTACCCGCATCTGGCTCGTGGCGGGGAGCACGTCTCGCCGACTCCGGAAGGCAATACAGGCGATGGCATCAGATGGCCGAAGCTGCCGGCGGCGTCTGCGATATCCGCTTTCCCAGTGCGGCGGCGTGGATGCCAATCTCGAAGGTACCGATGGGCAAAGGACGGACGGGCGTCTTTCCGCATCTTGTCGATCGCTACAAGCCGGGCGTCATCGCGGTAAACGGTCGCGGCAATCGTTTCGCCAATGAGTCGAACTCCTATCACGACACGGGCGTCGCGATGATTGCCGACAATGACGGACAGCGCGACACAACAGCCTGGTTGATCTGCGATCATGCGACCATTCGCAAATATGGTCTCGGCTACGCCAAACCAGCTCCGGTCCCGATCGGCATCTATCTTCGCAACGGCTATCTGCGTTCGGCATCCACACTGCGCGAGCTCGCCTCGAAGATTGGCGTTGATCCCGCCAACATCGAGCGGACCGTGTCCGATTACAATCTCGGGGCGGTGACAGGAGAGGATCGCCAGTTCGGCCGCGGCACGACAGCGTTCAATCGTTTCCTCGGCGATCCCGACAACAAGCCGAATCCCAACGTCGCGCCGGTCGGGAAGGGACCGTATTACGCGCTGCAGATCTTCATGGGCGATCTTGGAACCTTCGACGGTCTCACGACCGATACGGTAGGGCGCGTCCTGACGAGCGACGCGCAGCCGATTACGGGGCTCTACGCGGTTGGCAACGACCGTGCCAGCATCATAGGTGGCAATTATCCGGGGGCGGGCATCACGCTCGGACCAATCATGACGTTTGGATACATCACCGGGCGGCATCTCGCCGGAGTGAAAGATGCGGCCCACGCTGCCTGAGCAGAACGACCTAAGAATTAAAGCCAACAACGAACAAGAATATATTTGGAGGAAATAGATGGCCATCAATCGACGCACGTTTGTGCAAGGTACGGTCGCGGCTGCGGCGCTATCCCCATTTGCGCAGGCGCGCGCGCAAGGTAGTGCGAAGCCGATCAAGATCGGCGTGATTACCGACATGTCCGGCGTCTATCGCGATGTCTCCGGGCCAACCACCGTAGCGTGCGTCGAACAAGCGATCGCCGAATTCAAGAGCGCGAACCCCGATATCAAGGTCGAGCTGCTCGTAGCGGATCATCAGAACAAGGCGGATGTCGGTTTGGGCATCATCCGCAAGTGGTTCGACCAGGACGGTGTCGATATGATCGAGAATGTCGGCAACAGCTCGATCGCGCTCGATGCAAAACATCTGATCGAGGGGATGAACAAAGTCGCGCTGATCACGACCGCTGGCAGTTCTGATCTGACTGGTAAGGCCTGTAGCCGCAATCTAGTCCACTGGTCGTGGGATTCTTGGTGCCTGTCGCACTCGACCGCGACTTCGGTCGTCCGTACCGGCGGAAAGAAGTGGTTCTTCATCACTGCAGATTATGCGTTCGGCCATGCCGCCGAAGCGGACGCTACGAAGTTCGTCAAGGCCGCCGGCGGGACCGTTCTCGGCTCCGTGCGCTATCCGTTCGGTTCCACCACGGACTTCTCGTCCTTCCTGCTCCAGGCGCAGTCTAGTGGTGCCGAGGTTATCGGATTCGCCAACTCGGGCGGCGAGTTGATCTCCGCGCTCAAGCAGGCGCAGGAATTCGGCCTGGACAATAACGGAATCCGGATGGCGGCAATGGTCGGCTATGTCACTGATGTCGTCGCCATGGGCCTGCCGACAGCAAAGGGTCTGTCGCTCACTGAGACATTCTATTGGGATATGAACGACAGGACTCGCAGTTTCATGGAGCGCGTGAAGCCTCGGTTAGCGAAGAGCGCCATTCCGAACATGAGCCAGGCTGGCGACTATGCCTGCGTCACGCATTACCTGAAGGCTGTCAGGGAACTCGGTGTCGAGCGCGCGAGGGCGGGACGCGACGTTGTCGATCTCATGAAGAAGATGCCGACCGATGATGATTGCTTCGGTCAAGGCAAGATCCGCGAAGACGGCCGCAAGATCCATCCGGCTTACCTGTTCCAAGTCAAGCGGCCGGAAGAGAGCCGAGGGCCAGGCGACGTTTTCAAGCTGGTCTCCACGCTCTCCGCCGACGAAGCCTTCCGGCCGATTGAAGAGGGTGGCTGCCCTTATCTCAAAACGTGAGTGACCTCTGATGACTTTTGATGCGCCAATCGTCGATCTTCGCACCTATACGATCCAGTTGCGCAAGATGGCTGAATTCATCGACGTGTTCGATCGCCTCGCGATGCCTGTGCAGTTGAAATATCTCGGGCGTCCGCTCGGCATGTACACCAGTGCCGTTGGGGCGCTGAACCAGATCGTTCATCTCTGGGGCTTCCCCGATATGGGTGAATTCGAACGATGCCATGCGGAGCGTGACAAGGATCCGGACTGGCTAGCCTATCTCAAGGCCTCCGGACATTTGATCACGGCGCAGGAGAACCGACTGATCCGCCGGGTCGATCTGCCGTCGCTGCGATAAACGTCTGGCCCAGCACCGACCACGATAGACGAGGACGACAATGAACTGGATTGATCTGAGCGGCCGTACCGCGGTCGTGACCGGCGCCGGCGGCGGCATCGGGCGTGGCATTGCGTTAGGTTTGGCGGAGGTCGGCGCCAATGTAGTCCTGCTGGATCGGCAGGACCAGACCTCGGTCGTCGATGAGATTACGGCCAAGGGCGGCTGCGCGATCGCGATCCATTGTGACGTGACCGACGACGACAGCGTCAGGGAGGCTCAGCGCGCTGTCGTTAGTAGGTTCGAGGCTGCGTCGATTCTCATCAACAATGCCGGGACGATGCGGGCCGGACATCTGGCATCGCTCGACATCAAGGATTGGGAAGCGATCATGGCGCTAAACCTGACCGCCTATCTGCGCTGTGCGCAGGTGTTCGGGGAGGACATGCGGAGCGCCGGCAAAGGCGCCATCGTTCATGTGGCGTCGATTGCGGCCCATGCGCCGCAGAGTTACAGCGGCGCCTATAGCGCCAGCAAAGCAGCCATCGTCATGCTGTCGCGCCAGTTGGCGGATGAGTGGGGACCGTATGGCGTCCGCAGCAATGCGGTCAGTCCCGGCCTGATCGAGACGCCGATGATCCGCGGCATCTATGACACCGCCGGCGTACGCGAGGCGCGGACCGCGCTGGTCCCACGTCGCCGCGTCGGCCAGCCTGACGATATCGCAAATGCGGTCGTGTTTCTGGCGAGCGATCGTGCTGACTACATTAGTGGCGAGAATATCGTCGTGGACAGAGGATTGTCGCACATCCTGATGGGCGTGATTCCGCGTCCTGGATTCGACCGTAGCGTGGCCGCCGAGGGAGACGTAGCATGAGCCATGACAAGCCGGTTGCGGCGGTGACGGGAGCGGGCGACGGGATCGGATGGGCGACCACGATTGGGTTTGCGCAACGCGGCTATACAGTCTGCCTCATCGATATCGATTTTGCGAAAGCGGCAGCGCGCGCGCGCGAACTCGGAGAGGGGCATCTCGCTCTGGGATGCGACGTCGCGAATGAAGCGGATGTCCGCAACGTGATGGCGCAGATCGGATCGCAGTTCGGGCGGCTTGATGCGCTGGTCAACAATGCAGGGATCGGTAGCCCGCATCTGCCCACCACCGAGCAGACGCTCGAGAGTTTTGAGAAAGTATTAAGCGTTCATCTCAGTGGCACGTTCCTGTGTACGCGTGAGGCACATCCGCTGCTGAAGGCCTCTGGCGCAGGCGCCGTCGTCAATGTCAGCTCGATTGCCGGTGTCACCGGGCTACCAAGGCGCAATGCCTATGGCGCCGCGAAAGCCGGAATTGCGATGATGACCAAATCTCTGGCCTGCGAATGGGCCGCGGACGGCATTCGCGTCAATGCCGTCGCACCGGGATTTGTCGCGACGGCATTGGTCAAGAAGCTCGAGGCCGACGGTTTCGTCGATGCGCCCCGGCTACGACGACGAATTCCGATGGCCCGGCTCGCCGATCCCGCGGAGATTGCCGAGGCGATCCTGTTCCTTGCGTCCAGAGCCGCGAGCTATGTAACGGGCTCGGTGCTGTCGGTGGACGGCGGATGGGCCGCCTTCGGCGATGGCGGGGATGCCTCGTCGCCCAACTGACGGCCGGCCAGACGCCGACGACGTCGAATTCTGCTCACTATCGGGAATACTAATTTGCGAACACAGGTCGTTATCATTGGCAGCGGTCCAGCAGGGCTCCTGCTTGGGCAGTTGCTCCATCACCACGGCATCGACAACATCATCATCGAGCGGCAAGACCGCGCCTATATTCTCGGTCGCATCCGTGCGGGTGTGCTTGAACAAGGAACTGTTCAACTTCTTGAGCAGGTCGGCGTGGCGGAGCGCCTGCACCGCGAGGCGCTGCTCCATTCCGGCATCTACCTCACCTTTGCCGGGCAGCGTCACGCCATCGACTTCAAGGCCGCGACGAGCGGACGCACCGTCGCCGTCTATGGTCAAACCGAAGTCACGCAAGACCTGATGGACGCCCGCGCCAAGGCGGGGTTGCAGACGATCTATCACGCCAAGGATGTGAGGCCACAGGGCATCGATGGTCAAAGCCCGACAGTGAGCTTCGTCCAGGATGGGAGTGAAGTAACGGTCGCTTGCGACTTCATCGCCGGATGCGATGGGTTTCACGGCGTTACCCGCCAATGTATTCCAGGGTCTGCGATCCAAACCTTCGAGCGCGTCTACCCGTTTGGGTGGCTTGGCCTACTGTCTGATACACCGCCGGTGGCAGACGAACTGATCTATACCCGGCACGAACGTGGCTTTGCGCTCTGTTCGATGCGGTCGATGACGCGGAGTCGCTACTACCTCCAATGCCCTGTAGATGAACAAGTTGAGGACTGGTCGGACGATCGTTTCTGGGACGAACTCCGTCGCCGGCTCGACCCCGAGGCGGCCGAAAGCCTGGTGACAGGTCCATCGCTTGAGAAAAGCATCGCGCCGCTGCGAAGTTTTGTGGCGGAGCCGATGCGCTTCGGTCGGCTGTTCCTTGCAGGTGACGCGGCCCATATCGTGCCGCCGACCGGTGCCAAAGGTCTCAACCTGGCTGCCAGCGATGTGCATTACTTATCGCAAGCGTTGCGGGAGTATTATGCTGAGAAGTCATCGGCAGGCCTGGATGATTATTCCAGGCGAGCGCTCGCGCGGGTTTGGAAGGCGGAGCGGTTCTCATGGTGGATGACATCGATGCTGCATCGGATGTCCGAAGGTGATGGTTTTATGGATCGGCTACAGCTTGCCGAGCTCGACTATCTGATTAATTCACAGGCGGCCACGACGTCGCTCGCTGAAAACTATGTTGGCTTGCCGTTGTAGCTGGCGATCACACGACGGTCAGACGTGTAATTCAATCGTGACGCCGCATGTCTAAACTCGATGGTTTCATGCACGAGACCTGGCGGCCGGGAATATCCGCCGCTTCGATTAAAAAAAATGGCCCCGCATATGCGGGGCCAAGTGGGAGGATCGAGAGGAAGATTGTCGCTCCGCCCACCCCATGCGTTAGCCAGATAGACTGGCTATTGCTAGTGGAGCGATCTGCAAGATTCACGACAGTTCGAAACCATCGTACCCGTTGCGTGCCACACTATCGATCTTGTCGCGATACCCTGCCGCGCCCCCGAGATAAGGCATGAAGATCCGCGGCTTTCCGGGCACATTCGCGCCGACATACCATGAATTAGCGAGCGGCATGAGGGTCCTGTCAGCGACCTCGTTAACATGGGCGACCCATTCATCCTGAGCCTGTTCCGACGCCTCGATCTGTGAGATGCCTTTGCTCTTCATGTGATCGATACAGTCAGCGATCCAATCGATGTGCTGCTCGACCGAGGTCACCATGTTGGTGAAAACTGAAGGGCTTCCCGGACCTGTCACAATAAAAAAGTTGGGAAATCCTGAGATTGCCATGCCGATAAAGGTCTTCGGACCATCTTGCCATTTGTCGCGCAGGCTGACGCCTCCGCGCCCCTTGATATCAACTCGCAGCAGAGCCCCGGTCATCGCGTCGAAGCCGATGGCAAGGACGATCGCATCGAGTTCATACGCTTTCTTACCTGTCCGAATACCGGACTCAGTAAATGTCTCGATCGGATCCTCTTTGACGTCCACAAGCGTGACATTTCCACGGTTGAACGTCTGGAAATAGTCGGTATCCACGCATATCCGCTTGCCGCCAATCCCGTAGTCCTTTGGGGAGAGCTTGTCGGCAACCAATGGGTCAGTCACCACTTCGGCGATCTTGCGTCGTACAAAGTCCGATGCATGTGCGTTGACCTCCGGGTTACCGGTCATGTCGTTGTACGCATACATGAAGCTGATTCCACCAAGAACGGTCCAGCGTCGTTCGAACTCTTTCTCGCGCTCGTCGTAGCTGACCGACAATCCCGATACGTTTCCCGCTTCGTTGAGCGTATTGTTGCGCGTCTCCTTTGCCGCCAGACGGCGTGCACCGTAGTCGCTCTTCCAACCGGCCTCGTAGGTCTCATCCATGCTGCGGTTCAGCGAGGGGATCGAATAATTCGGGGTTCGCTGAAAAACATAGAGATGGTCCGCCCGCTTTGCCAGCAACGGCGTCGCCTGGATGCCGGATGATCCGGTTCCCACGAGGCCCACGCGCTTTCCGGACACATCGACCCCGTCCTTCGGCCAGTCTGACGTTCGATAGATCGGTCCTTTGAAGTCCGACATACCTGGAAATGTCGGTACGATCGGGATGGACAGGCAGCCGGTCGCCATCACGCAGTAGTCGGCAATGAAAGTTTCACCGGCTTCGGTATCGATATGCCAGGACTCCGTCGTATCGTCGAAGCGTGCTGCCGATACGCGGGTGTTGAGCTGTATGCCATCGCGCAGGTTCAGCTTGTCGGCGACGAAATTGATGTAGCGAAGAATTTCGTGCTGCGGGGCGTAGACCTCAGACCATTTCCATTCCTGTTGGATCTCCTCCGAGAAAGAGTAGGAGTACTGCATGCTCTCGACGTCGCATCTCGCGCCCGGATAGCGGTTCCAGTACCAAGTGCCGCCGATCGAGTCTGCGGCCTCCAACACGCGCACCGAAAAGCCCTCTTTCCGGAAGCGGTGCAGGGCATAAACGCCGGCAAAGCCGGCACCGACAACGATGATGTCGAATTTCAAGCTAGGCTTATCCACCAAGTGATCGTCTCCTCGTTAAGATTGTCGAGCGCGTATGTTTCGCGGTTAGCCTTGTAGGCTATAGCCACGGTATGTTGACATCACAACATAGAAATTCAACGCTGATGCAAAAGTTGAAAATTGTCGGAGCGCACTCAAGCGCGGAACCGAGGCGACGAGCCTCCTCCGACTGCCGGCAGATCGGCGTCGTGCCGGCGATGGTGAGCCAATGCTGCGCCGCCAAAATTACGATGCGACAAAAATCATGTTGCGTTCACAACATTGTTCGGACATCTTCTGGAAAATTTTTGTCGACGAAGACGCGGCAATGACGTGACGGAGGAATGATGGGCAGGGAAGGAAGCGGCTTTGCGGGCTGTGCCGGCATTGGAGAAACGGTCACCGGCGCGATCGGTCTAGCGGCATGATCGATGCAATCCTGTCCCAGATTGCAAACGGCTTAGCGCTGGGGTTTCTTTACGTCCTTATTGCTGTTGGCCTTTCGATCATTTTCGGCCTGTTGGGCATCGTCAACTTCGCTCATGGTGCGTTTGTTGCATTGGGTGCCTATTTTGCCGTCAGCGCCGTCGGTCTGCTGGGGTGGCCCGGCCTGCTGCTGGCGCCAATCGGTGTGGCGCTTGTCGGCGTCGTCGCCGAGCTCGTGCTCATTCGCCGGCTGTACAGCGAAGGGGCGCTGCTCAGCCTTGTAGTAACATTCGCCCTGGCATTGTTCATTGAAGCGGTCATCCGGTCAGTGTGGGGCGCCGCCGGCATTCCGATGAGTGTGCCTCCGGCGCTGTCTGGATTGATCGAGGTCGGGCCGATACTGCTTACGACCTATCGCTTCGGCATTCTGGTGATCACGATCGTTGTGCTGGCGCTGCTTTGGCTGTTTTTCGCCTTCACGCCCTATGGTCGCATCCTGCGCGCGGGTAGCCGCGACGCGGAGATGCTGGGGTGGCTCGGAGTCGATTTTCCGAAGGTAATGACCGGCGCCTTCGCGCTCGGCTGTCTGCTCGCGGGGATCGCCGGTGCGCTGGCTGGCCCGCTGTGGACGGTCTCACCGGGCATCATCTCCGCCGCAAGCATGCCGGCATTCGTGATCGTGACCATCGGCGGTCTCGGTTCCTACAAAGGCGCGATCATTTCAGGCCTGATGGTTGGGCTTGTGACGGCGCTCACCGTGCAATTCATCCCGGAAGCGTCCGGTGTCGCGATGTATGTGCTGATGGCGGTCGTTCTGCTCTTGCGCCCTCGTGGCCTGTTCGGTGAAGCTTGGGAGCGTTTTGAATGAACCCGATCAAGAATCGGCTGCATCCTGTTGCAGTCATGGCGGTGGCGCTCGCCGCGCTTTCCGGATGCGCCGTTGCCGGGTGGATCAATGTTGCTACCGTGACGGAGATCGCGATCTATGTGCTGTATGGCCTCGGCGTCAATCTCATGCTGGGCTATACTGGGCTCGTCCCGTTCGGCGCGTCGGTCTTCTTTGGCACCGCTACCTACGCCGCGGCCATCACGGCTCGCAGCTTCATCGGCAACGAGATCGGCGGGCTCGCTGTCGCCATCGTTTTCTCGGCGTTGCTCGGCGTCGCGCTCGGCGCGATCGTGTTGCTCCGGCGTGGTTTGTACTTCTCCTTGCTGACTCTTGCGTGTTCTCAGATCGCATTCGAGATCGCTTTCAAATGGACCGATGTGAGCGGGGGCGAGAACGGCCTGCAAAACGTACCGCGGCCGATGTTCCCGAGCGCCGTTGCCTTCCATGTGATTTGCGTGCTGGTCGTCCTAGTGGTCGCCTGGCTGCTGTGGCGCCTGGCGCATTCGCCGCTCGGCCGTTCGTTTCAGGCGATCCGAGAAAACGAGGCGCGCGCCGCTAGTCTCGGCTACGACGTCTATCGGCTCAAGCTGGCGTCCTTCACGATCGCCGGTGTGGTGATCGGCGCAGCCGGCGGGCTACTGGCCTTTCTGATCCAAGGTGCATATGCGAACAACCTGAATTGGCAGCATGCCGGCGACGCCGTGCTGGCGAACGTCCTGGGCGGCGTCCATCACTTCCTGGGACCGTTGTGGGGAGCGATGACCTTCATCCTGCTCAAGGACTATCTCAGCGGGGCGATCGAGAATTGGTGGCTGGTCTTCGCCCCGATTGTGATCATCCTGGCGATCTTCTCTCCGCAGGGACTGCACGGCCTGGCGCAGCGGCTGATATCCCGTTCGCGCTACACATTGGTGCGGGACGGCGTGCCGCCGCAGCCGCAGCAGATCACTCCATATCGACCGGGACGATCGGATGCCGAAGCCAGCGTGCCCTTGCTCGAGGTCCGCAAGCTGTCGCGCAATTTCGGAGCGTTGGTGACCGCCAAGGATATCGATCTGCAGATATTTTCGCGCGGCCTGCACAGCCTGATCGGCCCGAACGGTGCGGGCAAAACGACGTTCTTCAACATGCTGTCCGGCGTGCTGCCGCCATCGGGCGGGCAGATCTTCTTTCGGGGGCAGGAGATCACCGGGCTTTCGGTGCACAAGCGGGCAAGGCTCGGCATCGGACGATCGTTCCAGATCGTCCGGGTCTTTCCCCAGCTCTGCGCCTTCGAGAACGTACGGATCGCGGTGCAAGCGTCTCACCCAAGCCGCCACTCCTTCTTCCGCGATGCGTATGAGCTACATGACGTCAACGAGCGGACCTGGAGTCTTCTTGCGGCCGTCGGGCTGGAAGGACGGGCCCAAACTCTTTGCGTGAATCTCTCGCATGGTGAGCAGAGGCTGCTGGAGATCGCTGTTACGCTGGCCTGCGATGCCGAGATCCTTTTGTTCGACGAGCCGCTCGCTGGATTGGCGGAGCAGGACCGTCGGGTTGTGACTGACCTGCTGGTCTCGTTGGCGCGCAATCATGCGGTTTTTCTGGTGGAGCACGATATCGACCGCGTCTTGTCCGTCTCCGAACGGATCACGGTCCTGCATCAGGGCAAACTGATCGCGGATGGTCCGCCGGATGCCATCGTCAATGACCCCGCGGTGATTGCAGCCTATCTCGGTAAGTCCCGCGACAAGTCGGCGGCTCCCGCCATGGCTGCCCGCAGCGATGTATCATTGGCATCGTGCAGCACGGTTCTGGAATTGCAGGGTGTGGTTGGCGGATACGAGGGCAGCCGTGTTCTCGACGGCCTGTCGCTGCGGCTGCGAGAAGGCGAGGTCGTTGCCCTGCTTGGGCGGAACGGCGTCGGCAAGACCACGGCCCTGCGCGCGATCCTCGGCGCCTGCACGGTCAATCAGGGCACGATCCATCTTGACGGGACTGCTATCCAGGGCCTGCCGGGCCATCAGATCAACCGTAAGGGGATTGCGATCGTGCCGCAGGGGCGACGGCTGTTCCCAAATCTCACCGTCGAGGAAAATCTGCGGGTCGCGGCCCGGGCGGGCGGCGCGACGCTGGACGAAGCATATGACCTGTTTCCGAAGCTCGGCGTCCTTAAACACGCTAAAGCGCAGAACCTCTCAGGCGGCGAGCGACAGATGGTGGCGATTGCCCGCGCGCTGATGGCACCATGCCGGGTCATACTGCTCGACGAGCCGTTCGAAGGTCTGGCCCCCGCTGTCGTCAACGACATCATGGAAGCGATTGTCCGTCTTCGCTCGCGGTCGAGCTTGATCATCGTCGAGCACGATGCCGACGCGATCCTGTCGATCACCGACCGCGCCTACATTCTCGTCAATGGCGCAGTCGCCTTCGAAGGCGATGCGGCAGAGCTTGCCGCAAGGCCGGACCTTCAGGCGCGATATCTCGGGATCGCGCATGGCGGCGAGATCGATGCAAAGAACAGCCTGGCGGCCGCGACAATCTAGAAACGAAGAAAAGGGGAGAGATAACGATGCAAGATCAGGATAATAAAGGTTCAAATTCCGACCATCGAGGAAACCTGTCGCGCCGCGGCTTGCTCAAGGGCGCCGGCGGGGCAATCGCGCTCGGAGGCGTGACATCCTTCGCATCGCCGTTCATCCACAGTGCGGCGGCCGATGAGCCGGTAAAGCTCGGCATGGTGCTTGCCAAGCAGGGGCCGTTCGCCCAGCAGGGCGCGGATCTCGCAGCCGGCGTGCAGATGGCGCTCAAGCAGGCGAACAATCTCGTAGCGGGCCGCAAGGTCGAACTGACCTGGCTCGACGAGTCCGATCCCTTGAGCGCAACGCAGTCGATCACGAAGCTCGCCCAGGAGCAGAAAGTGGCAGCCGTGCTTGGCGGCACATCGAGCGCAAATTCGCTGGCCATGGGTGCGGTGGCCAAGCGCGCGCGGGTGCCATTTATCTCGCTTAACGCTGTTGCGAGAGAGGTTACGGGCAAACAGTGCAATCGCTTCATGTTCCGCTCGCCGCCGTCGATTCCCGTCTATGCCCGGGCTATGGGACCTGACCTGCTCGCGGCGGGAAAGAAATGGTACTTTCTTGTCGCGTCCTTCGCCATGGGAGACGACGTGCTGGCGACCTTCGGTGATTTCGTCAAGGCGTCCGGCGGCACGATTGCCGGCGTCGATCGCGTCCCGGTCGAAACCACTGATCTGAGTTCGTATATACTCAAGGTGCGCCAGGCCAAGCCGGACGTGCTTATTAGCGGCCTTGCCAATGTCGGCCCGATCCTCAAGCAGCTGCATGAATTCGGCATGACCGGAAAGATCACGGTCGGCGGGCCGGCGGTCAGCGATACGGATCTGTGGAGCGTCCCCCGCGAAGCGTTGTCCGGGATCTACGGCAAGATGTGGTACTACAACGATCCCGGCAATTCGTCGGAAGACAAGGAATTCACGGCGACTTACCTGAAGGACAACGGCAAGCCGCCGACGGATCGCGTCTGGGCCGGATGGTTCATGACACGTTATCTGCTCGCTGCGGTGGAAAATGCAAAATCGGTCGACGCCGCCAAACTCGTCGCCGCGCTCGAAGCGTTGCAGTTCAAGGATGGGTCGCAGCAGGTCGGTTTCAGGGAATGGGATCATCAACTGATCCGGCAGCCGGTCGTGGCGACGGCACAGCCGAATCCGAAGGACAATTGGGATACGCTGAAGGTCACCGCGAAATCCTCGGCGGATGCCAAGGCCCTCGACGCGCTGTTCGGAGCCAAGGAAGAGATCGGCTGCGCGATGGAAAGCATCTGAGTTGACTGAGCCGAGGCGTCGTATCCGCGGCGTCTCGGTCCGCGTCCCGCACGTACTGATGATGGTGCCATGAAACGTTTCGAACGAAAGATCATTCTGGTCACTGGCGGCGCGCGAGGACAAGGCGCCGAGGAAGTTCGGCGACTTCACGCCGAGGGGGCGACCGTCATTGCCGCAGACGTCGCCGACGAGCCGGGCGCAGCGCTCGCTGCGTCTCTCGGTGATCGCGCCATCTATCTGCATCTCGACGTATCGAATGCCGACAACTGGCAGGCCGTGCTGGATGCGTGCGGTGAGCGCGGCGGCCTCGACGGGCTCGTTAACAATGCTGGCATCTACCGACCGCGCGATATCGCGCATACGGATGACGCGGCCTTACGCCAGCATTTCGAGATCAATCAGCTTGGCGTCGCGCTCGGCATCAAATATGCGGCGCCACTGCTTGCGCAGCGCAAAGGCGCCATTGTCAATATTTCATCGACGGCCGGCCTGCAGGGCATCCCCAATGCGATGGCCTATGTCGGCACCAAATGGGCCGTTAGAGGCATGACCAAGGCTGCTGCTCTCGAACTGGCTCCGATGGGAATCCGGGTGAACTCCGTCCACCCCGGCCTGATCGATACGCCCATGCTGGATAGTCGGCCGCGCGAGGACCTGCTACGTCGCGCCCAGACGATCCCGCTCGGACGGCTCGGAACCTGCGAAGACGTCGCCCACGTCGTGCTTTTCCTGCTGTCCGACGAGAGCCGCTATATGACTGGCGCCGAGATCAGCATCGATGGTGGGATTTCGCTGTAACGACGGCACGCGTCAACCGCGCCATGGGATTTCGCGATGTCAGAACTCGGTGAAATCGACCTGTTCGACGGCCGGAAGATTTTTCAGAAGCACATGCAGATAGCCAATCAGATTATCGATCTCCTGCTCGTCCAGACCCGTAAGCAGTGCTTTTTCGCGGGCGAGGGCGAGATGAATGATGCGGTCGTGCATCGCGCGTCCCCTGGCGGTCAGCTTGAATTCGATCCTTCGACCCGTGCCTGGTTTCACCGTGATGTATTTCTTTTCGTCCAAGAAGACGGCGGCACGACTGAGCGCGGCCTTGTCGATCCCGATGAACTGACTGATGTCCGCGCCGGTTCCGATGTCGAACACCGCCAGATAAGACAGAATACGCCATTCGACGATGCCAAGTCCGTATTGCTTGCGATAGATGTGCGACGCGCTTCTCGCGAGCTTGTTGGAAAGCCAGGCGAGCAGGCCCGGTACGTAACGTTCGAGATGAAGCGCCGTCTTTTTGGTGGCGCCGGAGGTCTTGGCAGGCATCTGGGATTCCGTTCGGATCGTGGTATCGCAGACTGCAATATCGGTTACGGAGTTGTAGTTGCGCAAAGCATTTCCGCTTTGATCCTTTTGGCCGGTGCTGCGCCCGTCTATGTTGATAAGTCAACATATGTTGGAAGCGGGTGACGTCGCGGCGTTGTCGATCCGCCATACCGATACAGTCAGGAGAAACCAGAGATGTCACTTGATCAGGACAGCGCAGAGCTCGTTGCTCGGCTTCGCGAAATCAAGGCGCCGCGCTATGAGACCTTCACGCCGGATGAGGCACGGGCGGCGATGGCCGCTTCGCGCAAGGCCGCTGCGCTTGTTCCGCCGCCGATCTACGCCGTTCGTGACATCGCGATGGCAGGTGTCCACGGCGATGCCATTCAGGCACGTCTCTATGTGCCGTGCGATGCGGCAGGACTTCCTTTGTTAGTGTTTTTCCACGGCGGCGGCTTTGTTTTAGGCGATCTCGATTCACATGACATTCTTTGCCGCCGTCTTGCCACTGCGAGCGACTGCGCCGTGCTGGCCGTCGACTATCGTCTCGCGCCCGAGCACAAATTTCCTGCCGCAGTCGAGGACGCCATCGCGTCGGTGGAATGGGTTCTGGCTCATGCCACCGAGCTCGGAATCGACGGCACACGCATCAGCCTCGGTGGCGACAGCGCCGGCGCGAATCTTGCCACAGTCGTGGCGCTGCATCGCAAACGGAGCGGGTTGCCGCAGCAGACATGCCAGGTATTGCTCTATCCGGTGACCGATCTGCGGTGTGAGTTGCCATCCCATCAGATCGCACTGGATGGTCTGCCGGTGGTGGGCGACACGATGGTGTGGTTTCGCGATCATTATCTGGCGAGCCCGCAGCAGCGGGCAGACTGGCGCGCCTCGCCGCTACGAGCCGAGGACTTGACCGGCTTGCCACCGGCCTTCGTGCTCACGGCCGGCTACGATCCCTTAATGGACGAGGGCCGCGCCTATGCGGGGAAATTGCGCGAAGCAGGCGTGGCCGTCACTGAAAAGCATTACGCAGGTCAGCTCCACGGCTTCCTCACCATGGGCGCCAGATTCCCAACCACCGAGGCCGCGATCGCCGAGATCGCTTCGTTCATGCGCGACGAGCTGCGATAGCGGATCGCCGCGCTCAGAGTATGGCTATGAGAAGGTGATACAATGCTCCCCACATTTGCACCACATCGCGAGATCTTCGATCTTCCTGATCGCGTAGCGGTGGTCACCGGGGCGGGGTCCGGACTCGGCCGGATGTTCGCGTCGGTGCTGGCGGCGTATGGCGCGGAGATCTGCTGTCTTGATCAAGATCTTTCGACGGCCGAACAGACCGCAGCCGATATCACAGGGGCAGGCGGCAGTGCCTTGGCTGCGGCCGTCGACGTGACGGACGAGACCTCTGTGCGCGCCTTCGCTTCGATGATGTCGGAACGGGGCCGCACGATCGATGTTCTGGTCAACAATGCGGGTGTTGCGGATCTGCCAACCCGCATTCATGAGATGGACGATCTGACCTGGACCACAGCCATCGACGTCAATCTCAGCGGCACCTTCCGCTGCACGCGGGCTCTGCTGCCCATCATGATAGAAGGCGGTGGTGGTTCTATCGTCAATATCAGTTCGATCATGGGGCTCGGTGGGTTCTATCCAGGCAGCCCCGGCATTTCGGCGGCCTATAACGCGACCAAGGCTGCGATCATCGGCCTAACGAGACAACTCGCGGCTGAATATGCGAGCGACAATATCCGCTGCAACGCCATCGCTCCCGGCTGGCATCAGGGCACGAATCTCGGTGCTCGCAGAAGGTCATCTGCGTCGCTCGCAACGACGCAGGCGTTTGATCAGGCTATCCTTGACGGCACGCCGCTGGGCAGGCGGGGCCATCCGGAAGAACTGCGCGGGCTGATGCTGCTTCTAGCCAGCGATGCGTCGTCGTTCATCACGGGACAGGTTTTCGTGCAAGATGGTGGCTGGTCCGCGGTCTGACCGCAGGAATGGTCGTGGTTTGTTAGAATTCGCGTGGGTTGACGCGGTCGCACTCCGCGTCTGACAAGCGGCGGCAGAAGCGTGCGTGCGATTGACAGTCGCAAGGTCGTTCGTATATCGAACGCGCCAGCTGATTTCCCAATGAGAGCACTACGACGAATGCCGGCTGAACAGCCCAAATCGCGGAAACGTGTGCCATCTGTACGCCCGGTCGAGGGAATGGGAGGGCTGGCCAAAGGGCTGGCCATTATCGAAGCGCTGTCGTCGCGCGGTGCGCAGAGCGCGGCGGATGCGGCGAGAGCCGCAGACGCAACGCGGGCTGCCGCGCGCAGATGTCTTCTGACGCTCGTCGATCTCGGCTATGTCGAGCGTGTGGGACGCGAGTTTCGGCCGTTGCCGAGACTGCGCAATCTGGGCCAGCCGCGCAGTCTTCGTGACAGGCTTGCGGAGTCGAGCAATGAC
Organism: Tardiphaga sp. GW822-FHT04G09; assembly: GCF_058800725.1. Lineage (NCBI taxonomy): Bacteria > Pseudomonadati > Pseudomonadota > Alphaproteobacteria > Hyphomicrobiales > Nitrobacteraceae > Tardiphaga > Tardiphaga sp. GW822-FHT04G09. Next base: position 9,551 of record NZ_JBXAMO010000032.1, on the reverse strand, counting down.
ATTCTTGGATATGGCCGCGATCAGTTGAACGAGTCGCTGTCGCTCGCGATTCTCGAAAGCGACCATGTCGTTTTTGTTGCCCGCGCTGAGGCGGAGCACATCGTGCGAACGGGTGTGCGGATTGGTGCGCGCCTTCCGGCCTATTGCTCTGCGACCGGCCGTATCCTTCTGGGGGCGCTTCAGGATGCCGAGATCCGCGCCGTCATCGGGCAGAAGCCGCTGCATCGGCGCACGCCGCATACGATCGTCGAGCCGGACCTGCTTCTGAACGCCATCGATGAGAGCCGGGCATCGGGATTCGCGATCAGCGACGAAGAGCTCGAACTCGGCATGCGCGCACTCGCCGTGCCCGTTCGCGATATCGACGGGACGATTGTGGCCGCCGTCAGCGTCAGTGCCTATTCGGCGCGCGTGAGCCGCAAGATGTTTCTCACCGAGTTTCTCGATGTCGTCCGGGACTGCGCTGCGCGACTGGAAGAGCGCTGTTTTGGCGTGAAACGACCGGCCGCAGCGCCCACACAGAAGGCCGCTCCAGTCAAAAAGCGCTGAGCAGAATCGACCTCGCGCGGACCATCATTTCGACGAGGACAGTCGGCGCAGGCAACCTTCGACAAGCTGTTTCCTGATTTTGGGGTGTAATTCGCCCGCAGCATCGAACGGCCCGTCAAGCGAGCCTAGCTCGAGTTGCTGCGATACGACGGTCGCGCCGAGCTCGCGAAAGAATTGTTGAAGTGCAGGCTGCCCCCGCAAGCCGCCGGCGCCGCGTCCCGCCGTGCCGCATAAGGCGACCAGCGCGCCTCGAAACGGTGTCTGCTCCTCTTCATCCGCCAGCCGAAGCCACCCCACCAGGTTTCGGAGAACGGATGAATACACACCGGTGTATTCATCCGAGCTAACGAAGAAGCCGTCGGCGGAAGCGAGCAGAGACTTCAGCTGCACGACCTCGGCGGGGAGCTCCTGCGAACTTTGATGTTCGAAGCTCGGCAGATCGATCTGCGTAGGGTCGAGCACGATAGGCTCGATATGATCGAAGGACTCTTCTGCGATCTCAGCCGCCGCGGGCGCCAACTTCCAGTTCGTCGATCCGACGTGACTACTCCCCGAAATAAAAACCAGCTTCATCTACGCGCGACCTTTCGCTGAAGGGACCATGCGCATCGCCGCGATCGTTACGGGGCGACAAGCGCGCGGTCGCATTTCGAACATTTCTAAAAACTTGACACGTGTCATACCCGCTTGTAAACGAAAATTCGAATAACGAACTACGTTCGAATAACGAACAATATGGAGAGCGGGATGAACGAGCACACTCGCATCGAAGCAAGTCGGTCTGATTGGCCTGACGAGGGAGAAATCCGCCGCGTCCCATATTGGGCTTTCAGCGACAAGGATCTGTTCGAGCGTGAAAAGCAGGTGCTGTTTCACGGTCCGACATGGAATTTTCTTTGTCTCGAAGTCGAGCTGCAGGTGGCGGGCGACTTTGTCGCCGTGCATGTCGGCGAAACGCCGGTCATCGTCACGCGCGATCGTGATGGCGAGCTATACGCGTTCGAAAACCGCTGCGCGCATCGCGGGTCGCTGCTGGCGCTCGAGGATCGCGGTAACGTCAAGGATTTCACCTGCGTGTATCACGCCTGGAGCCATAACCTTCAGGGCGACCTGATCGGTATCGCCTTCAAGGACGGACTCGGTGGGAAGGGGGGCATCGCGAAGGATTTCTGCATGTCCGACCGCGGGCCACGTAAGCTCAGGGTCGTCGTCCTGCATGGTCTCGTCTTCGGTAGCTTTGATGAAGACGCCGAGGAGCTCGAAGACTATATCGGCGAGGAACTCGTCGCGCGGATCGCGCGCGTGATGGAAGGGCGCAAGCCCGTCGTCCTTGGCCGCTTCACGCAGATCCTTCCGAACAACTGGAAGCTCTACGTCGAGAACACCAAGGACAGTTATCACGCCAGCATCCTGCATACATTTTTCACGACCTTCGAACTCAACCGGCTGTCACAGCGCGGTGGCATCGTCGTCAATGAAAGCGGCGGCTCGCATGCGAGCTATTCCGAAGTCGACCGCGAAGCGGAAGGCGCGAAATCCAAGGACGTCTATTCCCAGCAGAACATTCGCTCGCAGTCCGACCTGAAGCTGTCGGACATGTCGTTGCTCGGCAATTTCAAGGAATTCAAGGACGACACCACGCTCCAGATCCTGTCGGTGTTCCCGAACTTCGTGCTGCAGCAGATCCAGAATGCGCTGGCCGTCAGGACCATCCTGCCGCGCGGCACGGATCAGATGCATCTGAAGTGGACTTACTTCGGCTTCGAGGACGATACGCCGGAACAGCGCAAGATACGCATGAAGCAGTCGAACCTGGTCGGTCCCGGTGGATATGTTTCGATGGAAGACGGCTGCATCGGCGGCTTCGTGCAACGTGGGACGGCCGGATCGCAGGACGAGCAGGCTGTGCTCGCGATGGGCGGCTACTCCATCGAAAGCAGTGATGACCGCATCACCGAGGCCGCGATTCGCGGGTTCTGGAAGGAATACCGTGAGAGGATGGGTCTATGAGCGACATGCAGGAGCGCCATCGGTTGATGGCGCTGATCTCGATGGTGCAGGCGCGTTACGTGCGTGAGATCGATGACGGCGATTGCACTGCATGGCCCGATTATTTTGCGGACGATTGCTTTTACAAGATCACGACGGCCGACAATCACAGCCAGAATCTCGAAGCCGGATTGATGTGGATGGATAGCAAGGGAATGCTGCACGATCGCATCCTTTCGCTGCTGGAAGCGAATGTGTATGAGCGGCATTCTTACCGGCACATCCTTGGTCAGCTTTATATCGGCGACATCGAAGGCGATGAGCTCGACTCGGAGACACCATTCATGGTGGCGCGGATCACGCGCGAGGGGCCGACCGATCTTTTCGCCACCGGGCGCTATATCGACCGCTATCGCGTGGCGGGCGAGGACGCAAAGCTGGTGAAGCGGATCGTGGTGCTCGACAGCGGCTATATCGATACGCTGCTCGGCTTCCCTCTGTGACGATGCGAGCTGGATCGCTTCTGCGATCCGACCGCCAACCAACAACTCAATCATCTGGGAGGAAACTGCGTGAGTTTCCTGATTTCTGTCGCGGATAAGGATATCAGCTTCGATTGTGCCGAGAATGAAACGGTTCTCGATGCTGCGGAGCGCGCCGGTTATGCGATCCCTTATTCATGCCGCAAGGGCGTCTGCTCGTCCTGTGCGGGAGGGCTCGTCGCCGGTCAGGCTGTCGTCCGTGGGCAGGGGGCATGTATCGGACCTGCGCAGAACGTTCTGCTGTGTCAGGCACGTCCGCAAAGCGATCTGTTGGTGGCGCCGACGCGTATCCGTTCCGCCGACATCATCGAACGCAAGATCTTCACGTCGAAGGTGCGCAAGATCGAGCTGCTTGCCGCAGACGTGGTCGTTGTTCATCTGCGTTTGCCGATCGGTCGTCGCGCGATCTTTCAGGCCGGACAATATGTGCGCGTGATGATGACTGATGGCGACAGCCGCAATTACTCGCTGGCCAATCCGCCTCAGAAGAACGACGAGATCGAGCTTCATATCCGGCATGTGCCCGGCGGCAAATTTTCCGAGGGTGTGCTTGCAAGCCTTGCCAAGGCGAAAACGCTGGAAATCGAATTGCCTTATGGGGAATTTGCGCTCAGCGAAAATGCTGGGCGCCAAGCGATCTTGATCGCTACGGGAACGGGATTTGCGCCAATCAAGTCCATGATCGAGAACGTCATCCGCCTGGGCGAGGCGCGGCCGATCCATTTCTATTGGGGCGCCAATCGCGAGGCCGATCTTTACATGACCGACCTGCTGGCCGAATGGGCGACAGCACATCCGTGGTTTCGCTACACGCCGGTCGTTTCCAGCCCGGATCCCTCCTGGAGCGGGCGCACCGGCTTCGTGCATCAGGCGGTTCTATCCGACTACCCCGACATGTCGGCACTCGAAGTCTATGCCTGCGGCGCGCCGGCAATGATCGATGCCGCCCGGCACGACTTTCTGAATAAAGCGGGCCTGTCGCGCGACGCCTTCTTCAGTGACGCTTTCGTTCCCACCGGTGACGACGGGGCGACGTCCCTGTCGGCGACCTGATGCGAGGAATTGCGATGAGCGGTGTCATCAAGACGATCGCACTGACGATCGGAGATCCGAATGGGATCGGGCCGGAGATCGCGGTCAAGGCGGCTATGGATCTGGCTGGCAGCGAGCAGCCCAGGGTCATCCTGGTCGGGGACGATCATGTCATCCGGCACTATGCCGAGCGGCACGCGCCAGACAGGGCCCTGGTCGGATACCAGAGCAGTGAGGCGCCGCAACGCGACGCGCTTTATTGGCATCCGGTGCAGGCACTGCCTGCGGGGAGTTTCAAGCCAGGCGTGATCGATGCTGCCGCCGGAAGAGCTACCGTGGAATATGTCGCGTCAGCGATCGAACTCGTCCGCACAGGCGTCGCCGATGCCATCGTTGGATGCCCGCATAACGAGACTGCGGTCAATGCAGCTGGGATTCCGTTTTCGGGCTACCCCGGTCTGATCGCGCGGCTGACGCATGTGCCCGAGAGCGACGTCTTCATGATGTTTGTCGGCGGCGGGCTCCGCATTCTGCATGCGACGTTGCACGAGCGTCTGCACGACGCGCTGGCGCGCCTGACGCCCGAGCTGATCGAGCAGGCGGGGCTAACCTGCCTGAACACACTCAAGCGTCTCGGTATCGAGGCGCCGCGGATCGGCATCTTTGGCATCAATCCGCATGCCGGCGAGGGCGGACTGTTCGGCAATGACGACGATGAGATCACGTCGCCGGCCGTTGCGCGTTTGCGTGCCGCAGGGCATGCGGTCGAAGGGCCTGTGGGCGCCGACCTGCTGGTTACGCGCAAGGACATCGACGGTTTTGTCGCGATCTATCACGATCAGGGGCATATCCCGGTCAAACTCTTGGCGGGGCGCAACGCGTCGGCATTCTCGGTCGGCTCGGACATCCTGTTTTCCAGTGTCGGGCATGGCAGCGCATTCGACATCGCTGGCAAGGGCGAGGCGGACGCCACAGCGGTGCTGCGCACCATACGCCTCATCAGTAACACAGCCCCGCCAGGCCAAAGCGTCGGGGCGGCTGGATAAAATCTACAAAACAAAATCATTGGGAGGAATGAATATATGGTCACCGCGAAAACAGTCGTGAGGACTCTGTCGGTTGCCGCGATCGGCACCTTGCTGTTTGCCAGTGGATCGCGCGCCAATGTGGAGGCGGACTATCCATCGAAAATCATCAAGATCGTCGTGCCGTTCTCGGCCGGCGGCACCGCTGACGCATTGCCGCGTATCGTCGCCGAGAAGCTCCGTCAAAAATGGGGGCAGGCGGTGATCATCGAAAACCGCGCAGGCGCCGGCGGCAATATCGGCGCGGAGTTTCTGGCGAACAGTGCGCCTGACGGACATACGCTGCTCGCAAGCCCGCCAGGACCGATCGCAATCAACGAGACGCTCTACAAGAAGATGAGCTTCAAGCCATCCGAATTCCTGCCCGTCACGCTACTGGCGACTGCGCCGAATGTGGTCGACGTCCGGCCGAACTTTCCCGCCAAATCCGTCGGCGAGCTCATCGCCTACGCCAAGGCCAATCCCGACAAGGTGACATTCGCCTCGCAAGGAAATGGGTCGACGTCCCACCTGACCGCGATGTTGTTCCAGAAGCTGACACAGACCAGCATGACGCATGTCGCCTATAAAGGCACGGCGCCGGCGTTGCAGGACATTGTCGGTGGCACGGTGGACATCTTCTTCGACAATCTCGGCTCCTCACTGAATCTGCATGAGAGCGGCAGGCTGCGGATCCTCGCCGTGTGCGGTCCGGAGCGTACGCCCCAACTGGCCGAGGTGCCGACGGTCCGGGAGGCCGGCGTCAAGGATTTCACGTCGGTGACCTGGTTCGCGCTGATGGCGCCGAAGGGGACGCCGAGTGGAATCGTCGAAAAGTTGAATCAGGCGATCACAGAAATCCTGCGCGAACCGGAAGTGCAGTCCAAATTCACGGCGCTTGGCGTGCAAGCCAGTCCGATGACGGTCAAATCTACAGCGGAGTTCATTGACGGAGAACGCACCCGCTGGGGGGACATCATCAAGTCCACGCAGATCGCTGTCGATTGAAGCGAGAAAACTGCGTGTGACGTCGGTCTGAACAGATGCAAGCAGGAGCGGAAATGGTCTCGGACAGATCGTTCGACGTGGCGGATTTCATAAACAACCGTCGTGTCGGGCTCACTCAATATGCGATCATCGTGCTATGCGGGCTGGTGATGTTCCTGGATGGCTTCGACACCCAGGCAATCAGCTACATGGCGCCGTCGATCTCCCGTGAATGGCATCTCTCCAAGGAGATGCTCGGTCCGATCTTCTCGTCCGCGTTGATTGGGCTGATGGTCGGCTATCTCCTGGTCTCGCCGCTCTCGGATCGTTATGGACACCGCAAGCTGGTGGTCGTCAGCACGTTCGGCTTTGCGTTACTCACTTGCGCGACAGCATTTGCATCTGGAGTTACTGAGCTGATCGTGCTGCGCTTTGCCACCGGCATCGCACTTGGATCCGTCGTGCCCAGTGCCATTGCTTTGACGACGGAGTTTAGCCCGACACGGACGCGCGCCACTTTCGTGCTGGCGATCTATTGCGGCTTCTCGCTCGGTTTCGTTGCTGCAGGTGGCGTGGCTGCTTGGGCAATCCCGCAATATGGCTGGCGGTCGATGTTGTGGATCGGGGCGGTCGCCCCGTTCGTCGTCGCGCTGATTGCGCTGATCGCTTTGCCGGAATCGATGGACTTTCTGGTTCGCACCAAGGCGTCCCCTGAGCGCATCTGGCGCGTCGTCCGTCGCGTCGATAACACGCTCCCTGTCAGCAGCCCTGTGCGGTTCTGGACCGAAATGGCCGAGCAGCGCAGTTCGATCGGCAGCCTGTTCGCAGCCGGGCGGAGCTTGGGGACGCTGGTGATCTGGGTGGTGTTCGTGCTCAATCTCGCGGAGTTCTACGGTCTGCAGAGCTGGCTGCCGACGGTGCTCGGCAATGCCGGTTACTCCCTCAGCACTGTTGCCCTGGCGACTTCGATGACGACGGTGGGCGGGATTATAGCCGCTTTCGCGATCGGCCCGGCCATGGATCGGATCGGCGCCTACAAGTCGCTCGCTGTGGTCTATCTCAGTGGTGCAGTGCTGGTGCTTGTGTTCGGCTTTTCGATCGGACGCCCGGACTGGCAACTGGTGCTGGCGGCGTTCCTGGCGGGATTTTGCATCAGCGGGGGACAGAAGAGCGTCATCGCGCTCGCTGCAATTTATTATCCGAGCGCAATCCGCTCGACCGGGGTTGGCTGGGCCCTTGGCATAGGCCGACTGGGTGGCATTGCCGGTCCATTACTGATCGGTGCGATGCTGGCATATCAGCTGTCCGCACAAAATATTCTCTACATGGCATCAATCCCGATGGTGTTTGCGGGCATCCTGATCGCGGTGCTTGCGCGCCGCTACGGATCGCCAGCGACGGACAAAGCTGTGACGCCACCATTGAATGGCGCCCAGGCAATTTCGACCGGTAACCGAGCTTGAGCAGGACGTGACACGGCCCTATCGATGAGGAGGATGGTCGGACCAAACGTCGTCAGGCCTGGGATTCGATATTCCGTGTTGTACCGCGCGAAAAGCACCCGCGATCGCGGGGCCCAATGTGATGCCCGGACCGGGATAGGCGTCCCCCATGATCGAGGCCGCATCGTTGCCGCAGACATAGAGGCCGGGAATGGCGCTGCCGTCCGATCGAAGGACCTGTGCATCCCTGCTGACACGAAGCCCGGCGGTGGCACCGATATCGCCGACATAGAGACGGACCGCATAGAATGGCGCAACGGCGATCGGACCGAGCGTTGGATTGGGAGCATGCGTCGGATCACCATTGGCCCGATGATACGGCGTGGTGCCGCGGCCGAAATCCTCGTCCACCCCCGCCGGGGCAAAGCCGTTGAAGCGCGCGATGGTCTGCGACAATTGCATCGCCGGAACGTTCAAGGCCGCGGCCAATCCAGCGATCGTCGATGCCTCGGTCAGATATCCATCGGCGATAAATTCGGTGAGATCGCGGGTGCCTTGTCGCACCATGCCAAGCCCGTAGCGGCGCAGCCCGGTCGAATCCGTGATGATGAAGCAGGGCACGCAGGGGACCGTCTCGTTCCTGTCGAGCATCGCGCGCCCGAAGGCGTGATAGGAGGTCGACTCATTGACGAAGCGGCTGCCGCCTTGATCGACGCACAGCGTGCCAGGCTTGCTCCTGTCCAGAACGAAGTGCGGAAACACCGCGCGGCTGCCGTCCCGGCGTTGTCGCGTCGACACCGGGGCCCAGAAAACATTGTCGCGCCCGATGGTCTCAAAACCGCGCCCATCGCGAGTGCTGCGTCCTGCGCCGTGCCGACCAGGCCCGGCGCCATCGGACTGTGGACCTCGACGGGCGGCAGCATTTCGCTCCGTCTTGTGGCATGCGCGCTGAAGCCGCCGGACGCGAGTATGACACCGATATTTGCCTTCAGCGCAAGTGTGGTTCCTCCGGCGGCCAGCACGGCTCCCGTAACTTTTCCATCGCGCGAAATGAGTTCGACCAGGCTCGTATTCAAGACGATATCGACCTTGCGGGCGCGCAATGACGAGAGCAATCGTCCAACAAGCGCATTTCCCATGACAAGGCGGCTGCCGCGCCGTCCTGCGATCTTGTCGAGCGCATAGCGGCCCAGGATCCGCGTCGCATGTTTGAACGATGCAAATGACCGCGTCATTTTGAGCAGATGGCCGATATCGGTGCGATCGACCATCATGCCGCCGAGCCTGTCACGAATTCGATCCGGATTGGGTCGAGGTCAGGCCGGAAGGTACTATATTCAGCTGGGAGCGGGCATGGCATCCATCACATCCGGCCGTGCGAGATGACGTCCCTTACATTGCGGTCTTGGTGGAGCTGAAAGATGCAGGTGGTGTGGGACTGGTCGGAAATCTTCTCGGAGATCCGACGCAGGCAGTCGAGATAGGCGCTAGGGTTGAGGGGGTGTTTGAGCAGCACCCAGACGCAAACCCGCCTCACGGTCTGCTTCAGTGGAGAGCTGTTCAGTCGATTGATTGAGGCGGCGTTCGAGGGCTACCACCAGCTCTGCGATCAATAGCAGCACGGTGCATACTGAATTCGGCGGTGCCATCCAGTTCATGGTGTCAAGCGGCCAGGTCACCCTTGGCACCGGCGTCGCCACGCTGTTGGGATTTTGCTTTGAGGAAGTCAGCATGCTGACTTTTGCATTCGCATACGCGTTTCAACGGTGACTTTTCAACCGGACACCATCACCGTCGCCGTTATAGCGCACCAGCCGAATGGCAGACGGTGGAAGCAATTTCACGTGACGGAAGTTAAGTTGGGTGAACTGTCATTCGGCCTGCAATATTGACCCCGTAAGCCGGGGGATCGGCGTCCAAAATTGACCCCCTACCATTAGCCTGTT